>NZ_AYTV01000025.1:0-386103 GCF_002752615.1 Mesotoga sp. H07.pep.5.3
CTTTCACCGATTGATCGGGAATAGATATTTGAGGAGGTCTGTTGACATCTATTACAGATATGATTATTGGTAGAGAAAGACTTCCTCCGTTGTTATCAGAAGCCGTAACAATAACGTTTTTCTCCCCCGCCTCGTCATAGCCCGGTGAGTACGAGTAGTTACTGCCCTCAATCTCTCCGATACCACTGAGACTGTATATCAATTCGTCTCCGTCTGGGTCTGAGAACAGGGGTCGAAGATCGATTTTCAAGGAAGAGCCTTCATGTATCGAGGTTTTCATCTCTTCTATTGACGATTCTGGGTTTCTATTCCTGTCTTTGACATCGATTCTGATCACCAAGCTATCTGACAGTCCGTAAGGATCTGTGGCAGTTACAGTTGCAACCTTCTCTCCCTTGTCGTTGTACCCTGGAGAGTACTGATAGCTGTTGTCGACGACTATACCATAGCCTTCCACTTCGAATTGAAGATCATCTCCGTCAGGGTCAACGAAAAGACTTCCCAGATCGAGGTCAAGAGTGAAGCTTTCCATGATGCTGGTGTTTATCGAAGGTGATAACGTTACGGGCGATCTGTTTACGTTTTCTACCGTGACTTTGAAGAACCCTACGCTTTCAAGTCCTTTATTATCTTTTGCCGTTAGTGTCACTTCATGTATTCCTTCGGAATCGAAGTCAGGAGTGAATAGATAATGGTCATCCTCAATGAAGCCCAGTCCGTCTGCGATTTCGAAGGTGACCTCATCTCCATCGGGATCGAAAATGAAACCCTTCAGGTATATTTTCAACTGCTCTCCCTCTTTCGCCGATTGATCGGGAATAGATATTTGAGGAGGTCTGTTGACATCATTGACTCTAACCATAAAAGAAGCCGTGTTTGTTGCTCCTTTTTCATCTTCGAGAATTAATACGACCGATTTGTCCCCTGCATCTGAGTAATCTGGATTGTATATGTAAGATCCGTCAACGATCTCTCCAGGTCCCTCTAGGCTGAAGGTCACGTTATCTCCATCTGGATCGACAACCCTGGAAAGCAAATCGAAAGAAAGGGACTCTCCTTCATTCACGTTCATGTCGCTAAGCAAGGACTTTGGCGGGCGGTTCACGTCTATTACGAGGATTTCGAAGCCTGAAAAGACATCGTTACCCGAGCCGTCTGATGCCTTGATTCTAACGGTTTCAGTTCCGGAATCCGAGTATGATGGCTCGTAAGTGAACACTCCTTCCGTAATCTCTCCCGGACCTTCTTCTAGAGAAAGGACCACTTTGTCGTTATCTTCATCGACTACCTTTGAAGAAATATCAACCGAGAGAACCTCTCCTTCATTAACGATCTGATTCTCGAGCTGCAAAACAGGCGGGGCGTTAACATCGATTACTTCAAGTTCGATATCTCGTGCTGTTTCGTTTCCATTTGGGTCCTTCGCCAGTACTCTCAAAACCGTCTTACCGGAATCACTGTAGCCTGGAGAGTAAATGTAAGCACTTCCGTGAAGCTCCCCTGGGCCTTGAACGGAGAATTCAAGTTCTTCACCATCTGGATCAACTGCTAGCGAGTTCAAGTCGATAGTCACTGTTTCACCTTCGCGAACTACGATAGGAGAAGTGTCTATTTCCGGTGGGCGGTTCACTCTAACTACGTTTATCAGCATTTCTTGCTGAGAACTCTTTCCCTTCTTGTCGGTTGCCCTTATACTTACACGAACTTCTCCCTCATAGGAGAAGCCTGGTTCGAATACATAGGAAAAACCGGATATTGTGCCGGGACCTTCTACCAGTTCAAGAACTACTTCATCGATTTTTTCATCGATAACGAACGGCTTCAGATTTGCAGATAGCTTCTCGCCCTGATTCACTACATGAACTGGAAACTGCAGTTTCGGTTCTTTGTTTAGGAGCGCGGGAAGTGCAATAATCAGAACGATTGCCACGGCAACTGCGGCAATGAGTAGATATATCATCCATCTCTTCATTATTTCTCCTCCTTTCTCACGATTGCCTTCTTTCAATATATCTGCTGATAGTGATCCAAAGGACTACGAGTAAAGTTTATATTAATTAATCTCCTTTCTTTGATTGCCAGCTTTCTCAATTTCCACATTAGTTTCTAATGAGTTATCCTGCTCAAACAGAACAACAACTTCGTCAAACCCCATTCCGAGGAAGAGACCGTGGAAGAAGTTTCTTGCGCTTTCTCTAGATGTCTCTTCAACTCCCATTTCTGAGGCGTTCTGAAGTGCCTGCTTTTCTATTTTGTCGCTGTAAGACTGAAAAATCTTCAACATATCTTTGTTTCCAAAGATCCTTGTCAAAACACCACTCTGGTTGATTACCCTAATATCGGGAATCTTACTCTGAGGAATTGTAACTTCGAGTCTTGGAGAAGGCAGGATCAGCTTAATCCTTCTTGCTTCACCTTCATGGATTTCGATTGAATCCTCTTTCAACTTTCTTAGGTCTACATAACCCCTTACCTGAAAGGGAACAATGAAAATAAACCGCTGAAATGTTCCGGGAACAAGGCTTTCCCGCTCAGGTTCGAAAATCAGAAGCGTTGTCATCCTCGCAGTACTCAGTTCCGAGATTCTCTCCACTTTGTGAATTATCGATTCTGTCCTGAAGCTGGTCTTTCGCCTGGACATGAGAATAAACGCTGCAAGCAGAATCACAAGTGCAATCAGAACAACATTGAGTATCAACTACGAGTCACCTCCAAACACTGACGACCATCAGAAGGTATTCATAAAAGTGTCATTCCGCCTCCCTTGGCAGCCATTACATTACTTCAATCAGTTACATCTAAAGTAAATCGAGAGTTTTGCACATACAGCAAAAAAATCCCTCAACTCTCATTAGTGATTTCTGAGAACTATATAGATTTTGAATGAGCGCAAGCACCAAATTCCATTACTGATCTTCGGAAAAGATCTTCCGCCATTCGTTCGAATTTCCATCGATTCCAACACTTATATCCTGTTGTGGCCAAGTGACCACACAGAAGTCGAATGAGCAGGATAGATCAACTTTATACTTCGGGAATCCCAAAGCTGGTACTTAAGCTTTCTCTTTCCAACAGAAATAGGCATCTTCGATTCTCTTTCATACCAAGTTTATCAGAGAAAAAAGAAAATCCATCCTGCTAACAGATTTATCGTTTAAATACATAAGTATAATAACTCTCGTGACGATTCTTAGATGATATAATTAAAACAATCTATATCGGAATTAAAAAGGGAGGTATGATTTGAATGGAGTATCGCAAAGTTGGTAAAAGTGGCCTTCTTGTAAGTGAGTTAAGTCTTGGTTCATGGCTTACCTTTGGGGCTCAGCTAGATATAGACAATGCAAGAGAGGCGATGAGAGAGGCGTACAGAGCTGGAATAAACTTCTTCGACACTGCTGAAGCATATGCCAGCGGAATGGCAGAGTCGATGATGGGCGAAATTCTGAAGGAATTCAAGCGGGAAGAAGTAGTTGTTTCAACGAAGATCTTTTGGGGAGGAAACAAACCAAATCAAAAGGGACTCTCAAGAAAGCATCTACTTGAGGGGACCTGGAATTCTCTAAAACGACTCCAGTTGAATTATGTTGACATTCTGTTTGCTCACAGGCCAGATCCGGAGGTTCCAATGGAGGAAGTGGTCCTTGGGATGGATTACATCGTAAGAAATGGTCTCGCTTTCTACTGGGGAACATCTGAATGGAGCTCCAAAGAGCTCGAAGAAGCCCATAAAGTAGCCGACAGGCTGAATGCAATTCACCCGGTTGTCGAGCAGCCGCAGTATAACATGTTTGTGAGGGAAAGAGTAGAGTCGGAGTATCGACCGATTTACGAGAAGTATGGGTTAGGGCTTACCGTCTGGAGTCCCCTGGCGAGCGGCCTTCTGACAGGTAAATACAACAAAGGAATCCCGGAAGACAGTAGATTGGCAAAGTTTCCCGGTTTGAAGAAGCATCTGGAAGAGAGCAAGCTCTTTTCGAGTGAGAATCTAAAAAAGGTGGAAAGACTTGCCGCCGTTGCGAAGAAACTCGACACTGAGCTTGCTCAGCTTGCACTTGCCTGGATTTTGAAGAATGAAAACGTCAGTTCAATAATACTCGGAGTCAGCAAGGTTCAACAGCTGAGAGATAACCTAAAGGCTTTGGACGTAAAGGATAAACTTACCGAAGAGATAACAAAAGAAATCTACTCCATTATTGAATGACCGTTTTCGAGTGTTCTTTTGGAATGAAGAGAGGGAGGAGAAATCCAATATGAAAAGACTCTTGCTTTTTTTGTCGGTTATTTTGATTATTTTTCTGGGGAGTTCTTGTCTGTATGTAATTTCGGTGCCGATCCCAGTTGGCGAAGGATTGATAGAACCCATCGAATTTGAACTCCCCGGGAGTATATTGCCGTTATCTGGCTTTGCTTTCGGAACCGAGACAGTCCCATCGCTCGACGAGATAATCCAAGAGGCCGAAAAAGAAACCCAGTTGAATCTTCCAGATAACTTCGTAATCACCGGTATGGAGATCAAAGCTAGAGTAGAATGGGTACCAGAGAACCCTGATTCAGAAGGCTCTATTGATATTGACTTCTATGTCTTCAGAGAGAGACATTCAGAAGAACAATTCCTGGATTTTTTCAACGATCCTGATTTAATAAGCGATCGCAAGCTTTTCAGCGGTTTAATTTATCCCGGCGAAAACACTTTCAGGTTGCATTCTGGCGAATCCGCTGCACTAGATATGATACTAGAAATAATCAACGGTGGAACGGCCGAAGATATAGATTGGTTTGCGATTTACGACTATGAAGCACCTTCGGATTCAACTATCACTATTCATCTAAGTGGAACTATTTCGGTTAAGAGAGTTGCAGAATAAGACGTGAAGTTAGATGAAAAAGGTCTCCCTGACGGGAGACCTTTTTTTCTACAGTCGAATCTAAAGTATCTTCTCACTGATGGATTTTCCCTGAAGGAAAAGTAGTAAGTAATCTCTTCCGCCCGCTTTAGAATCAGTGCCGGACAGATTAAACCCTCCAAATGGCTGGACGCCCACAAGCGCTCCGGTACACTTTCTGTTGAAGTAGAGATTTCCAACGTGAATCTCTGTCTTTGCCTTTTCAATTCTGTCTCTTCTCTTGCTGTAGAAGGCTCCAGTTAGACCATATTCAGTACCGTTGGCGATTGCTATCGCATGGTCGAAATCGCGCGCCTCTATTATGGCGGTTACAGGCCCAAATATCTCTTCCTGTGCAATTGCTGCTGTTGGTGATGCGTCGGCAAATACAGTAGGTTCTATGAAATATCCCCTGCGTTTCAAACGATTACCGCCAGTTATAAGCTTGCTTTCCTTCTTTCCCAGTTCAATGTAGCGGAGTATCTTTGACACAGCACTTTCGTTTATAACCGGCCCCATGTAAATGTTGGGATCGGTTGTATCTCCAATGGTTAGAGCTTCCGTTTTCTGCTTCACCAGCTTAACCATCTCGTCATAGACTTCACGAACAACGATGATCCGTGATCCTGCAGAGCATTTCTGCCCCTGAAAACCAAACGCACTGGCTACAGCTCCAGTCGACGCGGCATCGGTGTCTGCCGTTTCATCTACCACTACACAGTCCTTGCCGCCCATCTCGAGTATCACTCTCTTTATCCATTTCTGGCCCTTTTGATGTTTCGCAGCCAACTCGTTGATTCTCAATCCGACCTCTTTGGAGCCAGTGAATGATACGAACCTGGTCAAAGGGTGTTCAACAAGATAATCGCCAATTTCACTACCTGAACCTGGTACATAGTTGACCACACCATCTGGAAGTCCTGCTTCCCTTAAAATGTCTACGAACTTTGCGGCGATAACCGGAGCATCAGATGCTGGCTTAAGCAAAACACAGTTTCCGGATACTGCGGCCGCAGTTGTCATACCGGCCATTATTGCACTGGGGAAATTCCAGGGTGGGATTACCACGCCGACACCAAGAGGAATATATCTGAGCTCATTGTATTCGCCGGGAATTTGAACAACGGGCTGAGATTGTCCATATCTAAGCGCTTCACGAGAGTAGTATTCTAGAAAATCGATGGCTTCGGCTAGATCTGCGTCGGCTTCTATCCAGCTCTTGCCCACCTCAAGAATCATCGTAGCATCTAATTCGTATCGTCGATCTCTCATTATTTGCGCAGCTTTCAGAAAAGGGACTACTCTTTCTGAAGCAGGCATTCGGCTCCAGCTCTTGAAAGCGAAATAAGCAGCATCAATCGCTTTGTCAACGATCTCTCTAGTAGCTTTTGAAACCGTTCCTACTACTTCATCGGGATCTGCAGGATTTTTCGAGACTATTTTGGATTCAGTCGAAAGATATCTTCCTCCAATAAACAAGTCGTAGTTTCTTTCATGAGAACGAATTCTTTCAAAAGCTAACATCATCTGGGATCTTACTTCTGGATCTGAAGGGTCGATATATGGTTCATTCTTGAATGGTGGAATTATCTGGAAATCCGTAACATCAAACATAGAAATTACCTCCTACACTACGTTTCTTTCTTTGGTGATGCCATGTTCAAATCTCTCAAGGCTGAGATCTGAAAGATCGGCGCTCCTTGGCTCGCCGTATATGATCCACTCGGCAACTGCCTCTCCTACTGCTGGGGCCAGCATAAATCCATGTCCTGAGAATCCGACTGCATAGAAGAAATTCTCTAAATCTTTGGATCGGTCAATTATGGGCCTCGCGTCAGGAGACATATTATAAAGACCGGCCCAGTGTCTAAGCACTCTAACGTTCCTGAGAAATGGGAAAATCCCTGGCATTTTCTTAGTCATTTCCGAAATGAAGGTCCAAGTCGGCTCGATATTGTGACCAGGAAGTTCGTCCTTGCTACCCTGACCCATAATGAAATTTCCAGACTTTGTCTGTCTTATGTAGAAATTGTTCTCAAAACTTATGACAAGCGGATCTAGCATATGTTCCAGCGGTTCTGTAACAAATATCTGGTGTTTATAAGATTCTGTTGGCAGATCAATGCCAGCCATTGCCCCTACCTCTCGGGAATATCCACCGGCAGCGTTAACAACGATTTCAGCTTCAATTTTCCCCTTGTCGGTTACTACACCGGTTATTCTTTCGTTTTGAGTTAAGATTCTCAGCGCGGTTGTGTGAGTTGAAAAATCAACTCCCATCGCTTTGGCGGCGTGTGCGTAAGCAAAAGTTGTTAAGTGAGGATTGGCATGACCATCACTTGGACAGTAAGCGGCAGCCTTTATACCTTTTAAATCTATCAGCGGAAATCTCTTTGCGGTTTCTTTTGCCGAAAGCATTAAGACATCTAGTCCCTCTTCCCGTTGCATCTTGGTATTCTTTTCAAAGAGAGAAACCTCTTCGTCTGTGTATGCAAGAAGCAAATATCCACCCTGAAAGTACTCAATATCAAATCCTACTTCCTTTTGGAATTCCTTGAAGTGTTTGACGCTTCTAATTGCGAGTCTCACATTCGACTTTTCAGACCACTGTTGCCTTATTCCACCCCCACACCGTCCAGTTGAACCCGACGAAAGATACTCTTTTTCAATAACAACAACATCATTCAAGCCGCTCTTCGCAAGATAGAAGGCAGTCGCCGTTCCGACGATTCCCCCTCCTATTATCACTACTTTGTATTTACTCCTCATAACCATCAACTCTGCCTTCACCAAGTGCTTTGAAACTAACCGGTATTGAGGGCGGCCTGAAGACACCTGGAGAAAGTCTTTCGACAGGTACCCCGGTTTCCTCTGACAGAATCATGAGGGTGTTTAGCCTGCAAGTTCTCCCACCACATGGCCCCATACCGATTCTCAGGTATCGCCTCAGCTCTTCAAAGTCTGTATAACCATCTTTAATTGCCTTTCTTACTTGATCAACCGTTACTTCTTCACACCGACAGACCATAGCCCCTGATTCTTTGGAGGGCACCAAGATATGTCGGACATCTGAAGCATACTCGCGGGGAACGCTTATATAGACAAGATTTGTTTTGTTCGCCGATTTGACCACTTTTTCTACCTTCGCCTTGCAAATTGTCTCTCCATTTCTTCCCAGAGCTGTTACATATTGTCCGTCAGCAGGAAGTGGAAGGAATTCGTAAGGAATTCCAACAGAACACGTGCCATCCTTGTTCTCTCTAAACATGAAAATGGCAAGCCCCGGACAAGTAGTTGCACAGATGCCACATCCAGTACACTTTGAATAATCTATGATCGGTCTACTGTTGATATTATCACCGATGCTTATGGCACCAGCCGGGCAACTTGTTTCACAAGGATTACAGGGAATTGCTTCGAAGCATTCAATTAATGGTCGCATCTTACCCGTATACTTGGTGAAATCATTCTGATTACCATTTGTGAATGACACTTCCTCAAACTTGCTTCCAAGTTTAGAGAGACCGGCTCTTGTTTTTGAAGAAGTAGGACCGCTTCTGAATTTCCTGAGAGTATCCTTAAGATACTTCAATCTCTCTTGAATGCTATTCTTGGTGAGGTCACTCACCACTGCTAAACCTGCAATTTGTCCTTCAATCATGGCCGTAGTTGCTTCTTCAATCCCGGCAGCATCACCTGCTATAAATATGTCATCTATCGATGTTCTCATGTCCTCGTCTCTGAGAGGGACATAACCTCCAAGTTCTTGGACATACTTCATTTCGCAGCCGGCCTGAGCTGCTAGTTCTATTGATGGTAAAAGTCCCACTGCGATGCAGATCGTGTCAACGACAAGTTCCCTCTCCGTTCCCGAAATCGGGCTCCATCTTTCATCAAGTTTGGAAATGACAGCTCCCCTCACGGACTCCTCTCCAATCGCTCTCAAAATTGTATGCTGCAGCAGAATTGGAATTCCCACTCTTCTCACCTTGTCAGCGTGTACCTGGTAACCTCCTATCCGATTTGAAGCCTCAAGTATCGCTTTAACCTCTACACCTGCCTGAAGCAGCTGATAAGAGACTATGAGTCCGATATTTCCCGATCCAATCATAAGCACACTTCTTCCGGGGAGAATTCCGAACTGATTCATAAGAGTTTGAACGGCACCGGCTCCATAGACACCAGGTAGATCATTGTTTTCAAATTGAATAAACCTCTCCGATGCACCTGTTGCGAGGATGATCTTCTTTGGTTTCAAAAGTGAAGTGTGATCATTTTTCATATCATGGACAAGTATTCCATCAGGATAAACTGCGACAACGGAGCTCTCGTTTTGAAGCTTAGCTGAGTCCAGGGAATTCAATTGTTCAGTAAGCCTTCTGCTTATTTCGAAGCCTCTCACCGAAGCAAAAAAACTCTCATTCCCAAAGAATTTATGTGTCTGTTTGACCAGTTGACCGCCGGAGGAAACCCCCTCATCTACAACTAGAACCGTAAGTCCGTTCTTGGCAGCTTCAATTGCGCTCGAAAGGCCGGCCGGTCCACCGCCTATGACAAGAAGATCCAGATTACTCACTAATCTCACCCTTACCGTGCTGTCTTCTAACGATCATTCCAGGTTTTACGGGTGTTATGCAAGTTCGCACGTTGGGTTTACCGTCAACTTCCATCAAGCATGACGAACACTTCCCAATCGCACAGAAAAGACCTTGGGGTCGATTTCTTATCGGGCTGTACCTTAAGTCTTTTATCCCATTTGCATGAAGTGCTGCGGCAATAGTCTCTCCAGTATATGCCGAGAGTTCTCTTCCTTCAAAGAAAAAAGTGATAATCTCGCCTCTCTTGAAAGAGATTAACGGATGTTCGAAAATTCTTTCCAAGGTATCGCCTCCATACAACTTCTATCACACAATGATCTGTCTCAAATCCGGTCCCATGAAGTACATTGCTCTTAAGCTTCTTAGTGGTCTCCAGTGGATAGTACTACGCCAATATCAGTTATGAAACATTCATGATTAACGCCTAAGAAAATATACTAATCACTCGTCAAATTCTGCTTAGTTTAGGAATGATTTTGCTGCGAGTGGCATGCGCTATCTCTTTGATTTTATCCAGTTGCTTTTCCGAAATGGGGACCTTTACTTCTTCCGTTGAAAAGGGTACTTCTTTCATCCTGCAGACGCTAAAGAACAAGCTCATGTCGTCTTCCATTCTGGTAAACATCAAATTATCCGCTGCCTCTTCCCACTGTTTGATTTCGTCTGCAAAGGCACTTGTACTGACGGAAAACATGTATGATTTGCTTTTGTCACTCTTAATAACCTCTGTTATATAATTTAGCATCCCCTGTCTATAGGTTGGAGAAAACAGAAGTAGGTTTAGGGCTGATCCAAAAACTAGAGTGCCTAGTTCACTCGGTTCAAGCATATTGTTTGCTGTTTCGACAACCGACTTCCACACCTCAGGCTTTAACAGATTAGCTTTTATTGTGTTTTTCCCGATTTCTTCATGTTTGTCCATATCCGGCTCAAACTGAATATAAGAAACGTGGTTTTCGTAATCGTTCAGATCAACCCTATATAGATCCTTTAACGCAGTCTTCCCCATTTCCATTGTCGGGTATTGCAGAGGGATGCTGATTACTGAACCGCCAGCTTTCAACCAAGAGGCAACAAACGCATATTCAACTAACGGTTTCCCAGATCCACCAGGTCCACTGATAACTGTTGAAGATGGATAAACGATTCCTTCTGGAAGAGTTTCCTGAAGCCATTTTTCTTCCAGTTTCAATGTATCCATTTTTCACGCCACCTTTTATCTCGTCATATTCTCGATCATTTAGATCGAATATGGCACGATACTAATATTCTAATTGAGAATGATTCTCTTTGTCAACGTTTTGAAGTTTTTTTCAAAACATATTGCGATACAGTGTTAGTAATACAAAAACTGCCGTCTATGCAAAGTGGTATTGGGTATCTGATCATGTTTATCCTGATCTGCCCACTAATTTCCATTCTTCTTTTGAAGAGAGTTTTCATATTAACGAATTCTCCTGAACAGACAAAGTATGCTGCTATAATTGTGAGTATATGCAGATACCGCAGATGAAACGAAATAACAGACAGCTTACATTGAGTCCTTGTTAGTGCTTTCGATTATGTGATCATTATCGAAATGGAGGTTCTTATGAATTTCAGGCCTTTGATTCTTGGACATAGGGGTATGGGAACCGGAGAAGGTGAAAACTCACTTCTTTCATTGATCAGAGCAGTTCAGGTTGGAGCAGATGGAGTTGAACTAGACGTGCAGCTTTCGAAAGATGGAGTCCTGGTTGTCAATCATGATTCCAGTTTGAAACGAACACTGGGTGTTGATGTAGAGATAAAGGATACCACTTTTAGATCTCTAAGAAAGATGAAACTTGTAAGACCTGATGGCATTACTACTCTGGAAAGAGTCTATCTTGAGCTTCCGGAGGAGTCCTTCATCAATGTTGAAATAAAGGATCCTCTAGCGGCTGATCATGTAGTACCTTTGGTGAAAAGCTTCAACGCAATAGATAGAACACTCTTTTCTTCGTTCTGGCATGAGTGTCTCAGAAAGGTGAAGGAGAAGGATGAAAAGGCGAAGATTGGGCTCCTCATCGGAGAAGACGCGAGAGGAAAGAATCCTGTCGAGTATTTCGAAGAGCTTCTAGCATACCACCCATATTCGATAAATCTGCCGGTTCAACTGTTTGACGAGATCGGCTTCGAGTTGGGAATGAGTTTAATTAGATTTGTAAGAGCCAAAGGAGTTAAGGTCGCACTCTGGACATTAAACGATCCCGCATTGCTTATTAAGATCAGGGGTGAAGTAGACATTATAATTACTGACAATCTTCGGGGTATAATGGCTGCACTTGGAGGAAAAGGCGAAAGAAGGTGACGGCATTGCTGTATCTTGAGAAATCCGCTTCAGCTATTCTTACACCACCGGGACTATTCATCCTAATCTTTCTTATAATTGCAGTGATTCTTATTAAGAAAAGCGAAGAACGACGCACAAAGATCTCTGGAGTAGTCATGATTATTCTGTGTTTCTTCGCATATCTTCTCTCTACGGGCTTTGGAACTCACCTATATCTTCAGCCTTTGGAAAGGGCATATACTGCGCCAAATAACGTGAGCGGTCAGGCCATAGTGGTCTTGAGCAGCGGGATAATTATCTCTCCTGAAGGTCAGGTACTCGACAATCACTCTGTCGCCAGATTATCTAAAGCCTACTCTCTTCATCTACAGACGAAGCTGCCCATAATTGTGACAGGATCGTTTATGCCTGGCAGATCCACTGTGGCCGTTTCAGAACTTATGAGGGACTGGCTTTTGGATCGTGGTGTTGCATCATCCAAAGTTATCGTTGAACCGATGGCTCAGACAACCTGGGAAAACGCAAGATATTCTGCCGACATATGCAGTCAGTTCAACTGGTCCAGCATAGTGCTTGTTACTTCGGCGGTTCATATGAAGAGAGCGGTCACTTCATTTGAGAAGTTCGGTTTGAGAGTAACACCCTTTCCTACAGACTATTTATACGATCACACAAAACTTAGTTTTGTTGATTTCCTTCCTAATCAGGGAGCTTTAGATGCTAATCTGGCGTCCATTCATGAGTATTTCGGGCAGCTGTGGTATCTTTTTAAGAGCCCTTAAGAAGCTGAGATTATGTGCGATACTTTTGTAGTACTTGGAAGTTCAACTCCGGACGGTATTACCCTGTTTGGAAAGAACAGTGATCGAGAGCCAAACGAACCTCAGGCCGTATACTTCTTTCCTCGCTCATCAAACAATCCCGACGAACTCTTCACGACAAACCAAAAAGTGGATCAGGTAAGTGAGACCAACGCAATTCTCATTTCTAAACCTTCATGGATGTGGGGCGGCGAAATGGGAGTAAATGACAAGGGAGTAGTTATCGGTAATGAAGCGGTCTTCACCAAAGAGAGAGTGCGAAGAGATGGTCTTCTTGGAATGGACATACTGAGGATTGCGCTTGAGAGATCTGAAAATGCAGAGCACGCTGTAAGAATAATAATCGGAATTCTTGAGAAATACGGTCAGGGAAGCAACGGGGGTTTCACGAAAACGCTCTATTATCACAATTCATTTCTGGTTGCAGATCGAGAGAGTGCGTGGATTGTTGAGACTTCCGATCGATTTTGGGTAACCAAAAGGGTTTATGGATCAGCGGCGATTTCGAATTGCCTCACTATTGAAACGGAGATCGACGAAATGCATCCTCAGGTTGTCAGTAATTCACAAGATCGAAAATGGCATAATCCAGCTAAGGAATTCGATTTTGCCGGTTCATATGAAAGGAGATTATTCAGGAAGTTCTCGGGTGCCGAAATCAGGCTTAAAAGGATGAGAGAGCTAATTGAAGAGAAAGAAATGAATATCGAAAGATGTTTCGAGATCCTTAGAGACCACAATGACAGAAGACATCAGAGCTCGATGAAAAATATTTGCATGCATGCCGGGGCAGGAGTTGTAACTTCTCAAACAACCGCTTCCATGGTTGTAGCTATTGGAGATAAGATAGAGGTATGGGTCACAAATAGCAGTCTGCCGTGCCTTTCAATATATAAGCCAGTTTGGTTCAACAGTCAAGAATCAAGCTTATCATTTGGAGAAGGGGAAAGTGGCTTGAACTACTGGGGAAACTGGGAGATCTTCAACCGACTTGCCATATTGAGAGATTCTAAAGCCGCAGAGTTATGGAAAGAATACTGTCTTCCTTTTGAACAGGACTTGTTGTTAAGCAGGGGGAAAACAACTGAGGCAGATCTAACGAAACAGGCCTTTGAAAAAAGCTGGAAGATTGCAAGGAAGATGACCTCTATTCTTAGAGGAGAAAGAGAAGAGGCAGGTTTCTTAAAGAAAAGCTACTGGAAGAAGCAAGACGCATTGCTTCACCGGCTGAAGTCCAGAAACTTCAGGAAAGAATTGCCTACATAAAGAATGGATTTTCTCTCAAGATAATTCTAGCAGTTGTCTGCCGGCCATGTCCCGGGAAAACTATTAAATCAGGCATTTTAGTGAAAAGCTCTTTGAGTCGATTTATGCTGCTCGTCATTTGATCATGGTCGCCTCCAGGCAGATCTGTTCTTCCGACAGAAGCAGAAAACACGGTGTCTCCTGAGAACAAGAATCTTTCGTCGAAAAGAAAGCAGCAAGAGCCTTCTGTGTGGCCTGGAGTATGAAGGCATTTCCAACGATCACGGAGAACTTCAGTAGATAACACCTTCTTTCCACCAAGGAGGAGAGCATTCTTCCCGAATAAATTGAGAAAGCTTTTTTCGGCATCCAGTAACATTGGCTTGTCCATGGGGTGAATTATGATTTCATCTGTTTCAATCTGGTCAAGATCAAAAATGTGATCTGCATGTCCGTGAGTAAGCAATGCTCTTAGATGTTTCTTGTCTTCAAAAGCTGCCAGTTCTGTGGAAACGCCATAACCCGGATCAATTATAGTTATTCTTTCGTCCTCCCTGACCACATAACAGTTTTCATCCAATGCTTTAGCCAGTAACCTTATTACTTCTATCGTTTAGGCACCTCCTTATAGAAACGGATCATCTGGACAGGAATCTTCTGGCCCCGATATAGGATGAGAAAGCCAACAATCCCCAGAACTCCTGCATTGAAAACATTGTCTTCGGAGTGAAAATACACAACTCTTTTGAAAGCTCCCGATGGCTCAAAGCACCACACTTTTGATTTTACCAGATAGCCTTCGCCATGATAGAATAATGGGGGGAAAGAGGAGTTGGATTTGAAGAATTCTAGAATTTGCGGTCTGGCCTTAAGATTTAATTATGACAATCCCGAGGATTTCAGATCAGAGCTGAGATCCATTTATGAGCAAGAAGACCTTTCTAGAGAAGAGATTGGAATGCTTCTGGCTCTCGATTTTGCTTACTCTAGTACGTTTGATGAGGCGAGGGAATTTGATTCCTCTGGTACAGATCTCAAGCTTCTGGCCGAAGGAGTGTATTCGCTGTCCTATTTTTATGCCAGGAATTCCGAAGACAAGATAGCGTACCTTGTGTCGAAGCTTGCGGTAGATCATATTGCCAGAGAATGCGAAAGGGAGCAAGAGATTAATCTGAAGATACTCCATATGATGACCTCGTTCGAAATGGGCTTCGGTGAAGAAACACTACTTCTCTTCGAAGAACTTATGAAGCTCGAAAAGTATGTTCCAGTTCAGAAGCGCTTTGAGTATTACAACGATCTTGGTCTTGTATCAACTCAGCTCCGAACTGGCGGCAATCCGTTGAGGTTCTACGAGAAGGCTAAGGAACTTGCCGGTTCGCCGGTAAGAGCTCTGATGGTACAGCTGAATATGATTGATTATCTTTACTCTAAGAACATGTTCAAAGAAGCTCTTAAGCTTCTTGACAAGACGGAAAGCTGCAACGTAGTTTCCATAAACGGATACAGACTCATGATAAATCTCAAGATCCTGCTGCAGATGAGTAGCCTCGCAAGAGCAACTGCCGTTGCCGATCAACTTGAATCCCTAATTCGTTCTCATGGGGAATGGACGGATATCGCAGTATCTTACATTTTTCTGGGGCATTTCTACGTGAAGATTGGCAATATCTCTAAGGCACAAAACTATCTAAATCTTCTGAAATCTCTTCCGGACGAATCCCTTACAAACTATATCCGAGGGGAGACGCTTATTCTCGAGGCTTCGATAATGCAAGCCAAGGGAGAACATTTCCGAGCACTTGAAAACTCTGTTGGCGCTTTCGAGACGCTTACACTTTACAGTACAACGTCGCCACATCTTAAAGATTTCGTAAATAATCTCTTTGGAAGTATTTCGGCAGTTTTCACTCAGCTCATCAGAGAGCTCAGGCTCAAGGATAGCTATACCGCTCTTCATACACTTAGAGTTCTGAAGATATGCTACGAGTTTGGTAAAGAGCTTGAACTAGAAAAGATAGATCTGTTCAATCTATCAATAGGTGCAATGCTGCACGATTACGGCAAGGTCGACATACCATTCGACTTGTTGAACAAGCCGTCAAAGTTGACTGAAGAGGAATTCACGGAGATAATGAATCATCCCGTGTACGGCGAGCGTTACTTGCGGGATTTGAACTTTCCTATAGCAATAAGAGATATAGTCAGACATCATCACGAAAGAATAGACGGAAAGGGCTACCCCGACGGTTTGAAGGGAGACGAAATTCACAAGCTCGTTCAAATAGTTGCAGTAGCAGACGTATTCGATGCACTGACGACCGACAGACCATACAGAAAAGCGATTACAAAGGAGAAAGCTCTGGAGTACCTAGAAGAAAAAGGCGACCAATTAATCTCAAAAGGTCTCCTCTCTAGGTTTATAAGATTTGCTCAGCACAAAGAAATAAGCATACAAGAAAAAGAAATAACTGTACTATGGCGTTCAATAATCTCCGAACTCTTCAAATAAGTCGAAAGAGCTGTAGCTATAAAATCAATAACCTTCAGGAATCTTCCAAAGTCCCGGGCCACCATCAACGGTAAACTCGCCTTCGGGAATCTTCCAAAGCCCAGGCCCTGCAAGCGCAACCGTACCAAACGATACCAAACCTATCAAAAGAATTGCGATCATCTTTTTCATCAAACTAACCTCCCTTTACCCATGAAAAAATCGATGTTGAAAATCAATAACCTTCGGGAATCTTCCAAAGTCCCGGGCCACCATCAACGGTAAACTCGCCTTCGGGAATCTTCCAAAGTCCAGGTCCTGCAAGAGTAACTCCACCAAGTGCTATCAATCCAATAAGAAGAATTGCTGCTACCTTTTTCATTCACTTCACCTCCAAAAATCTGCTTGATGAATTTCGTTCCGTTTCAGTACCTTACTCTTAATGATCTTCTTCTTCAGGTATCTTCCACATACACCGCACCTCCTGGTCAAGTGTTCGAGTGATAAATTACCTTTTGAATCTCTCTCCACCTCTAAAATTTCTTAACAAAACTCAAGCTACTACGAATAAATGTTTGGTCGGATGGACAAGAAGAAAACAACAGCATCTCTACATGAACAAGATAACAACTACATTCTAGAACAAGAGCAATCAAATACGCAAACATCAATAGAAGAAGAATGGAAGTGATAATCAGGTGCAAAAGGTGATAATCGCTGACAAACGACTATGATGAAGCGTAGAACAGATAATCAAACGTAAGAACTATAAATATGACCAAATCATATGCTGTACTATTAATTATAACCTTTGCGAGGCAAGATTAGAAACTGATCTCACAAAAATTAAACTAGTAATTCATGCGAGTGCAAAAATCAAAAATAGAAATCGAAAGTTCGCATTGTCTAATGAGGCGAATACCTTTTATAAGTTTAGCCTTTGCTAGTTTGTTGTGGTTTATAGAGGTAAAAAGAAGCTCCAAAAAACGCCCAATATGCCCGTACCAAATACGATCCAGATGACTGAAAGTTTGAATTTGTAGAGGATATAGAAGGCAGATACCGCTGTAACAATGGTGAAAACACTATTAATAGACTCAATCCCTATTCTGAATGTGGCCGAAAGAATAAGAGCTACTATACCTAAACGGAGAGCGTTGAAGACCTCTGAAGTGTCAATCCATCTTGACAGAAGTTTGAGGAGTTTTAGAATTAAGAAAATCCAGAATACGCTTGGAAGAACAACTCCAACAGTAGAACAGACCGATCCGGGCACACCGGCGATCCGATATCCTATGAAAGTTGCAGAATTGATAGCAATTGGACCTGGAGTCATTTGTGAGATGGAGATCAACGTAAGGAATTCTTCGAGATTCATCCAGTTGTTTATGTTGACAATCTGATCTTGAATTAAGCTGAGAGCGCCGTATCCTCCTCCGAAAGCTAGAAAACCGATCTTAAAGAAAGACCAGAAGAGATTCAGTAGAATCATCTGGTCGACCTCCTGTCGATGAAATAAATGAGAAGCGAGCATACCAGCAAAACCCAGATAGACGATACATTAAGAAAGACAATTACCAAAGTGCCAGCAGCGATAACGATTACAATCAGGTATCTTCTAAGACTTTTTCGAAGAAGCTGAAACGAAAGATTAGCAAGTATTACAGTCACACCCACTCTCGCGCCGGCAAAAAAGCCTTTGAAGACAGGAAGGTCTACGAAATCGGTGAAGAAACTTGCTATTACAAGTATTATAATAAATGGAGTTAACGAAGCTCCAAGCACCGCAAAAAAAGCGCCCCAAAACCCTGCAAGCCTACTTCCAAGGATCATAGCTGTGTTTATCGCTATAACACCAGGTACAGTTTGGGCAGTGACAATGACATCGAGAAACTCGTCTTCCTTCATTATCCTGTATTTGTCTACAATAAACTCCTTTATTACAGGAATCATTGCATATCCGCCGCCTATAGTGAATGTGCTGACTTTGACGAATATCCAGAAAAGCCTAAGTGGGCTCATTGATTTCAACGTCCATCTAATCCATGCTGGAGCGACGAACTTCCTCCTCTCATCATTATGAGTGCTCAGTCAAATGCAATAACCCGGAAAGACTCTAAGTCTTCTGTTCTCCGCCCATTTGCTCCTATATTTTACAACTCGTTCTGGTTTTCTGCAGTCATAAGTCAAGTTATTCTTTTGAACGGAGCATGTCTCACGTGATAAACTTTACTAAAGGGGGTGAACCTATGGAAAACAGAATCAGATGGGGCGCCAAAGCGATTTCTTCTGACGGCAAAGACCTCGGGAAAGTCATTCGGGTAGTCATTCATCCTAAGAACAACGAAGTCACTCATCTAGTGATAGAAAGGGGCATCTTCAATAGAGTGGCAAAATTGGTGCCAATAGCTACTGTGTTTTTTGCAGCTCCCGACGAAATTAGATTGAGAATTGAATCGAAAGACGTTGAAACACTGCAGGATTACGAAGAGACGTTCTTCGTTACTGGAGAAGAAATAGAGAATCTCGAAAGCGGAGTCACCCCGGTTTACTGGTTAAGACCGGTTGGGGATTACGCAGAGCTATACCCTCTTCCACCGTTAAACACTTCGATAAATGTTCCAAAGGACAGCAAATCCCTTGAGCCGGGATGTGATATCGTTACCGCTGAAGAGAAGATTGTGGGAAGGGTAAAAAGCTTCGTTCTAAATGACGAAGGCAAGATCACCCATTTGATAGGTGAATGCGGAGGATTTGGTTCTAGGTCAAAGAAACTGATACCGATAGACTGGGTTGAAGAAATCGATGAGTGTAAAGTAAGAGTTTCTGCATCGTCAGTTATGGTAGAAAAATTGCCGGAAATGGATTGATGAAGAAAGTGACGGTGTACTATATGGCATCAGCCGGAATCTTATTCGTGCTCAATTTTTCTAAGGGTGCCTATTTTCATCCAGTCTTTTTTTTCTTGCCTTTCTTAATCATTGTTGATTATTTAATAGTTTCAGGTATTCCTGGGAGGAGTTATTCAATAAGAATTTCAGCCTTTCTGAGAAATATACAGTCTATACTCACCCTCAGGCGAACATTCGATGAGAGCACAAAAGGTAAGATTATCGATTCTGAGAATCTGAGAAACCTTGAGAAGGTTGTTTCCTCACTCGAAGAAAAACTGAAGAAGCCATCTGAGCTACAGAGAAAGCTGTATATTTTTTCAGCTTATGCAGCGCCGCTTTTTCCGCTCGCGGTTATGTTATCCTCCGTGATTGTTCAGAGAAGAGTCGAAATTGTGGCGGGTCTTTTTTCGTATGTGGCATCGCTGATAATTGTTCTCTTGTCAAGAAAAGCCTTTTCAAATCTTGAAAAGACTATCGAAAAACTGAATGAAGAAATTAGGAAAGCTGTGGACGATATCACTCAATAATTGAGAGTTTTTTTATTGGAAGGAGATTCAAAATGGCATTTGTAGAGGTCAGAGACCTTAGTAAAACTTACAGGTCGGGTGAGGTGTCGGTCGAAGCACTGAAGGGAGTTTCATTTGATATTTATGAAGGCGAGATACTAGCGATTCTCGGACCGTCCGGATGCGGAAAAAGTACACTCCTGAACTGTCTTTCAGGAATAGATACGCCTACGGAGGGGAAGGTTACAGTCAAGGGGGTTGATCTTCACTCTTTGAAGGATGATGAAAAGACCCGCTTTAGGGCGATGAATATGGGGTTCGTGTTTCAATTCTACAATCTTATACCTGTCTTAAAAGCAGTCGAAAATGTGGAACTCGCGATGCTTACAATGGGAAGTAATGAAAAGAAAGCCCGTGAAGCGGCGATGGAAATTCTTGCAAAAGTCAATTTAAGGGAGCGAGAACATTACCTCCCTTCAAGATTGAGTGGTGGTGAGAGACAGAGAGTCTCAATAGCAAGGGCGCTCGTTCACAGGCCGGCTATTGTATGGGCCGACGAGCCTACGGGAGCCCTGGATACGAAAACCAGCAATGATCTAATGAATCTCATCACCGAGCTGAATGAAACGTTCAATCAGACTTTCGTAATTGTTACGCACGACGAGAGAGTTTCTGCATTCTCAAACAGAGTTCTTCACATGGATAGTGGTAGCATTTTGAAGATTGAAGAAAATAAAGAATTGAAGGTGTAACAGTGATAATACAGATAATTAGTCTTTTTGCGGGTGTTGCCGTAATTGCGATACTAGTTTCAATGATAAGGAATCCGATAATTTTCAAAATCGGTTACAGAAACATTTACAGGAGAAAATCCGATACTTTTTTGGTGATAATGGGATCTCTGATTGGAACGGCGCTTATCATGGGTTCGATGGCCATGAATGATTCTTTTCAGAATTTCCTTTACGGTCAGATCGAAAGAACCCATGGTGAGATCGATGAACTGATCTACATCCCTTCAGATAATCAAAACATTGGTAAAGAGCTCATTCCCAATTCCAAAATCGAGATTCTTGTCGATTCACTTTTGAAGAACGAACAGGTAGACGGTGTCCTTCCTATTCTTAGTAGAACTGTCTCTATTGGACTCCCCGGAGAGGCCAGAAGTCAAACTGGAAAGAGTTTTCAGGTGAGCATGATAGGAGTAGAAGCCGATCAACTCTCAAACTGGCCTGACGTCGATAAAGTGGATCTGGTCCTCCCCTCTGCTACAGATGAACTTCCCGAGGTTGTCATCAACAAAGAGCTGGCCGAAGTTGCCGGGGTGGCGGTCGGGGATACTCTTGAAATTCTTGTAGACCCAGGACAGAGATTGCTTTTCTGGATTCCTCTTCCTGAGGTAAGGGTGGCTGAAATTGTTGAAGGGAATGGGATTCTTCACTACCAGATAGAAAACCAGGGTTCAAATGGGTTTACCATGTTAATGGATGTTGAAGAAGCCAGAGAAGTACTTAAGATAGGTGTTGAAGACTATTATAATGCACTAATCGTTTCGAACAGTGGGGATTTTCTAACAGGTGAAAGGCTTACAGATCAGGTTGTGGCAAGCATAAAGCCCTTAGTCGGTGAGGAAGTGGTGGTCAGGGAGGTCAAGAAGGATTCCTTGAGTATGGTTGACCAGGGGAATATCGGTCTCTTATTCCTCATGCTCAGTGTCTTTGCCATATTTGCAGGTGTGCTTCTTCTTACAAACATTTACTTGATGCTTGCTCAAGAGAGGAGGACCGAGCTTGGTACCCTCAGAGCGATTGGTTATTCAAGAAAAAGAGTGTCCAGGACGATTCTCTATGAGGGTTTTTTCTATTCTATTTTCTCGTCAGGTATTGGAGTCCTCGCTGGGTTGGGAATTGCGAGGTTTATTTTAGGTAGTTTCGTAAACCTATTTGAGGATGCGGTCTCACTGATACCTTTCGAAGGTGCAAATATCGCTTTTAACTCCATGCAGAACTCATTCGTGTTCTTCGTGCGGATCGATTCAATTGCCTATGGATTTCTTTTGGGGCTTATCATACCTATGATAATCATTGTTTACACGGGAAGGAAGATTTCACGCACGAATATAGTGACCGCGGTAAGAAATATACCTGAAGAGCTTGATGAAAGGAAGAGACTTCTGCTGAATGTCATAGCAGCCGTAGGGGTTCTTGTTTCAGTAGTGATGGCCTACAGTGGATATTCGTTGGGAAATGCGACTGGCTTTTTTACCGGCGTTATGCTTGCGGGATTGCTGATTCCGGTTGCGATCCCGATGAAGAACAAAAGATGGATAGAATCTTTCTTCTCAATTGCGGTAATCGTATTCACAATGTTCAGCAATTCCTTTGATCTAATAGCATCGAATAGTGGCTCATCCATCTATCTCACGATTGCAAAAGGTGCAGCAATTCTCTTTGCCGGGCTATTTTTGATTGTCTACAACTTGAAGACCTTTGAGTACCTTCTGAACAAACTCTTTCAGAAAGCAAGAGCCGCAGCTCCTGTATTCAAGATTTCAATTGCCTTTTCGGCAAGAAACCGTTTAAGAACAGGCCTCACTATTGCCATGTTTGCCGTTGTCATTTTTGTTATTACCCTGATTTCGATAATTCCTTACTCTATGGAACAGATGCTCGTCAAAAGCAGAGATGCAATCTTTGCTGGCTTTGATGTCGGAGCTTTTTCTTTTACTGGTGAAAGTGCAATTACCTTTACTGAACTGAAATCTCAGCTGGAAGTCAGGGAGATTTCGACGGTGTCGGGGATAAACGTTGCGCTGAGAAGAGACGGAAGATATGATGTGGAGCAAGTCTTTGCGCTTGACGACAATTTCATTGACTATAACAGGATGACGGAACTCGATTTCGTTGAAGGGCTTGGGATCTCAGACGTGAAAGACTTGTGGAATTATCTGAGAGACAATTCCGGCACTGTTATAGTTTCAAACAGTGTTTTGCCGGATGTTCGACCAGGGGATGTGCTTGAACTAAGAAGGATAGCTGATCAAAGCGATACCGGAAACGGTGCCGCTGCTTTCACGCAGAAAAAGCTATCTTCAGAGATGATTGATTCAGGCCCTATTTATCTTGAAGTGATAGCAACGATCCCGGAAAACACCATCTCCTTCCTTAATGGACTGCTCATTTACATAGGGAATACTCCTGCGGAGTTGACAGGCAGCAGTGCCGCGAGACATTTCCTTTTCAACCTTTCAGGAGACACCGAGGTAGAGAAAAAGGCAAACTTCGATTCGCTTCAGGATAAGATATCATCTAGAAGTCCTTTTCTTCTATACGTAGATGACATAATGAACCTGACCTCAACAATGTTGCAAGGGACAATAAGCATTCTAAGGTCTTTTCTGTACTTCGGAATGCTTGTCGGCATAGTTGGTATAGCGATCATTATGTTCAAGGCTCTTCATGAAAGGAAGAGAATTATCGGCATGCTCAAAGCAATTGGTTTCACCAAAGCAATGGTGTTTTCTTCTTTCTTACTTGAGACATCGTTTATCGCGATCATTGGAATTCTCCTTGGGATGGTGACCGGTACGCTTACAAGCGTTGAAATCTTTGCCTCTCCTTTAATGGAGGGCATGAAGCTTTACATTCCTTGGGATCAGCTAATCTCAATGGCGTTAATATTCTACATTGCCTCTCTTGTTTCGACCATTATTCCCAGCTATTCTGCTTCTAAAATTGCACCTGCAGAAGCTTTGCGATACTTTGAATAGGAAGTGATCCGGGTGAGTAGGATACTCGTGGTGGATGATGACTTGTCGGTTAGAGTTCTGTTGAAATCGATTCTTTCGAGAGACAACCATGACGTTGTAGAAAGTGCGGATGGCAGGTCGGCATTCTCATCGCTGGCTGTGCAGAAGCCGGATATAGTACTTCTTGACCTAATGTTGCCTGATTATAATGGACTTGATATTCTGGCTCAGCTCAAAGAAAGTGAAGAGCTAGAGCCTATACCCGTTATTGTTCTTACGGGCTCTTCCGACAGAGAAAGCAAGCTCACTGCTCTGAGTTCAGGTGCCGTTGATTTCATTTCAAAGCCCTTTCTCCCCGAAGAGGTTCTACTTAGGGTAAATACTCATCTGAAGCTTCATGATCTTATCAGATCTTTGAGAGTGGCGGTAGATAATCTAGAAAGCGATGTCATAGCAGCCGGTAAAATTCAAAATGCTCTTGTTCCAAAAAGCAATCCTCAAGGACTCTCTGTTGAATGGATATATGAACCTTCTTACAGGGTTGGTGGGGATATCTTCGATATATTCAAGCTGGATGAAAATCGGTACTTTGTTTATCTCGCCGACATGTCAGGACACGGCGTAAATGCGGCAATGCTATCGGTGATGGTACACAGGTTCATTGAAGATTTCAGGGCCAGTATCTATGATGGTGAGTTCGATTTGAGAAGTTTTATGAAGGAGCTGGATAGAAACTTTATTTTTGAGAGGTTCAACCTTTTCTTCACAATTGTTTCCGCAATAGTGGACTTTAAGGAAGGCTTCGTTCTGCTTTCAAATGCGGGACATCCGACTCCTTTGATGCAAAGAGAGGGATCTGTACAGTTTCTTGAAGGGAAGAGAGAAGCTCTTGTCGGAATAAATATGATTCACGGAGATGTTTCTAAGGTGCCTTTCCGTAGCGGTGATCGCTTGTTATTGTATACCGATGGGCTGATCGAAGTAATGAACGAAAAAGGTGAAATGTATGGCGAGGAAAGACTTAGAAATCTTATGAAGAGCAGTTCAGATATCGATATAAGGAGTACCGCTTTGCACTTGAAATCCTCTTATGAGAGTTTCAAGGGGAGTACACTTGCGGAAGACGATATTACGGCCTTACTGATACAGTTCTAGTTCGGTAAGCTGTTGCCGAAAAGTCTAGGATGAGGAGCTGAGTGAAGAATGTTCGAATTCAAGAAGGCTAACGATGAGATTGGAGTGATTTCCCTTGTTAAGAGGGCAAGAATTACGGGGGAAATGTCGGCAAATTTCAGAAAATGGCAAGAGACTGTTGATCTGAAAAGTTGCTCAACAGTTATTGTGGACGGCAATAACATCGAGTTCATTGATTCCATGGGAATTGCAGCTCTGATAAGCATTTACAAGACGGTTTCCGCAAAAGGAAGTGATTTGATTCTGGTGAATCTTTCTGAAGAGATAAAGAAACTACTGAATACATTGCGACTTGACAGGCTCTTCATCATTAAGAACTGCAGCGTTGTAGAGGCCATCAAGGATTTGTGTTGAAATAATGGCCGAAGAGAACTACAGTTTCACGGTCGAACCCGAGCTGTATAAGATTGATGCTTTTTCTGCAAAAGTGTCCG
This sequence comes from Mesotoga sp. H07.pep.5.3, assembly GCF_002752615.1. Lineage (NCBI taxonomy): Bacteria > Thermotogati > Thermotogota > Thermotogae > Kosmotogales > Kosmotogaceae > Mesotoga > Mesotoga sp. H07.pep.5.3. Next base: position 25,132 of record NZ_AYTV01000025.1, read on the forward strand.
AGATAGTCAGAAGAACTAAAGGAAATGAAACAGGATTCAGGGCAGGGCTGATAGTAATAGAAGCGTGCTCGAATATCGTTAAGCACGGTGAACTCAAGGAAGATGATCTTATTTCGGTAAACCTTGAAGTTGGAGAAGAAGAAGTGACTATCACCATCGAAGATGCCTCCACAGAGTTCAATCCTCTTAAGGTAGACGATCCAAATCTTGAGAACATAGAACTTCTGCAAAAAGGTGGAATGGGCGTTTATTTGATAAAGAGGTTTTCAAAGAGGGTTGATTATCGTTACGAGAACGGGAAAAACCTTTTGAAGATCATTATCTAGTACTGCCAGTACAGAGGCTGTTTGACTAAGTTGGTTTTGATATGATATAAATAAAAGATCATAGATCAGCAGGTGCCGAAATGAAGAAAAAGCTTCTCTGAACTGCGTAATTCAATACTTTCTCATACGACTCATCGATCAACAACTACATAAGTGATCCCTAGTTTTTTGTAGTTTATTGCTGCCAAGCCTTTACTGGAGGTGATCGAATTGCTTCAGATAAAAGACCTTTCCATTTCGTTCGATGGTTTTGAAGTATTAAGAAAAGTGAATCTGGATCTTGCCGCAGGGGAGACTCTCGCCTTGACGGGAGCGAATGGAACTGGTAAGACAAGTCTCCTGAGAGCAGTTGCCGGCGAGATAACCCCTTTGGAAGGAGAGATTTTACTTCAAAAGGATATTGCCCCATTTTTCGTTCATCAGGAGTGTGACACTTTCTCCGGCACGGTGAAGGAGTATCTTTTCGGCGCGAAACCAGAAATCTCCAGGATTTACACCGAACTGTGTCGCTCTTCAGATCCAATTGTTTACGCAGAACTAATAAATGCTTTTAACGATGCCGGAGGCTTTGAGTTGGAAGCCTCGATTTCCTCTACAATAAATAAATTTGGAATAGGCATCGATGATCTAGACTTTCCGTATAGGAATCTATCTCATGGATTTAAAAGGATACTTTCCGTAATCAGAGGAGCTCTCTCCGGCTCCAAACTTCTTTTGCTGGATGAGCCGACAAATCATCTTGACATCGAAATGACTTTGAAGCTCGAAGAGATAGTAAGTTCTCTTAGTGAAAGTGGTGTGGGAATAATTGTTGTAAGTCACGATAGAACTTTCATTGATCGGGTCGCCCATAAAACAGTCTATTTGAAGCGGGGAATAGCAATATCCATAAGCGGCGGTTATTCCGAGATGCTGGCCTTCTTAGAAAAGGATTTTCTTTCGAGAAAAAAGAAGTGCGTAGAAATAGACAAGAAAATCCGTCAGCTTGAACTCGATGTGGCCAGGAGGAAAAGCTGGTCTGATTCAAGAGAGGCTTCAAAAAGACTTTCGTCGGATAAGGGGCATGAAGGTCACATGGCGGCTAAACTTGCAAAGCGCGCACTTGTTGTCCGGAAAAGGAAGGAGAGATTAGTCCAACAACTAGAACAGGAAAAACCATTCGTCGAGAAACCTATAACCATCAAGATTCCCCAGTACGAAGTGCCTAATAGAAAAATGCTTAATGCCGAGAGGATATCATTCTCATACGGAAAGAAAAACATCTTTAGGGAACTCTCGCTAAACGTCGATACTAATGAGAGAATAGGGCTAATCGGTCCCAACGGTTCAGGAAAGACAACTCTCATGAGATGTCTTGCAGGTATTCTGAAGCCGGTAAATGGCAGAATTTACAGAAACGACAGTGTCGATTGGGTGTACATTCCACAGGATATGACGCGCCACTTCAAAAAGAAAACTCCCTTTGAAGAGATCTCCGATGTCGGGCTGGATGAACAGACAACCAGAAGCCATCTGGCAAATATCGGATTCAGGGGCGACAGAGCACTGGCAAATGCTGAATTGATAAGCTGCGGAGAACGCATGAGGCTTGCCATATTGAAAGCCATCCTTTCACGAGTAGAATTTATCTTCATGGATGAACCGACGAATCATCTAGATATTGAATCTCTTGAAATGCTTGACAAACTTCTGAATGATTTTCCAGGAGGGTTCCTCTTCATTAGTCATGATCGGCAGTTCATTGCGGAACATGGTGAAAAGATCTTTACCATTGAAGACGATGGATTGAAGAGTCTTGATTACACTAAAGATATCGACATCGATTCTTTTACTGAAACAAAGCGAAATCTTACCGATTCTTATGAACAATCGATAACTAGAAGAAAGAGTGGGGATAGCTGGTCTGAGTTTCTACAGTAAGGTGGAGTTCTGATAAGAACTTAAGATGCCATGTAGTAAACGTAATTCACTTTGACCGTTCGTATTGCTTTGGCTGCACCTTATTACCATTCTTTTGTTGTATAATGATTTTGATCCAAAAAGGAGGAGCAACCCACATGCTAGAAATCATACAGGTGTATTTTATGGTTATGTCGGGCGGATTTTCAAGATCTGTGGGTGAATGCTACCTCGTTGAGCCTGTATCCATCTAGAACTGTTAAGCTTAGACAATGGCCGTGACGAGTGTCACGGCTTTTTTTTGGAGGGCAATTTCTTTGAAGACAATGACAGAACTCATGGAAAGCAACATAAAGAAAAACTACGTATTCTCCTTTCTTATGAATTTCAGGTTATCAAATGGCCTCTGGATGATATACATGGCCTCCAGAGGAATGAGTTTGACGCAGATCGGCTTCCTTGAAGGAATATTCCACGTGACCTCTTTGATGATGGAGGTCCCTACCGGGTCTGTAGCAGACTTGTTCGGAAGAAAACTCAGCAGAAGTATCGGGAGGTGTCTCTCTCTTGTGAGTATTCTGGTGTTGATCGGTGCGACAAGCTTCTTTCATTTCACCATTTTCATGGTACTCGCTGCACTTTCGTATAACCTGGAATCGGGTTCTGGAGAGGCTCTTGTATATGATTCTCTCAAATATCTGAAAGCAGAAAACAATTTTATATCGGTGCTTGGAAGGCAGGAGGCAATATTTCAAGTGTCTTCAGTTGTGGCGCTTCTGATCGGCGGGTTCCTGGGAACGTACAGTTATCACTATGCATTTTGGGCTTCCTCCGGGATCATCGCATTTTCGGTGGTCTATTCTCTTTCGTTCACAGAACCACCAATCCTTGAATCGGTGGGCCGTAATTCAAAAACTTTCCGGGGCTTCTTGAAGCAGATTGTTGACAGCTTCTCACTAATCGCCAGAGATAGAAAGGTTGCATTTCTTATCTTTTTTGTTCAGACTATACTGGCATTCAGCGCCTGCATATTCTTTTACATTCAGAATTACTGGAAAGGACTTGGCCGCACGGAGTTTCAGATTGGCATATACCTCGCGGCCGGGTCGTTTCTAGCGGGATTAGTGGCCATGAAGGTTCAGAGGCTATCTCACCTGCTGAAGGAGAAGAAAGTCCTAATCATACTGCCTCTTATTTCCGTCGCATCTATGTGGGGTGTGGCGCTTTGTTCAAACAAGTTACCTTTCTTCATGGTTGTAGCAATGATTGAAGCTATGTTGTTTGTAGCGGGTAACGACTACATAAATAAGCTGATTCCATCCAGGAGCAGGGCAACGATAATATCCTTTGCAAGTATGATGTATAGCTTAGTAATGATAATCTTCTTCCCCATCTTCGGAAGAATCGCTGACACAATCTCGTTTGGAGTTGCTTTTGTCTCACTGGCTGTAATGGCAAGCTGTCTTTATGTGCTTAGTATGTATCTACTCAAGAAGATCGGATGAAAGAGTTGATTCGTGCTCGAAGCGATGCCGGTCAAAAACCGCCTCGTGTTCCAATATCAAGAGAGTGGAATGCTCAGTAAAGGTGACAGCTTACGAAATGATCTTTCGAAACCTCAATTATTTTGGGTTTGACTCTCGAGCAAATCTCCATTCTTTTGAAACATCGGGGATGAAAAAAACACCCAGATGGCGGATTCATAGGACTTGGAGCGTCACCTTCGAGAATTATTTTTTCAGTCTTCCGATAAGAGCCGCCGGGTATTGCCGAAAGAAGAGACTGTGTATAGGGATGGAGGGGCGATCTGTACAATTCTTCGGATTCGGAAAGCTCAACGATTTCTCCGAGGTACATAACGGCTATTCTGTTGCAGAAATAGTGCACGACGTTCAGGTCATGCGAAATGAAGAGATAAGTTAGAGAAAGCCTATCCTGAAGTTCGTTCATAAGGTTAAGTATCTGTGCCTGAATGGAGACATCTAAAGAAGACACTGGTTCGTCGGCGATGATGACTTCCGGATCGAGTATGAGCGCGTTTAAGATACCTATACGCTGTTTCTGACCTCCGGAAAGCTCATGAGGAAATCGACCTAGAAGGTCTTTGTCTAATCCTACGAGTTCAAGACTATCAACAACTAGATTTCTGATTTGTTTTTTCGCCATACCCATTGCTCTTAGTGGTTCAGACAGTATCCATTCAACCGTTCCTCTGGGGTTAAGAGAGCCTGAAGTGTCCTGAAAAACAAGCTGTACCTTCTTTCTGAACTCTCGAAGACTGTTTGCATCCATTGAATTGACTTCTTCGCCTTTGAACAATACCTTCCCTGCCGTGGGCTTCAGAAGTCCCACTATGCTATATCCTGCCGTTGATTTACCGCAACCCGATTCACCGACGATGCCGAAGGACTCTCCTCTAGAGATACTGAAGGAAATTCCATTAAGCGCTTTTATAGAGCCCGGCCTCCGTAACAAGCTGGTTCTTCTCAAGCGAAAATGCTTCGTGAGATCCTGAATCTCGAGAATTCTCTCCTTCAAAGTTTGCCTCCGGCTAAAAAACATCGCACCTCGTGATCGGAATCGATTTCTTTCAGATCGGGGAACTCCTTCCTGCATCTCTCGAATGAGTAATCACATCTTGGTTCAAAAGGACAACCTTGAGTTAAATCGGCAATGGATGGAACTCTGCCTCTAATATCAAAAAGCTCTTTCCCCTTAGATTCAAGTTTTGGTAGAGCTTTTATCAAGCCCAAAGTATAAGGATGGCCTGGATTCGTGAAAAGTGCCTCTGTAGAAGCTCTCTCAACGATGTGACCTGCATACATTACATAGACCTTAGAACATATTTCCCGAATGACTCCAAGATTGTGCGAGATAAAAATAATAGAGCAGTTGCTTTCACGGTTTATCTTTCTCAGAAGTTCCAGTATCTGTGCCTGAACTGTGACGTCCAGAGCGGTCGTCGGTTCATCTGCGATAATCAGATCGGGATTACACACGATGGCAATAGCAATGGCTATTCTCTGTCTCATCCCACCGGAGAGTTCGTGAGGGTACTTGCCGTATGTTCTTTCTGGATCTGGAAGACCGATACCTTTCATGATCTCAAGAACCCTTGAGAATCGCTCTGCTTTGTCGAGAGAAGTGTGCATCATGAGATTCTCGTCGATTTGTCTTCCTACTTTCATAAGGGGATTTAGAGAGGAGAGGGAGTCCTGAAAAATCATTGATATATCTCTTCCGCGTGTTCCCCTCGCTTCGTCTTCCGTGAGTGAAAGAAGATCGATGCCGGAGAAATTTATGCTTCCAGTAGCGAATGAATTATCGGGTAAAAGGCGCATTATTGACAATGCCGTTACTGTCTTTCCACAGCCGGATTCTCCGACTATCCCAACGATTTCTCTCTTTTTTACTTCAAGAGATATTCCTTTCACAGCGTGAAGAAGCCCTTCTGGAGTCTTGAATCCAATTTTGAGATCTTTGATTTCTAGTAAGGGCTCGTTTTCACAGTTCATTCTCTTTCACCTATTCTCTCTAATGTCTCTGATCCCATCTCCTAGGAAGTTGAATCCCAGCACAAGAAGCGTGATAAAGATTCCGGGTGCTATCGCGTACCAGGGGCTGACGGTTATGAAGACCTGAGACTCACTCAGCATTCTTCCCCAGCTGGGATTGGGCGGCTGAATTCCAAGTCCAAGATAACTCAGCGCCGCTTCGGCGAGAACTGCGTTTGCAAATCCCATTGAAGCAGCAACGACTATTGGGGAAAGCACATTTGGCAGTATGTGTCTGAACATTATCCGCAAATTCGAGATGCCCTTTATCTTTGCATTCTTGACGTAATCCAGCTCTTTGTGTTGAACGAAACCGCTTCTTGTGATTCTGGCAAACGAAGGAATTGACATTATCCCTATTGCAATAATCGTATTTCTCAAGCCTACTCCAAAAACGGATACAAACATCAGTGCAAGAAGGATACTTGGGAAAGCCATCATAGCGTCGACGATTCTCATTATTATCTCGTCGACTATTCCTCCAAAGTAACCAGAGATTGCGCCGATAAGTACGCCAAAAACACTGCCAATCGATACCGCGACTAGTCCCACAAAGAAGGCTGTCTGGGATCCTTTCATTATTCTGCTGAGCACATCTCTTCCAAAGTTGTCTGTGCCCAGGAGGTGACGCGCTGAAGGAGGTTCAAATCGTTCAAGTCTATTGATCTCTGTTACAGGAAATGGAGTATAGAATAGACTGACTACCATCATCAGCATCAGAATGGAAATCAGCACTGTCCCAATCCATAGATTGATCCTCCTTTTGTTCATGTTAGTCCCTCTGACCCAATCTGATTCTTGGGTCGATAACTGTGTATATGACGTCGATAAAGAAGTTAATAATAACGACTATGAAAGCAATGTACAAAACCATTCCCTGCACCAGAGGGAGATCCCTGGTCGTGATGGCGTTTATCAGAAGTCTTCCGACGCCGGGAAGCGTGAAAACCTGTTCAATGACGATTGATCCGCCTAAAATGTTTGCCGTTATCATTCCAAGTACAGTGATAATAGGAATCAGGGCATTCTTGAGTACATGTCTCAATAACACTGAATTCAGGTTCATCCCTTTCGACATTGCGAGCCGTACATAATCGTTCTTCATCTGATCCATTACGGAGTTTCTTGTGTATCTTATGACTGATGCAATCGATGGAAGCGCTATGGCGATGGCTGGTAGGATAAGTGACTTGAACGCTCCATAAGCATCCTCGCTCCAAGGAACATATCCTCCAGGTGATACCCAGCGAAGGAGAATTCCAAATATATAGATCAAAATAATCCCACTCCAGAAAGATGGAATTGCCATCCCAATCTGTGAGATTAGTGTGATCATAACTCCTGGTAGCCTTTCACCATATTTTGCGCTAACTATGCCAAGAGGAATGCCTATTAGGATAATCAGGGCCAAAGCCATCACTGCGAGAGAAATAGTTACGGGCAATCTGTCGAGGATTAATTCCGATACAGGAACGGAGTATCTCATTGAGATTCCAAGATCACCCGTGAAAAGCCCTTTCAACCACCTGGACAGCCTTATCCCTAATGGATCATCCAAACCTAGTTCTGCTGACAAGGCTTCATACTGGGATTCTTGAGCATCCACACCAAGTCTTGACAACGCAGGATTGCCCGGAATGATCTCAAATGTAACAAAGGTTATCAGCAAAACCAGAAGCACCGTTAAAATCATGGCAAAGAGCTTCTTTAAATAAACAAACACAAATGCCTCTCCTTGTCAGCGATAATAGAGAGTCGACATGTCTTGCACGTAGAGAGGATAGACCGTGTATCCGTGCAAATTGGGAGCTAGAGCAACGATAAAGTTGGGATCCATGATGTAAACTGCGGCGGCATCTTCTGTAAGAATCTCTTGAGCTCTTTTGAACATAGATGCTTTTTCTTCGACGGCAGTCTTTTCAATAGCCAGACTAATTATACGGTCGTATTCACTGTCGGAATAGTTGTAGAAATTTCTCGGATAGTCGGAAACATATCGCCTCAATATTTCGTAAGCACTCAATTTGCCAGTAAGACCGATTATTGTCATTTCGTACTCTCTTGCTGTGTAGACTCTGTCCAGCCAAACACTCCACTCGACAAGCTCGATCTCCGCCCTTACACCCACTCTCTTAAGCTGTTCCGCAATTACCTGGGCAGTATCTATATGAAACTGATAGTTGGAAGGCACAGTAATCTTTGTGTCAAATCCATCTGGATATCCAGCTTCTGAGAGAAGAGCTTTTGCTTTCTCGACACTCGGTTCGTAGTAGTCCTCAAGACCTTCTCTGTAATACGCGCTCATTATCGGCGACATGTTTGAGCCGAGCTTTGTCCCGTAACCGCCGGCCACGATTTCTATAATCTCCTCCTTGTCCACAGCATGGTTTATCGCTCTCCTGACTCTAATGTCGTCGAAAGGGCTGACCGCATGGTTCATTGCCATCAACTGAACCATATTCTGTTCGGCAGTTAATAGATTGTATCGATCTCCTAGTGCCATTGCCTGAATAGCATCGAGTCTCGGAAGTATCTGAACCTCTCCTGCCAGGAAACTCATTATTGCTGCCTGATTGTCGGGAATTATTCTAAATTCAACTTCCTCGACTTTTGGCAGCTCAGGATTCCAATATTCCTCAAACTTTTCGATAACTAGCCTCTGACCCGGTCTATATTCTACGAACCTAAAAGGACCTGTTCCCACAGGATTCTTCTCATGGTTTTCGTTACTTTCCGGAATAATTGCCACTATGAACTTCTCGAGAAAGTCAGTGTTGAGTGTACTGAGTTTGACCCTGACAGTCTTGTCATCTACCGCTTCAATCTTCGAAACAAACTTCTCAAAATCGGGAGAAAGTCCTCTTTCGCCGTTAGAGCCTTTGAGCCGGTTCAAAGAGTACAAAACATCGTCTACCGTAACCTCTGATCCGTTATGAAACTTCACTCCGCTCCTGAGATTGAAAGTGTAGACCATACCGTCTTCAGAAATACTGTAGCTTTCGGCTATGGCAGGTATTACGGTACCATTAGGGTTGGGCTTGAGAAGACCCTCGAACACGTTAAACATCATTTCGTAGGTTCCCGAAGCCGCCGCCCTGTGTGGATCGAGAAAATCGGGATCCTGCATCACCGCAACCACTATTCTCTGTGAAAGCAAGGCAGTAACGGCAACAATCAACAACATCAACATTAAGCCAATTCTTCTCACTTCATTCCTCCCCAAACGAACCCATCAGTGCATCATTCAATCCGGGCGTAATATACAGTAAAGCCAGCATCGATTGATATTTTAAACATTATGAGTGGAAAAACCTAACTCTGGCTTTGTTGAGAAATATTCCGGGATAATTTGCAAATCTTCCGTTTCATCAATAGTCTATCGCAGATTACGTTGCTTTATGCGAAGATTCTTGTAGTTCTTATCCAGCTCATCAATCTTCATTGTGTGTTCGTAGGTAGTTCTAGGTATTTAGGTCGCCGAGACGGCTTCTTCAGAACTACATGTGTTGATTTCAAACTTCGGAAAAACCAGAGTACGAATGTCCAAAGAAACTGTGAAAAAGCCGGACGCTACCATCTTAGTAAAATCTCCCGATAACTCTATATGAGATGGTTTGTCATAGGTTATTATGTAGTTATACTCGATACTTTTCTTATTGCGGGAGGTGCTCGTTGATAAGGAAAATAGCTACATTAGCAGTAATCGTCGTGATGTCTTCTGTATCTCTGGTTTCCAATCCCATAAATGATGTGATAAATAGAATTATCGACTTTGAGGGTTTTTGGGGGGCCATTCTTGTCTCCAGGGGAGACGTTATCCTTCATGCAGGCGGCTATGGCATGGCCGATATCGAGAGAACTATCCCCAATACTCCAGAGAAGAAGTTCAGAATTGCCTCTATAAAAAAGCAGTTCACTGCGGCGGCGATTCTGAGGCTATGCGAAGATGGTCTTATGTCTCTTTCAGATCCGGTTGGGAAGTTCATACCTGAGTTTCAAAACGGCGACATCATTTCGATCGAACAAATGCTTAATCATTCTTCTGGAATCCCCACAATGATTAACACGCAAGAACTCCGTGAGGAAATCAGGAAATTTGAAGTGGGAAGAACTCTTCAAGAGGCCGAAATCGCCTACATCTCCTCTCTGCCTTTGAGGTTTGAACCTGGAAGCAGCTTTCTCTACAGCAACAGCGCCTATTTCCTTCTCAGTGTCATAGTAGAAAGGGCAAGCGGGAAGCGCTATGATGAATATCTGAGAACGAGCTTCTTCGAACCACTGGGAATGAACAACACCGGTTACGACTACAATGAATACGATAGCGGATGGGGTCTTCCTTACTACTGTGATTCCTATGTTATAGATCTCTCTAGCGTAAGACCTGCTGACTGGGTCGATAGAAGGCTTCCCGGAGGAGCCGGGGGGTTATACTCCACTGTGTATGATCTGTATCTGTGGGACCGAGCGCTTTCCGCCGGCGAAGTGCTTTCAGAAAGCTTTTTAAGACTAATGCAGAGTCCATCAAACGAACTCTTTGAGGCAGGCTATGGAGTCTTCATCGGTAACGAGCTTATAGATGGCGAGTACAGAAGAGTTGTTTATCACGACGGAGACACGAAGGGTACCTCGACTAGAATAAATAGGTATGTCGATGACGACATCTTTGTGGTGGTGCTGAGCAACATCGAGGGAAAGGATTTCACCGCTCTCGCGCACGAACTGGCGAAAGCCGTTATAGTGAACGATATGGGAAGTAATTGATTCGGCGGGTTGAGCGTTTTTTGTCGGAAGTTCTAAATGGAAAGAACCGCTCTCATTCATTTGAAGAGCGGTTCTCTGCCTTATCGGAAGACTCGATTTGCTAACGGGGTTAATCTTCAATCGGTTTTGTACAGAGCTTCTACAGTCTTTCTTATGTCGGAGTAATTGAGCATCAACTTTCCGTTCTGCGGCCGGTCAGTGTCGAGGCTCGCCTCGTCGACCCAGTAGCTGTCTAGTTCGGCGATAACGCCCTTCGAGTCGACGATGAAAACCCTCTCCTCGCCTGGGAAGCCGTAGAAATCGACCAGGGCTTTTTCGTCTCTCAAATAGATATTTTCCAGCAGCGCCGCTTCCGGCTCGACTTGCTCCTTTCCTGTGAGTACCCATAGAACCTTCAGATCTGTGTACCTTTGGGCGAGATCGATGATTCCGTCCAATCTGAACCTTTCGAAAGCGCTCAGAGAAATGCAGTCGCAATCGGAGTATACCGGTTCGACGACTGTCGCAGGCGTGACTTTGCTGAGGACGATCAGGCTGGGGGATCCCTCAAAAAAGGCCGCATTAACAATTGGATCCGTCTGGAGAACTCCGGGAATCGGAAGAGCATCTCCCTTGAGAAATCTCGGTTTCTCCGTCGGAGCGTACCCGGTCTCCTCGAAGGAAACCTTTTTCCCGTCTTTGGAAACTTCGCCAAGTCTGTATGCCTTGCCGTTCAAAGAGAAGACTTCCCCATGCAGGAAGATCTCGTAAGAGTCGTGGATTAGAGCAATTTCGCCGTCGCCGTCCGTATCGACTCCGAAGTAAACCTGGTCGGTAGAGTAAAAACCTTTGGGGTCGAGCGTGAAGAGTTTGAGCTTTCTCGGGCCGTCTTCGGCCCAGACTAACCCCTCCATGTGCTCATACAAACAGTATCGGAACTCCAACTCGCCAGTCAACCCCGTCTTTCTGGCTAACAGTTTGACAGATCTTGATTCCCAATAACCCTCGAGTTCATAAAAGGTTTTGACTCTGGTAATCCACTCGTAGGTCGTAGTGTCTTGGTGGGTCTCCTTGAAGTCCGGTGCGATCGTTGGGTCGTCAAGCACATTGCTGTTGTTGTTTGCGTCGATCCACAGGAGGGGGATCTCTCCGGGTATGAGCGCGAATACTATCGGCTTGGCGCCGAGCTCGAGAAGGCCGTACTTCAATCCTTTTATAGATGGAGCTTCCAGAGTGTCAGGTTTTGATTCGCTGAGCGGGACGAGCGTCATTTCGTTTCCGGCCATCCATGGAATCTGTTGAGTCAAGTAGCCTGTAAGGCCGGCGGCAAAGGTAGTGACGAAACACAGAGAAAGTATTAGAAAAAGCATTGTCCTTTTCATAAAATCACCTCCAGTTATCTGTGACATTTCGGAGAAACTTTATGAGTCCGAACAGGCACATGATGACTCATAAGTGAAGCAAGAGCCTTCGTAAGGCCCGGTGTTTATGAAACAACCCACCGAACCTTCAACCTCTCCGATGCCGGAAAACTCACCGCTGGAACTGCAGGACTGAACGATGAAATAAACGACGTAACAATCTAGATAGAGATGCAATGTTACGGCCAGTGGATTTCCGTTGCCATCGAAGTTCGCCGCTCTGCCCGTTAGTACGCAGTCGTATCCCTGATCGCCCCGGAAACAGCTTCCGTAGCATCTTATGATATAACAACCCGGAAGTTCGACACGCGTCTGTTTTGTTTGCTCCAGACCGTTTGCGAAAGAGACTGATAGAAGGCAGAGCAGAAGTAGAACTACCGTAAGTCTCATAATACCACCTCCAATGATTGAATTTGGATAGGGCACATGAGTATGTACACCAATAGTTTACCACAATACCGTATTGTAAATTAAAGGCAATACGGAATCTCTATAAATACATTTCATTATATTGGTGAAGTACTGCCAACAAAGCGATGAAGGCGATCGGGAGACCAAGCTTTTCCGCTCGAGGCGGTTGGAAAGGTTCAGCAGGTTCTGATTTTTTTGGCGCGCGGATTTCTGTATGACGGCATTGGTTCTGCGAAGAGGCTGGATTGTCGCAGTGAAGAAGATTGACGGTTCGTGAAATTCTAGGTTGTGGCTGGCTGTCAAAAAACTCTGTAGAAACACGCACGTTGTTAATCTGATTGCATTCTGATCGAGAGAGTGACCCGGTCTTTAATGAAGAGAGTGAAAATAAATTTAAGAAAGCTATCGCTTGGCGACTGTTCATGAGAATGTGATCGATTATGCATCCATATGCCCGTCTTTGATGTCCAAAATTACGAAAACGGCTTGCGATTGGTCCGAATCGGAAGGCAGCAGAAAACTTTGAATGTTTCCTTTATTCAGGGGAAAGCTTTTTCCTCAAAGATTTTCCATTTCTACTTTTGTAATAGATGCCGTAATGCATCATAATTAAATCTACTTAAGAGAGAGTTGATGCATCAAAATAAAATCTACTCGAAGTCGACATGAAGGAGATTAAGAACACGTCCCTTTGAGTTAGATTTTGACTTCATTATCTGCATATCGGATGCTCGATTTGACTCTCAAACTCGTGGTATCATAATTCAATTGCTTTCCCGGAGGTGTACGATGATTCCAGAGAAGGTAATGGCCATACTGAAGGCCAACGACCTAGAGTTTTACGAGTTTCCTGAAGGGACGACACCCACTGCCATCACGGCTGCGCAGATGTTGAAGGTGAAAGTCGGTCAGATAGCAAAGTCGATCCTCTTCATTTGCAAAAGTGGAAGAGCTTATCTTGTGGTCTGCCCGGGTGATCGGAAGGTGTCGCTTTCGAAGCTCAAGAAAATCGCCGGTGAAAAACCGAGACTCGCAGATGAGACCACAACACTTCAGTTAACAGGCTTTTCTCCCGGAAGTGTTTGCCCCTTCGGACTTCAGGATATCAATATTATCGTTGATCTTAATCTACGGGAATATGATGTCGTGTTCCCTGCCGCGGGGACTTCGGGTTCTGCAGTTGAGACGAGCTTCGAAGAGCTTGTAAGGATAACTGGAGCCAAGGTAGCCGATGTCAGCAATCCCATGTCTCAATCGTAGAATACTACCAGTGGCAGCCCGCTGATCGGGTTTTCCATGATTCTTGATTTGAGGCCGTAAACCAAACTAATAATTTCCGGAGTAACGATATCCCATACCTTGCCTGAAGCAATTACTCTTCCATTATTGATGAATAGAAGCCTGTCTGAAATTTCTACCGCCTGATTTATATCGTGAAAGATCGCTATTGCACTTAGTCCTTTTGCGCGGACGAGATCGGTCGCGATTTTTCCGACTCTTCTTGCGTGGCCAGGGTCTAGGTGAGTTGTGAACTCGTCCATAAGAAGTATCTTCCCTTCCTGGGCAAGAGCCTTTGCAATTATTACACGCTGTTTCTCACCTCCGCTGAGCGTACTGAAGGGACGATCCTTGAATTCATATACTTCCGTAAGCCTCATCGATTCCTCAATGATCCTGTAATCTTCATTTGTCATGTTTCCCAGTCCGTTCAAATGTGGATTTCTTCCAAAGGAAACAATAGTCTCAACTTTCAGATCAAATGATGGTTCAAAGCTCTGTGGAATGTAAGATACTATTCTTGCCAGTTTTTTTGTCGAGAGGCCCCGAAGGTTATCGCCCATCACACTAATTTTGCCGCTCCAGTTCTTTCGAATTCCGCAGATTACGCTCATGAGGGTTGATTTACCGCTTCCATTAGGTCCCAGAACTCCAAGTACTTCACCATTCTTTAGGTGGAGATCGATTCCTCTCAAGACCTCCTCTTTGCCGTAGCTGAAATGGAGTCCCTCTATTTGTATAGGTTCAACCATCTTTAGCCACTTCCTTGCTTCTCAACAAGAAGATGAATACGGGCGCTCCCACAAGCGCTGTAACTGCACCTATAGGAAGCTCTGTTGGTTGAAACAGTGTTCTTGCAAAAGCATCGCAAATCACCAAGAACAGCCCTCCAAGCAGCGCAGTTGCAGGAAGGTTCAATTTGCTGTCCGCCCCAAAAGCAAGTCTTATCATATGCGGAATGACTAGACCTACGAAACCTATCAACCCTGCAGTTGAAACGGCGACGGCGGATACTATAGAAACCGTGAAAAAGACGAGAAACTTGAGTAATTCAGGACGGACACCGACGGTAATTGCGTGTTCTTCACCAGCCGCCATAATTACCATTTTCCTGTGGATTACCGCAAATATTCCATACTGGGCAAAAATGACAGGAGTTAATTTGAAGACGTCATTCCATGTAGCTCCAGACAGCGAACCCAGGGACCAGAAATGTAGAGTTATTACGTTTCGCCACGCAAAAACGACGAGAAATGTTACTGCTGCATTAAAGAGAAAAGAGACTATTACCCCGGATAGGACGAGTGTTGTAATCGGAATCCTTCCTCCCCTTCTGGAGATCGTGTAAGTCAGGAAAGATGAAAACAGGGCGAATGCAAAAGCAAGCGTGTTCATATTGAGGTCTAATCTGCTCACTTCCCGCAAGAATAGAGAAAGAACAGCTCCAAAAGAAGCCCCTGCAGATATACCGATAATGTAAGGATCTGCCAAAGGATTTTTAAGGGTTAACTGAAGACCGTTTCCACCCACTGCCAGTCCCGAACCGATTAGGAATGCCACCAATAACCTTGGAAGCCTTAGATTCAGATAGATACTGGAGGCAGTTCCCGAAGAATTACCGATGAGTATCTCGAAGATTTCGCCGAGGGAATAGCTTATCGTGCCGAAACTCGAAAACCACAGCATCCCTAGAATGGATGCTGTGGAAAGCAGTACGAATAATACAGTTCGTTTCAAAAGAAGAACTCCTTTAGCGTTTTAACTAAGTTGACAAAATTGGGGTTTGCATAAGCTGTAAGTCCGTCATAAAGGGGATAAACTCTATCGTTCTTCACAGCTGGCAGTTCTTCAAAGGGCTTGTATGAGACAATCATATTGACAGCTTCTTCCTGCCCACCTTCGTAATAGTATGGAACCAGTATTATCTCGGGCTGAGAATTCAGCACAAACTCTGGGCTTACTGGAAACCACCCGTTGTTTCCACTGTATGGAGCGGCGACGTTCGCACCGCCTGCGAATGCGATTGCTTGATTCACAAAGGAACCTGTCCCGCATGTCCATATATCGCTAACCTCCCCGGCTATCATTATGTAAATTACTCTGGGTTTCTCATCTTGAGATAGCTTATGAGAGTCTTTTGCGATTGCGAGAACCTCTTCTCTGAAGTCATCGGCGGAGGTCTTGCCTCTCTCGGGAACGCCAAAAATATTCCCAACAACCACGAGATTTCTGTAGATGTCCTCGAAGGAGTTTGGATTCATCACGTATGTATTGACCCCGATATTCTCCAGTTTCTCAACTTCTGCCTCCTGAAACCCTCCCGAAATCATCACAAGATCAGGACTGAGTGAGACTATCTTCTCCAGGTTTAAGGGAACCAGATTGCCGATCTTTTCTACTTCGTTCGAAAGCGCAAATGGATCCCAGTCGGTTACTCCTACGATTCTGGATGAAAGGTCAAGAACCTCAAGATACTTCGTTATCGCGGGAGAAGCGACAACCACTCTTTCGGGAGGTTCATTGATCGTTACGAGTCTTCCAAGATCATCCACAATGTCGATCGCAGCTGACAAAGCAGCAAACAGTACAACCAAACCAACTGTTAAAGCTCTTTTCAAAACACTCACCTCTTTTGCAAGGAATTTCACCACCCCTCTACCTCGGAAGGATGGTGATATCTGAGCTTCACTCAGGTCTCCTGACTTGCGGATCAACCTAATGTCTGCGCCTTCCCGGTTACCCAGTGGCACTCGCAGAGTTCGTACCGCTCACAGTGGCGGGACCGTACCGGATTCACACCGGTTTCCCTTGATATGAAGCTATGTTTTTCAGAGTTACCTGGAGAAATACCTGTCCAGATCCTCCAGTCTTATTACCATGGAGATTGGTCTTCCATGGGGACAAACAAGAAGATTCTTTCTTCTCAGCTCTTCGAAGAGCTCCTCCGCTTGTCCTATGTCAAGTCTGTTTCCGGTCCTTATTGCAGCCTTGCATGCAATCGATGCCAGGAGATTATCGAAAACCGTTTTCGGATCCTCAAGACCTTCAAGCCTCATTTCGTCGAGAATCTCCTCTAGCACATCGACTACGCCTTCTACTCCCATGACCTGAGGGATAGAGACCATTATGATTTTATCATTGACGAAATCGAAAGTGAACCCAAGTTTCTTCAGCGTTTCCTCTCTTGCGATAACCAGATCCATTCTTGACCTCTCGAGATTCAGTTCAAGAGGCATTAGAAGATTTTGCGGGGCGATTCTCTTGCTTTCTTTGAGGGTCTCGAAAATGATCCGCTCATGAGCGGCATGCTGATCGATCAACAAGAGACCGTCCTCGGATTCCGCAATCAAATACCTTTCTCCGAATACGCCAATAAAACTGACTTTTCCTTCCCCACTTTTTTCCTTTTCCGGTGAACCTTCACGCTCTCCACCAAGAGCAAATGATCTGAAATGGTGACGATCAATTCTGGACTGCGTGTAGGTGTCGCTAGCATTGTTATCGAAGACTTTTTGGTTCCTCCATGGGTGTTTGAAGCCGTGATTACTTACTTCGTGATCCTGATAAATCTCTGAGACATCTTTCCGTTCCTCCGAACTTCCGGTTATGTTCTCTTCGCTATGGACTATATTGATTGTGAAATGACCGGCACCTTTGATGGCCGACCGCACTGCTCTCTTCACCTCATCCAGAACGGCTGCAGTAGAAGCAAACTTAACTTCGAGTTTCTGTGGATGGATGTTAACATCGACTTCCTGAGGGTCAATATCAATAAAAAGAACTGCAAAAGGAAAATTACCTTTTTGAAGGGTTTCGCCATAACCTCTTTCCAGTGCATAATTCAGTTCGAATTGTCTCACATATCTTCTGTTCACAAAGATGTTTTCACCCATTCTGTTTTTTCTCGTGCGGCTAGGGAGTGTAACGTAACCATTGACCTTGATTTCGCCTGAATCACCTGATACGGGAATTAGATCCCTCGTAGAGATCCCCGGATAGATGAGAGCGATCCTATCCTGAAGAGATCCGGCTCCTCTTGTGTCGAATACCGTTTGAGAATCACGGGAATACACAAAATCGACATTTTCGAAAGCTAAAATAAATCTCTGGATCATCTCAGTTACCATACGACCTTCAATTGAGGCGGACTTCAAGAACTTCCTTCTGGCGGGTGTGTTGTAAAGCAGATCAAAGACCTCCACGAAAGTGCCATTTGAGCCGCTTAGGGGTTTCTGCCCAGTGACACTTCCTCCTGCGATTTCCAGGATCGTCCCAAGTTCTTCTGAATCTGCTGCGGTCGAAAGACGCATGCGTGAAACTGAAGCAATTGTCGAGAGAGCTTCGCCTCTAAAGCCAAACGTAATGAGCGAGTCAAGATCCTCTATCGAGGAGATCTTACTCGTAGTATGGGGTTTTATTGCAAGTTTCGCTTCCTGGTTAGTCATCCCACTACCGTTGTCTCTAACCATTATGTATTCCTTACCACCGGATCTTATTTCGATTTCAACTAATGATGCTCCTGCATCTATACTGTTTTCTACAAGCTCCTTTACAACAGAAAAACAACCCGTTACCACTTCTCCCGCCGCGATCTTTCTCACAACATCTGTCGGGAGCTCGTGTATTCTCATAAAAAGCTCACTCTCCTCCCAGGGCAAGCTGGCGACGCCTGTCAAAGAGAATAATTGCGGCCGAGGCGGCTACATTAAGGGAGTCCACTGTATCTTCCATAGGTATCGAAATGAGACGGTCACTTCTTTCCTTTACCAGTCGCCTTACACCCTTCCCTTCATTCCCGAACACAATAGCAGACTTTTCAGAGTATTCGTTTTCATAATAAGGGATTCCTTCCATATCTGAAGCATAAATCCAGAACCCTTTCTCCTTCAGAATCTCTTCGAACTGTGCCATATTTATTATCTTTATTATCGGAATTTTAAAAGCAAGACCGGCAGAGACTTTCACAACCGACGGGGTTATTTCCGCGGAGTTACTCGAGGTAATTGCGATAGCATCCGCCCCAACTGCCACTGAAGTCCTAATTATTGCACCAAGATTATGCGGATCCTGAATCTGGTCAAGAAGTACAATCGTAGCTGTCCTTTGCTCTTCAATTGCTCGGAGGAGCTCTTCGGAGTCAGAGTAAGGAAACTGTTTAAGATCAATCACGACGCCTTGATGCTTCTTCTCTCTACAGAGATTGGCAAGCTTTTCTGGTGCCATCTCTTCAATTCTGAATCCCCTTGCCTTTGATTCCTCAGCCAGTTCAAGAAGTTGCGAGTCGACATTTTTCTGATTAGTGAAAACTATGCGCTTTACGTTCAGAGCTGAAGAGTCGACTGTGAGAAGCTCTCTCAATACATTTCTTCCATGTAAATACATTAAATCACCCTTTCGAACAGCTCTCTGATTCTCTCAGTCTTTCCTTCAAGAAATAAATATCCGATGAGAGCTTCAAAAGCGGTGGCCATTTTATAGTCCTCATCATCTCCATGTTTTTTTGAACCTCTTGAATTGTAACCCCTTCTGACGATTTCTTTCTCTTCTTCATCAAGAAGGTCAGCAACTTCTTCAAGAGCTTTCCTTTGACCTGAGGCACTTACGTAATCTTTTACTATGTTGTGCTGATGACCTGCTCTCCTCCGGGCCTGCGGCAAGGTATTCAATCGAAAATAGAGCGAATAAACTGCATCTCCTAAGAAAGCAAGGCTGTCAAGCGACAACTGGTCAGGACTTACCGAGAAAGAAAAGAGATTATCCCTTTTGTCGTTACCGTTGTTATAGGTATTCATCAATCCTCTCGATTAATGTTTGCAACTTTGATAGATCCTTTCCACCTGCCTGGGCAAAGTCTGGTCTACCTCCACCGCCCCCTCCAAGGTCTCTTGCGATTTTCCTGGCGATCTCACCTGCGTTGAATTTGTCAGTAAGTTTCTTCTCGACCTTCACAACGAACGAGACTGAGTCTTCCAGCTCGTTGAATATTATCACTATTCCGCCGCCTTCTTTGCTAAGAAGAACATCGGCCCCATTTCTCAGGGCGCTAGAAGGAGCGTTTTCGACCCTTCTTATGAGCAGTTTCGTCCCATTAACGATCATCTTCTTATCTTTCATCAGGGAGTCTCCAGAGAGCAGCTTTTCTTTCAATCTTTTTATCTCTTGTCCACCTGACTTCAGCTCGTTCAAAACCCCTTGAAGCCTCTGGATAATTAAATCTTCGGGAACCTCAAGCACTTCTCTTATTGTTTTCTGCCTGTTGAACAGATTTCTGAAATAATTAAGAGACGTTTTTCCTGTTATCGCTTCTATTCGCCTTGTCCCTGCAGCAACAGAGGTATCGGAAAGGATTTTGAAGAGACCGATTTCTCCGGTGTTGTCAACATGAGTGCCTCCGCAAAGTTCTCTGCTGAATCCTTCGACTGATATTACCCGCACCTTGTCGCCGTACTTCTCTTCAAAAAGCGCCATCACATCCTGCCCTTTAATCTCGTCAAAGCTTTTTTCTGCCTTATCTACTACTTTAGCCTTGAGGATCTCTTCATTTACGATTTCTTCAACTTCGTTGAGTTCATCTGTCGATAACGGCTGAAAATGCGAAAAATCGAAACGTAATCTATCTGGCTGAACCAGAGAACCAGATTGGTGGACGTGTTCCCCAAGCACCTTTCTTAACGCTGCGTGCAGCAAATGAGTAGCGGTGTGATTTCTCGTTATCGCCTTTCTTCGGTCCTCATCCACCGAAAGCCAAGCTTTGTCCCCAACATGTAAAGCACCTTCTTCAACAAAAGCCCTGTGGACTATCATCTCCTGGTAAGGTATGAACACTCTCTCGACCTTTGCAGAAGCATTGTCTGTACGGATCAAACCCGTATCGGTAACCTGTCCTCCTCTTTCGGGATAGAACGGTGTTTTTTCAAAGATTAAATCTCCGGTTTCGCCTTTGCTAAGGGTTTCTACGGCGTCACCTTCTTTTAGAATGGCGACGATCTTGGATTTGTCTTCGAATCTCGAGTAACCTGTGAATTTCGAATTGCCGGTCACAGGAAATATAGTTGAATATGCTTCGACGTTGCTAAGATATTCTCTGTCTCCCATTGCCTCCCTGGCCCTCTCTCTCTGTAACGCCATTTCCCTTTCATAGCCTTCTTTGTCAAGAGTTACACCGGTACCCGCAACGATCTCCTCAACAAGTTCCAGGGGGAATCCATAAGTATCGTGTAGCATGAATAATTCGGGACCTGAAAGTTCTTTCTTGTCGACAAGTACTGACTTCAATCTCTTTTCACCATTTACAAGTGTTGAGAGGAATCTCTCCTCCTCTTTAAGAGTGATTTCTTGAGTGAATGAAAGCCTCTGCCTCAGTTCGGGATATACATTTCCCATATGATCCGCAACTGTCTCCACTATTCGGTAAAGAAACGGGGAACTGTATCCGAGCAGTGAACTGTGGCGTACAGCCCTTCTCAAAATTCTTCTGAGTACGTATCCACGACCTTCGTTAGAGGGAAGAATACCATCTGAAACCATAAATGCAACCGATCTCGCATGATCGGCAATGACTTTTATCGAGATATCGGAGCCCGGTTTTTCCTTATACTTAATTCCAAGGATCTCTTCAATCTTTTTGATTATCGGTATGAACAAGTCGGTGTCGAAATTCGAATCGACATCTTGAAGTATCGAGGCGGCTCTTTCAAGGCCAAATCCCGTATCGATGTTCTTTCTTTCGAGGTAAGTGAGATTTCCTTCCTCGTCCTGGTTGAATTCTGTAAATACAAGATTCCAGAATTCAAGAAATCTACCGCAATCGCAAGCGGGGCTGCAGTTCTCGGGATCCGGGCAGTTGTCTCCATGACCTCTGTCTATGAAGATCTCTGAATCGGGTCCACATGGACCGGAGGGCCCGGCCGGACCCCACCAGTTGTCCTTCTTTCCAAGCCTAATGATCTTCTTTTCTGGGATGCCGACTTCATCTCTCCATATTGAAAACGCTTCGTCATCGTCAAGATAGACGGAAACCCACAAACGGTTTTCCGGGAGATTCAGATACTCGGTAACAAATTCCCAAGCCCATTTTATGGTCTCTCTCTTAAAATAATCGCCGAACGAGAAGTTACCCAGCATCTCGAAAAACGTTTGATGTCTAGGGGTTCTTCCTACGTTTTCGATGTCGTTAGTCCTTACGCATTTCTGACAGGTTGTTACTCTTCTGTAAGTGGGTTCTATCTTGCCCCAGAAGATCGGTTTAAAAGGAACCATCCCGGCGACTGTGAACATCAGCTGGGGATCGTTCGGTATCAATGAAGCACTCTGCAACCTTTTGTGATCTTTAGATTCAAAAAACTTGAGATAACTCTCTCTTATCTCAGCGCCAGTCATGTATTTCACTATCTTGCCTCCTCAAGTCAAAAGAGTAAGGAAAATATAAAACATGGGTGTTACGAAAAGAACACCGTCTATACGATCAAGCATACCACCATGTCCAGGCAGCAAACTGCCAGAATCCTTAACACCGTGATATCTTTTGAAAGATGATTCGGCAATGTCACCAATTGTACCAAATACGGCTACCACAACTGCCAATACCATGAACTGAAGTATTCCCAGGTCGGGACCGTTGTAAAGTCCTGTTAGTTTGCTCAAAGAGACGAACAGAAGCATAAAAAGAAGAGAAGTCACGTATCCACCAATTACTCCCTCGAGACTCTTTTTGGGGCTGTAACTCGGAGAGATCCTGATGTGACCAAATTTCTTTCCTAAAAAGTAAGCCCCGGTGTCGAATAGCCACACAGATGTTAATGACATCAACGCCATAGATGAACCGAACCCGAGATAGATGTGATAAAAGAATGCAAGATCGAAGCCAATGTATATAAGGGAGAATACGGAATTAGCTATTATCTCTTTGGCACTCCTTACATCGGCGACTGTAGTTATGACTATCGAAGTAATAGAAATCACACCCACTGCAAAAATCAACTCCGGTCTAGGAGCTGCAGATTCAACTCTGGCAAATCTATCGAGAAGTATTCCGTAAGCAACGATTATCGCAGGTATTACCCCGGACAGAGCAATTCTGACTGACTGATGGTTCCGCTCTTTTAAACTGAACTTTAGGTATTCATAGTTTGAAAAAAGCACCACGGCAGAGACCAATCCAATGAATGAATAATAGTTAACGAAACATAGAATGACAAAAGGAGCCACAACGGCAGCGGTCACTATCCTGATACCTGTCTCCGAGATTTTCTTCATCAGTCCAATGCACCAAACCTTCTTTTCCTTTTTGAGTAATCGTCCACTGCTCTATGGAATTCCTCTTTCGTGAAATCAGGCCACAGAGTTCCAGTGAAAAACAGCTCACTGTATACCGATTGCCACGTCAAAAAGTTGCTGAGTCTTTCTTCTCCAGAGGTTCGAATGATCAGATCGGGTTCGGGAACATCTGGAAGATAAAGATTCATGGCTATGTCTTCTTCCGATATTTGTTCCTTTCCGATCTTAAGAATCTCGTTTACCGCGTCAACAATCTCTGCCCTTCCACCATAATTAAGGGCTACGATAACATCAAGTTTCTTACCCATCGAAGTCTTGTTCTCGATCTGAAAGACGAAGTCCCCGAGTTCAGGAGGAAGCTCGTTCAGCCTCCCCATGAATCGCATTCTAACGCCCTCTTCCAGCATACTGCCGACTTTGCTGCTTATGTAAAGGAGCATCAGTTCAAATAGAAATTCGACTTCTTCCTTTGGACGCCTCCAGTTCTCCGTGGAAAACGCGTAAAGTGTTACGTATCTTATTCCAAGATCTGCACACCAGTGAGAGGCGGCGTCCGCTACTTCAGCACCCTTTCTGTGTCCTTCAATTCTCTCAAGTCCCCTTTTCTTGGCCCATCGGCCATTTCCATCCATTATAAAGGCTACATGAACGGGAAAGGCCATTAAAAGTCCATGATCTCCTTACTCTTCTTTTCAAAGGCCTTGTCCATCTCTTCAATATATCGATTTGTAAGCTCCTGAATTTCCTCCTCGAATTTCTTAAGATCGTCCTCAGTCATCTCTGATGCCTTTTCAAGTTCTCTAGCTTCCTTTATAACGTCTCTTCGGATATTTCTAATAGCTATCTTTCCCTTCTCCGCATTATCTCTTGCGATCTTCACCCACTTTTCTCTCTGTTCCGTCGTCGGTACAGGAAAGTTCAACTTGATATTGACCCCGTCGTTTATGGGAGTCAAGTCAAGTTTAGAGGCAAAGATTGCTTTTTCAACTTGGCTGAGGACGCTTCTATCCCAGGGCTTAATGACTAAAGAACGGTCTTCGGTAGTTGTGATTGTGGCTATCTGGTTAATCGGTGTAGGCACTCCGTAATAGTCGACCTTTACAGACTCAAGAAGGGCAGGGGAAGGTCTGCCCGTACGCATTTGGGCGTACTCTTCCACGATTTTTTCTACGCTCTTCTTCATTCGGTTTTCAGCATCTTTCAGCAGGCTATTCATGATCTTCCTCCCTTTCTCTCGTATGTCAACGGAATTATATCATGTAAGGCTTTTCGTATTAGTAGCGTCAGAACTGCAAAAAAGGTTTGTTAGTTGAATTGGGTAGTCTATTCTGGTAAAATCATACAGGTGCTCTAACCATGACAGGAGGTATGTAAATGTTTTCAGTCCTTAGTTTCATTGCATATGCCCCGGCAGGAGATGTGGCAGCTCCTTCGACAGATCCGGGGGCAGCAACCAGCGGGGGCTTCTCAGGAATAATCATATTGCTAGTTCTTATGGTTGCTTTCTTCTATTTCCTCATAATTATGCCTCAAAGAAAGAGGGATAAGCAGTTCAAGCAGATGATGGAGAAGCTCAAGGTTGGCGATAGAATAGTTACGGCCGGCGGAATCATCGGAAAGATTACAATGATAAAACCTGACAGCCTAAGGATCAGGACCGGCACCGGAACAGAACTTGATGTTACAAGAAAGGCAATCGCCGTCGTAGTTAATAAAGGCGAGAATGACAAAGAAGAAGTAGAACCCGATGTGAATGTCAAACAGTAATAGTTTCAGGTACATTTGTAGATATTGGAAGGGGGTGTCTGTCCGAGTCTTTCGGGCAAAGTCCGTATGAGAGCAAACCAAAAACGCTTGATCGTTACCGTTGTGGTGTTTGTTGCGGCATTATTGCCACTACTTATACCTCACGGTAGTGCACCAGCCGGAAGCAGCTTCATAGATAAATTGGCTGCGAACATCAAGTTAGGGCTTGATATAAAGGGTGGAGCTCTTCTTGAGTACCAGATGCTTACCGATGTCTCTGATCAAGAGATGAATGCACTTGCAGACAGAGTCATTGAAGTTTTGAGGGCAAGACTGGATGCTGCCGGATTCACTGAAGCAACAGTAGAAAAGGTTACCACGGGAATTTCGTTTGGGGAAGATATTCCACCTGTGAGAGTGAGAGTTCAAATTCCTGGAATAACAGATGTATCTAGAGCCGAGAGTCTAGTGGGAAAGACCGGGAGGCTCTATTTTGCTGATGTTCTCGCGATTGAAACTTCGGTTTCTACGCCTTCTATCCCAGCAGGAATGTCGCTGGAGATAAGCAGGAGAAAGCTTCAAGGAGCCGAACCTTACTGGGTCAAGGAACTTCACTACGGAGAATACGTCGGAGGAGTACAGAACAACACATGGTATTTCATCAGTCCCAAAGTCAGCATAGGGTCTAGCTATGCAGAGCTTGACGGAAGCGTGGTTACAGATGCTAAGCCTTTGGTGAACAATCAGCCCAGACCCGGGCAAGGAAGATTCATGGTTTCTCTGAAGTTCAGTTCCGAAGGTGCGAAGACTTTTAGGGACATTACTTCAGTGAAGTCCACATATGCCGATACCGATATGAAGAAGAGGCTCGCAATTGTCCTGGACGATAGGGTAATCATCGCACCTCTAGTTCAGTCTCAGATTTCCGATGGAAATGCCGTAATTGAGGGTTTGAATTCAATCGAAGAAGCGAAGGAAGTTTCCATTCTTGTCGGAAGTGGAAATCTTCCCGTCGATCTCGCATCGTTCAACAAGAGAGTTTTGTCGCCCACGCTCGGCAGAGATATCATAAATTCAAGCCTTTGGGCCGGAGTAGCAGGTATCGTTATAATAATGATCTACATGGTTGTCTTCTACAAGAAGATGGGTATTGTGGCAGACATCGCCTTGCTGTATAATGCGGTGCTTCTCTTTGGAATGATATCTCTTACCGGTTCAATTCTCACACTGCCTGGTATAGCTGGTATAGTTCTGACAATAGGAATGACAGTCGATGGAAATGTTCTGATCTTCGAGAGAATAAAAGAAGAATTGAGGTTGGGAAAGACGCCGGAGAACTCAATAGATTCGGCCTTTTCTAAGGTTGTGTGGACGATTTTCGACGCCAACCTCACTACAATACTCGCCGGTCTCGTTCTCTTCTATTTTGGAACGGGTACGGTTAAGGGATTCGCAGTCACACTTATAATAGGCGTTGTAGGCGCAATGTTCACAAATATAGTGGTGTCAAGAACCGTACTTACGGGAATGGCGGGAAGTCTCAAACCCCATCGCTACGTTGAAGTTGAAACGGAAGGGAGAGATGCAAGATGACCTTCAAAGCAGACTTCGTCGGAAAAAGGAAGTATTTCATTGCTCTTTCCCTTGTGCTGATTGTCGTCTCTGTTATCTTCATTTTCACAAAAGGATTCAATTTTGGAGTTGACTTCACCGGCGGAATCGAAATAAGCGTTTCCGTCCAGGATGTCGATATGACTGTGGCTGAGATGAGAGAGCTCCTGAGCGCAGAGGACCCCGATTTTGCGGCTGCAAGAATCATAAAACAAAGACCGCTTACCGAAGAAGGTTCTTCCGAACAGAGGAGTAGATTCTCGATTATCGTCAATACTTCAGAGAGTGAAGAATCCATAACAGCAAAGATGCTGGCCGGACTAGAAGTGAAAGATGTTACAAATGACAATATACTTTCTGTGAGTACAATTTCGGGATATGCTGCCCAGGAGATAAGGGGATATGCTTGGATTGCCGTAACAGTGTCCATGGCGCTTCTTCTTCTATACATAACGATTAGATTCAAGTTCTCTTTTGGAGTAGGAGCTATACTAACGCTTATTCACGATGTGATTATAGTACTGGGATTCTACAGTATCTTCGGAATTGAGTTCAATGCACCGGTAGTTGCGTCACTCCTTACTTTGGTTGGATACTCTCTCAATGACACGATCGTCGTTTACGACAGAATTAGGGAGAATACCAAGAAGATGAGGGGAAAGACGATAGAAACAGTGGTAAATACAAGTATCAATGATGTAATAGTTAGATCGATAAACACTTCTTTGACCACTTTTCTGGCTGTTCTCACTCTCTTCATATTCTCGGGAGAGGTCTTGAGACCATTTGCGTTCGGAATGCTGGTCGGTGTTGTCGTTGGAACATATTCCTCTCTGTACATCTCCAGCCCTGTCGTTATCGAGTGGTTGAAGAGATCAGAGAGCAGAAGCCACGCTTGATCGTTGTCTACCTCTTGAAAAGTGAAACCTGGTAGAGTATAATTTTTTTAGAGTGGGGACGTAGCGCAGTTGGGAGCGCGATACAATGGCATTGTATAGGCCGAGGGTTCGAATCCCTTCGTCTCCACCAGGCGGGGAACGTGAGTTCTCCGCTTTTTCAATTTTGGTGATGTGGATGAAGAGACTCCTCGTTTTTGTCTTGGTGTTAATTGAAGCCGCACTAGTTGCAGTCCCCTCTGTGTTTTTCACTGATGATGGGAGAGCGGTGCAAAGAATACTGAACGTTCTTGAGGATGCGCAAGAAGAAGTTATCTTGGTATCTTACTCTCTTGATGAAACCGAGATAATGAAATGTCTCAATAACCTTGAAAGAAGGGGAGTAAGAATTGAGGTGATGATCGATGATTCGACTGTGGATAGAGCCTTCGCAAAATCACCGGAGTTTGAAATCAGGAGCGATACTGCAGCGGCTCTAGTCCACTCGAAATTCCTTGTCGTTGACAGACAAGTGGTTGTCTTCGGAACGGGCAACTTCACTGAAGGAAGCCTAAGAGAAGATTCGAATAGCTTTTTGGTTTTCGAATCTCCATCGGTAGCTGAGTTGTTTCTACGATACTTTGAAGCAATTGAAACTGGGGTCTCTTTGGACGAAGTTAATATTGGAAACATTGATTTCTACTTGTGCCCTTCACAGGAGGCAAGGAAAAGAGTAATAAAGGAGCTTATGGGAGCTAGAAGGGAGATATGTTTCGCTATGTTTGCCTTTACCGACCCGGAAATCTTAGCAGCTTTGAAATTTTGCGCTTCCATTGGAGTGAGGGTTACTGGAATAGTAGACAGCTGGAACGAGGATTCTCCTTTGCGGGAATATCTAACTTCTGGAATGGAAGTAGATGAAGGCGGTGCTGTCACAATTCACGACAAGACATTTGTCGTTGACGGAGAAACTGTGATTACTGGTTCGGCGAATGCGTCTCTGAGCGGCTGGGGGAAAAATCGAGAGGTAGTTGCTATAATCGACTCGAGAGAACTTGCAAAGGAATTTGTGAATCATTTCGAGTATATAAGGGGGGTCTCAAGATGATTGTCAGAACGGCGCTGGCTCAGATAAATACGACTGTTGGAGATATAAACGGCAACAAGAATAAGATCATAGAGGCAATTGATAAGGCGACCGCAAGTGATTCGGAAATACTTTTGTTCCCCGAACTGACAATTACGGGCTACCCACCTGAAGACCTATTATTAAACACAGGCTTTCTCAGAGAGAATTTGGCTGCGCTTAAGGAAATCGCCAACTACACAGAAGGAAGCAAAACAATGATCGTTCTTGGGTTTGTAGATTTCTCCAACGAAATCTACAATGCTGCTGCCGTGATTCATTCGGGCGAGATTAGAGCCGTCTATAGAAAGATGAGCCTGCCAAACTATTCGGTATTCGATGAAAGGAGATACTTCTCTCCGGGAAGCCACCCTTTACTAGTAAGATACGGGGAAGCGAATATCGGGATAAATATCTGTGAGGATCTCTGGGTTCCTTCCGGCCCGATAAACGAACAGGCTATTGGAGGCGCAAATCTCATACTCAATCTTTCAGCTTCTCCCTTTTCCGGGATGAAGAGCAAGACAAGGTCCGCTCTGTTGCTTACAAGGGCGATGGAGTACTCCAGCATCATAGTATACTGTAACCTGGTGGGTGGTCAAGATGATCTAGTCTTTGACGGCAGAAGCTGCGTAGCGATGCCGGATGGAAGATTGCTTCTAGGAAAGGCTTTTGAAGAAGATATAATTCTGCTCGATATAGACACCGATGTTTCGACTAGATACAACCTTTTCGAAGGAAAGAGGAAAGACTATTCTATGCAGGTAAGCCTCGAAGAGGTCTCAATAACACCATCTCATCGACAGAGTCCATCGGTAAACCCTGATAGCTCCTGTCAAGAACTCTGCAAGTACGATGAGCTGATAGCGGCCCTGGAAATCGGTATAAGAGATTACGTGAAAAAGAACGGCTTCAAGAAGGTAGTTCTTGGCTTAAGTGGGGGAATGGATTCCTCGCTAGTAGCAGCACTAGCTGTTAGGGCAATCGGTAACGACAATGTTAAGGGTGTAATGATGCCCTCGAGGATAACTTCCGGCGAATCAAAGAAAGATGCACTGGAACTTGTGAATAATCTCCAAATAGAGGGTTTGGAAATACCAATAGACGATATCATGTGTACGACACTGAGCACTCTAGAACCAGTGTTTACGGGGACATCTGAAGATATTACTGAAGAGAATCTGCAGGCAAGAATTCGAGGGATGATACTGATGGCTCTCTCTAACAAGTTTGGATGGCTGGTTCTTATTACCGGCAACAAGAGTGAGATGGCAACAGGTTATGCTACTCTTTACGGGGATATGGCGGGGGGATTTGCCGTCCTCAAGGATCTGTACAAGACCCAGGTATATAGAATCGCAGAGCGAATAAATGAACTCGCGAAGAGAGATATGATACCGCGAAATGTGTTTTCCAAAGCTCCGTCAGCAGAGTTGAGAGAAGGTCAAAAAGATCAGGACTCTCTTCCCCCATATGAGATTCTTGACGAAATCCTCAGGCTTCACATTGAAGAGGGTCAGTCGGCGGAAGAGATTGTGCTGGAGGGTTTTGAGAGGGATACTGTGGAGCACTCGCTCAAACTTTTGAGAAGGAGCGAGTACAAACGCAAACAGTGTCCTCCCGGAATAAAAGTGTCCAAGAGAGCTTTCGGAAAAGACTGGAGAATGCCAATTACCAATCACTACTGAACCACTCCACTGTTTTGAACAGAGCAAATATCATCAAGGGATTCGAGGTAGTCTTCAGCAATTTTGGTATTTTACCTTATTTGGTAATGTGATAGGAATTCTCTGTGTGATAACTCAAGTAAGAAAGCTTCAAGATCTCGATTCCTCGAGAGACAGTCGCCATCTTAAGCGCCGAGAAACTGATTGTCATTTGCGCTAGGCAGTCAGTTATGGAGGAATGAAAGAGACTAAGTAACCTTTCTGCCAATAAAGATTGTGCCTACTTCTTCATCGTGATCGCGTACAATTTCCCCCGTGAATTCAATGACGGCATTTGATTCCTGCCTGACTGGAAATCTGATCTTGTTTTCAAGGGGCTCTGATGGCTTTGAAGCGGCAATCTTAAGGAAGTTCCTTAGAGGTTCTGAACTAATGTCCTCCAGAGCTTTATTTTCTTCATCTTCCAGTCTGGTTTCAAAGTATTTCTCGGCAGCTTCATTCAAGTAAATCAGTCGATTCTTCATATCGGTTGCGATCGCCAGATCACCAGTCCCGTTTAGAAGCAGGGAATGAAGATTATTGCGCCTCTGAAGCTCAATGTTCTCGGTAATGTCTATTCCAATAACGAGTTCATAGACATTATCGTCAACCCTCAACATGCTTCGCTTCGCTTCAACTATGAATTCGGTTCCGTCTCTTCGTCTGTGAAGTTGTCTTCCCTTCCACTTGCCGGACTTCATCATCGAGAACTGCATGGATTCTGCCTCTCCCTCACCCTGTACCAAATATGAGGCAAGATTATCTCCCAGCATTTCTTCAAGATCATATCCATGGATTTCTGCAGCGAATTTGTTCAGATATACAATCCTTCCCTTCTCATCGATGGCTATTGCAATTTCCTCTGCATTGTCAAGAAAACGCCACTGGAATATCAGTTCTTCTCTGTCTCTCTTCTGTTTTGAGACATCCATGAAGGTCAGCTGAACAACACTCTCTGCGCCGTAAAGCATTTCAGAAGTGTTGAAAATTACATAAGTCTTTCCACCGGTTTTTGTTAGCATAACGATTTCTCGATCAGTGTCGAAATGCTCAATCCCCAGAATAGTCTCCAAAGCAAAGGGTTCGTCGTAAACAAGATCCTGCAATCGCATCTTTTCGATTTCCTCCTCCGTGTATCCCAGAAGGCTCTGCGCGACCTGATTGCAAAAGATCACGTTTCCGTCTCTTTTTCTAAGGATTAGCATTCCGCAGCCCATGCTATTCACCAGACCCATGTACTTCTCTCGTTCGAAATCAAGAGTTTTTTGAAGACGATGCTTTTCCAACATCGAATAGACTATCTCGGGGAGATAGTGAAGATAACCGGGCCCCTTGAGAAGATACTCTCCAGGTTCGAGAGAGTACTTCACAATAGCCTTCTCGCTACCAATGAGACACAGATAAGGAATGGAACCTGAACGAAGATTCCTGATTATGTCTTCTCCGACATAATCGAAGACCATTGCATCAGAAAAGCGACTGTATTCGTCAGATACTTCTTCAACGTATCTGACATCGAAGCGTTCATCGAAAGCTTCAATTAACCTTCTTGCATCCTTTTGGCTTCTTCCAACCAGGATAATTCGTGGCTTTGAATAGAAATCAAACACAGACTTCACCCCTGAACAGAACGCACCGATGAAACCAGTTACCTATACATCCACCCAAAAAGGAAACAACTCGCAAAATCCATTCTGAATAAGCTAAACTTTGATGTTCAACCGGAGGTTACAGTCGTTTTGCTAACAATGCCGTTCAAAGCCTTGCAAAGGGAACTGGATGGTTATGCTACGAAAAGAAAGTTACATTTTTATTCTAGCATAGATTGGGAGAAGATTCAAAATTAGTACTTTCGTGGCCAACAAAAGAAATAACCGGATGATCATCCGGTTATAAAATGGAGCAGGCGATGAGATTTGAACTCACAACCTCCGCCTTACCAAGGCGGCGCTCGACCGATTGAAGCTACGCCTGCTCTGCTGAAACTATGATATCACAGCATTTTTCAAGTTTCAATATCAACTATCTTTGCTCCACTTTGTCTTTGGCTTTCTTGAAGCCGTTGCTTCATCAAGTCTGCCCACGGTAGTAAACTTAGGGGCAGCTCTCAGTATCTCAGGATCCTTCTTTGCCTCGTTCAAGATCTTCTCGAACGTGTCAGCGAAGATGTCTAGTGATTCTTTGCTCTCCGTTTCAGTTGGTTCGATCATAAGTGCTTCTTCGACTATTAGCGGGAAATAAATAGTAGGCGGGTGAATCCCGTAGTCTAAGAGCCTCTTAGCGACGTCTAGGGTTTTTACTCCATAATCCGAGACGAGTTTACTTCCTTTCAAAACGAACTCATGCATACAGATCCCGGCATAAGCAGTAGGTATCAGCTTCGTCAATCTTGCCCGAAGGTAATTTGCATTCAGCACCGCCATCTCACTTGCTCTCTTTAGTCCGTCTCCGCCTAAAGTGAGAATGTAAGCATATGCCTTCAAGAAGACTCCAAAGTTTCCATAGAAACTCCTCACCTTACCTATGGAGTTAGGCAAATCATAATCCAGCGAGAATCTTCTGCCATTAAAACGAACTACGGGAACCGGAAGAAGATCTGCCAGAAAACTCTTAACGCCAACCGGGCCGCTTCCGGGGCCACCCATACCATGAGGTGTGGAGAAAGTCTTGTGGAGGTTCAGATGCACTATGTCAAATCCCATGTCACCAGGTCTTGCGTGGCCCATAATGGCATTGAGATTCGCGCCGTCGTAATACAGCAGAGCACCCTTACTATGTGCCAGTTCCTGAATCTCGCAAATCTCGTTTTCAAAGAGCCCTAACGTATTGGGATTTGTCAGCATTATTCCTGCAATACTTTCGTCCAGGATTTCCTCAAGGCTTTTCAAATCGACTCTACCATTTCTTCCTGAAGGGACCTCTATGACTTCAAAACCCGCCATAACTGCGGATGCGGGATTGGTTCCATGAGCAGAGTCTGGAACAATTACCTTTCTTCTATTATCCTCACCCTTAAGTTCGAAGTATTTTTTCATCAGCAGCATTCCAACCAGTTCACCATGAGCCCCGGCAGCCGGTTGCAGGGTAAAGCTGTCCATGCCGGTTATCTCGCAAAGGGAGTTCTGCAAGTTGTACATGACTTCCAAAGCACCCTGAACCGTATCCTCAGACTGATATGGATGTATCTGACTGAACCCGTCAAGATTTGCGATCTTCTCGTTCACTCTTGGGTTGTATTTCATGGTGCATGAACCAAGTGGATAAAAGCCGCTGTCAACAGAGTGATTCTTCTTCGAGAGTCCCGTGTAGTGTCTGATTAATTGAAGTTCGCTCAGTTGGGGAAGCAACGGCTCATTCTTCCGAACCGATTCTTCAGGCAGTAATTCCGAAGGCTCGTAACCATAAGATTCTTCCTTTGGAAGAAAGAAACTCTTTCTTCCTTCTTTTGACAGTTCGAATATTGTCATCCTATCGCCTCCAACCTACCTGCAAAGAACTCCACTTCTTCGTTAAGGTTTGCTTCAGTTGTACAAATCAAACCACAATCCTTCAGTTTTTCGTTGAATCTCTCAAGTTCAAGTGGGCCCAATATCTTATCCTTCAATAACTCTTTGTTAAACTCTTTCAGATCACAATCAAAGCGAGCCACAAACTCGTTGAAAAAGGGCCCTGTGAAGACAAGGCTTACATGATCTGTTCTGTTTATTCTTTCGGAAAGATAATGAGCCTTATCGAAGGATCTCTTCGCTATCTCCCTTAAACCTTCAGAACCGATCATGCTCATGTATATTGAAGCGATTAGTGCATTGAAAGCGTGATTCGAACATATGTTCGAAGTAGCTTTGCTTCTCCTGATATGTTGTTCTCTCGTTTGGAGAACCATTACGTAGCCTGTGCGACCATCGTTGTCCTTGGTCTCCCCGATGATTCTTCCGGGCATCTTTCTGATGTAACACTCCTTAGATGCGAAGAAGCCAAGCCCCGGTCCACCGAAGGAAGGCGCATTTCCCAACGGTTGACCGTCGCCCACGACTATATCGGCTCCCAACATCCCCGGAGCTTCAAGTATGCCCAAAGCGATAGGGTTTGTACTCACTATCATCATAGTGTTCTCCCCAATCGTGGAGCGAATTTCGGAGAGATTTTCGATTATTCCAAAGAAGTTTGGATAACCTAGAACAAAGCCAGAAATATCTTCTGTTAGTTTCTTCTGAAGGTCAGTGACATCTATCTGTCCAGATTCGGAATCGAAGGCAACAGTCTCTACATCGATGTCGCTACCAAAGCAATATGTTTTGATCGTCTCAACGTATTCGGGATGAAGTGCCTCCGAGACCAAAACCTTCTTACCACCCTTTACTCTGACAGCCATAAGAGCAGCTTCCGCAACGGCACTTGCACCATCGTACATCGATGAATTGGCAACTTCCATCCCGGTGAGTTCGCATATCATTGTCTGGAACTCGAATAACATCTGAAGAGTGCCCTGCGAAACTTCTGCCTGGTAAGGTGTGTAAGCAGTCAGGAATTCCCCTCTTGATGCTATCGCTTGAACCGCGCTAGGGATGAAGTGCTTATACACACCGGCTCCTCGGAAGACAGACATATCGTTAAGCGTGAGATTTCTTTTGCTGAGTTCACTGAGGTCTCTCAGTACAGTGAATTCATCCTTACTCTCAGGCAAAGAGATATCAACCTCGAACCTTTTGGGTATGTCGCTGAACAGCTCTGATATGCTCTTGACACCAACTACCTCCATCATTTCATCTATGTCTTTCTTTGTTTGGGGTAGATAGGGGAACTCAGGCATATTAGCCCTCCTCTTCGCAGTGTTTCTTATATGCCTCCAAATCCATCAGGCTGTCAAGTTCAGATTCGTTACTTATCTCCATCTTTGCAATCCAGCCTTCACCTTCAGCATCATCGTTGATCTTTTCAGGTGATGAATCGAGTTCTTCATTCACTTCAACAACCTTGCCGCTTACTGGTGCGTAGATATCACTGGCAGCTTTTACAGACTCTATCGTGCAGAAGACGTCTCCCTTCTTATATGACTTACCGACTTCAGGAAGGTCAACGTACACGATGTCCCCAAGGTGATCTTGAGCGTGATCGGATATTCCTATTGTGGCGATCTTACCTTCTACCGATACCCATTCATGTGTTGCAGCATACTTTTTCATTTACACTCCTCCTTAACCTTTTGATTTCACAGAACCTCTATAGAAAGGTGTTTTTACTACAGTTGCAGGAGACTTCTTACCTCGGATCTCAACCTGTACCTGGGAACCGATTTTCCAGTATTCTTTTTCTAAGTAAGCGAGTGCGAGCGATTTCTGAAGGGTCGGTGAGAAGATACCACTCGTGATCCAGCCGATTTTCTTTTCACCATCGAAGACTTCGAACCCGTGTCTGGCAATGCTCTTGCCTGATAGCTCCAGTCCCTTCAATTTATACTTTGTTCCGTTTGCCAGTTGCTCCTCAAGTACTTCCTTGCCAATGAAATCCTTCTCCATCTTGACGGTCCACTTCAAACCTGCTTCAAGAGGAGAGTTGTAATCGTTTAGCTCGTTACCGTAAAGCATGTAAGCAGCCTCAAATCTAAGGGTATCTCTTGCTCCGAGGCCGATTGGTTTGACACCAATACTTGACCCCAATTCAAGTATCTTTCTCCACAAAGCAACTGCAGCTTCGGGGTCAACGTATAGCTCAAAACCATCCTCACCCGTATATCCCGTGCGAGATACGAGAGCCTTTATGCCATTCACCCTGCCGTATTCAAAGTGATAGAATGGGATTTTCTCAAGCCTTACCTGTGATACCTCCGACAGGATCTCCTCCGCTCGTGGCCCTTGAAATGCAATCTGCGCAAAGTCAGCCGATGCGTCTTTGATTTTCACATCGAAACTACCCTTATTGCTCGTAATCCACTTGAAATCCTTGTCTTTGTTTGAGGCATTTACAACGAACATAATTTTAGCATTGTTCAACCTGTAGACTAGAACATCGTCGACTATTCCGCCCTTTTCATTGCACATTGGTGAATACACTATAGCTCCGTTCTTGAGTGAAGAAACGGAGTTCGTTACCAGGTAGTCCGAAAAGTCAATGGCATCTGGACCCGCGATCTCTATCTCTCCCATGTGTGAAACGTCGAAAAGACCGGCTACCTTTCTCACAAGGTTGTGTTCATTGATAATAGAATCGAACTGGAGCGGCATTTCCCATCCCGCAAAATCCACCAATTTCCCCTTTAGGCGTACGTGTTCATCAAAAAGCGGAGTTCTCTTTAGCTCACTCATCCATTTCCTCCCTCCCCGTTTTCTTTAAGTCTTCAAAGATCTGGACGGCTTCATCAAAGACTTCGTCTGGTACAATAATGTCTACTAAACCGCCCGAACCAAAATAGACACTGTCGGTATATGCAAAATGAGAATCCACAAGTTCTGAAAAGATTCCCTCTTTGAGCAGAATCTCCTGGAACATCTTCGCTTCAAATTCAGGAACTCCCGATTTGAGGACCTTCATTTTATCACCTCCCGGTTCACCAGAAATTATACACCAAGTAATTAGATTAGTTAACTTCTGGAAGCTTTTCTGATTGATGACTTTAGAAGCTCAATGTGCTAGAATGTTTTCGTCTAGCTGAGTGTAGAAGTTGTTGGGAGGGATAATTATGATAAAGAAGATTGGTGTCCTTACGAGCGGGGGAGATTCACCGGGAATGAACGCGGCGATAAGAGCGACGGTAAGAACGGCTTACACGGATGAGATAGCTGTCGTTGGAATTCGCAGAGGATACTCCGGTCTGCTCGATGAGGAATTCATCGATATGGATTACTCCTCTGTGGGAGGAATAATGGAGAAGGGCGGCACAGTACTTCGCAGCTCACGCTGTGAGGAGTTCAGAACCGAAGAGGGAAGGGCAAGAGCGGCCGACCTTTTGAGAAGCAATGGGATTGATGCACTTGTAGTTATTGGTGGAGAAGGAAGCTTAAACGGAGCCAAGCTTCTCATGGATGAAAACGGAATTCCCGTAATAGGTCTTCCCGGAACGATTGACAATGATATTGCCATGACGGATATGTGTATCGGTGTCGATACCTGTTTGAATACCTGCGTAGAAACGATTCAGAAGCTCAAGGACACGGCTTCTTCACATGAAAGGGCCTTTGTTGTAGAAGTTATGGGAAGGAACTCTGGATATGTAGCGCTTGCTTCCGGTATGGCCGTTGGAGCTGAAGCCATTATAGTTCCAGAGCTTCCAGTGGACTACGAAGCGATTGCCGAGAAGATATGGAATGAAAGGAAAAGGGGAAAGATCAACTGTATTATAGTTGTCGCTGAAGGGGCTGCAAGCGCATATACAGTTGCAAGACATGTTGAACACAGGATTGGATACGAAACAAGAATAACCATTCTCGGCCACATTCAAAGGGGAGGCTCTCCCACTGCATTTGATAGAGTACTTGCTTCAAGAATGGGATATGCGTCGGTTAAGGCGCTTGAAGAAGGTAAAGCGGGAATGATGATGTCGTTGAATGGTGGGAAAATCAAAGGAATACCTCTTGAGGAAGTGCTTTCACACAAAAAAGAACTGGATATGGAACTGATGGAAATGGCGAAAATACTCTCTTAATGAGGTGGTTTGATTGAGGAAGACGAAGATTGTATGTACCATCGGTCCGGCTACCGAATCTCTGGAGGTTTTGAAAACCCTTCTTAAAAGGGGAATGGATGTTGCAAGACTGAATACGACTCACGGCGACATTTCCGAACACAGGGAGCGAATAAGGAATCTTAAGGAGATTCGAAAGTCGGCGAATTCTCCCCTTACCATATTATTAGATCTCTCGGGTCCAAAGATCAGGACGGGCGTCTTCAAAAAGGATGCGGTGGACATTAAAAGAGGCAGTGAAATAATTCTAACAACCGAAGATATCGAGGGGGACGAGAAGATTGTCGGTGTGAACTATAAGAAACTTCCCGAAGAAGTCCAGCCGGGGAATCTGATTCTCATGGATGATGGGAAGATAAAACTGAGAGTAGAATCGATAACCGGTTCTGAAGTTAGAACTAAGGTTTTAAACGGTGGAATAGTGACACACAGAAGAGGTATAAACCTTCCTGGAATCGACATAAGCATTCCTGCAATTACCGAGAAGGATAAGAAGTTCATCAAACTTGGAATTGAAGAACGGGTTGATTATTTTGCCCTTTCATTTGTGAGAAGATCGGAAGATGTTGTACATGCCAAAAAAGTGATTAAGGATCTTGGGGGTTCTATTCCAATAATCTCGAAGATAGAAACAGAACAGGCCTTAAAAAACATTGAACAAATCGCGGAAGTCTCCGACGGATTAATGGTTGCTAGAGGCGATTTAGGAGTTGAAATACCGGTCGAAGAAGTCCCGGTAGCTCAGAAGAAGATAATTAGACACGGTAATCAAAAGCGTATTCCCGTGATAACTGCTACTCAAATGCTGGAATCGATGATAGAAAATCCGGTACCGACGAGAGCAGAGGCAACCGATATCACAAATGCCATTCTGGACGGTAGCGATGCGATAATGCTTTCTGGCGAGACTTCAATCGGCAAGTATCCTCTAGAAGCAGTGTCGGTTATGGATCTTACTGCTAGAGCTGCAGAGAAGTATCTTAAGCAGAATCCGGAATTACTGAAGTGGACAAGGGAAAAGATATCTACGGACGACCATACAGATGCCATATGCAGGGCAGCATGGGATATAAGTGAGGAGCTGAAAGTGAAAGTAATAGTGAGCTCCACATTCTCGGGGCACACGGCTAGAAACGTCTCCGGGTTTCGCCCGAGAGCTCACATACTTGCAGTTACTCCAAACGAGGAGACGTATTACAGGTTGAACCTCGTTTGGGGTGCCCGCCCAGTTTTAATGGGCCTTGGCTCCTCGACAGACGATCTCGTCAGAGTGGCCGGACCGCTTGCTAGACGCCTAAAGCTTGTGAAATCCGGTGACACGATAATACTGACGGCCGGTATTCCGTTTGGAACTAGCAACTCCACGAACATTCTCAAACTGGAAACTGCGTGATAGAGTTGCCTGACTCGAAACCATGCAAGAGGCAGAAGCTGTAAGATAACAAAAAGAATCCAGAGAAAAATGGGAAAAACCGTCTTCTTGCGTGCTTATTTTTTTATGTTTACGATCATTTAACACAGAAAGCTCTTGAAGAAATCGGAACGATGTTTTATTATTAATTAGCAGACTATCACTGTGAGTGCTAAAACATAAAATTCGAAAGGAGGCTTTTTATGAAAGTAGTTCCCCTTGGTACAAGATTACTGATTAAGCCTTATGAGGAAGAGAAGAAGACATCAGGTGGTATCGTTCTTCCCGACGCTGCGAAGGAGAAACAGATGACTGCGAAGGTAATTGCAGTTGGAGAGAAAGTCGAGGATATTGACCTTAAGGAAAACGACAAGGTCCTCTATTCCAAGTATTCCGGCACGGAGATCAAGATCGATGATGACGACTACATAATCATCGATCAGGATGATATCCTGGCAAAGATCGAGGATTGAAGGAGGAATCGGTATGGCTAAGATTCTGAAATACAGCGAAGAAGCACGAAGATCGCTTGAAAAAGGTGTAGACGCGGTAGCAGATGCAGTTAGGATAACGCTCGGTCCCAAAGGGAGAAACGTAGTTCTTGAGAAGAGCTGGGGCTCTCCGACGATAACCAATGATGGTGTATCGATCGCAAAGGAAATCGATCTGGAAGATAAATTCGAGAATCTTGGAGCTCAGCTCGTAAAAGAAGTAGCTTCCAAGACGAACGATATTGCCGGTGACGGAACTACGACTGCGACCGTTCTCGCACAGGCAATGATCAAGGAAGGTTTGAAAAATGTTACCGCTGGAGCCAATCCTATACTCATGAAGAAGGGTATCCAGAAGGCAACAGAGAAGGCCGTCTCTCACATCAGGTCCCTATCGAAGAAGATCTCTTCAAGAGAGGACATTGCTTCAGTTGCAGCTATTTCTGCCAATGACTCGGAGATTGGTGAACTCATTGCAGAAGCGATGGACAAGGTCGGTCAGGATGGAGTAATAACGGTAGAAGATTCCAAGACCCTCGACACATACGTAGAGTTCGTTGAAGGTATGCAGTTTGACAGAGGCTACATTTCTCCTTACTTTGTTTCCGATCCAGAGAAGATGGAAGCTATAATCAAAGAGCCTCTTATTCTTATAACCGACAAGAAAGTCTCAGCAGTAAAACCGCTCGTTCCGATTCTGGAAAAGGTGGCCCAGGCAGGCAAGCCTCTCGTAATAATCGCTGAAGACATTGAAGGTGAAGCACTTTCCACTCTCGTTCTCAATAAGCTCAGAGGTACTCTCGACTCAGTAGCTGTTAAGGCTCCTGGTTTCGGTGACAGAAGAAAGGCAATGCTGCAGGACATCGCAATTCTTACGGGTGGTACTGTGATCAGCGAAGAGGTTGGACTCACCCTCGAAAATGCAACTATCGATGACCTCGGTAGTGCGGGTGTTGTAAAGGTCAAGAAGGACGACACGATAATCGTTGATGGCAAAGGAGATCCCGAAAAGATCAAGCAGAGAATTGGTCAGATCAAGGTTCAGATCGATCAGACTACTTCCGAATACGAAAAGGAAACTCTCCAGGAAAGACTTGCAAAGCTTTCAGGAGGAGTGGCGGTTATCAAAGTCGGTGCTGCAACAGAGACCGAGCTCAAAGAGAAGAAACATAGAATTGAGGATGCTCTCTCAGCGACAAGAGCTGCAGTAGAGGAAGGAATCGTAGCCGGAGGCGGAGTTGTTCTTGCGAGAGCGAAGAAGCCCGTTCAGGAACTCTTCGATAGCACGGAGAATCCCGATATCAAGATTGGTATCAAGGTGGTCATGAAGGCCCTAGATGCTCCGATTCGGCAGATAGTTGAAAATGCCGGTTTAGACGGTGCAGTTGTTGTTGACAAGATTCTTCACAGTGACGATGCAGCTTTTGGATACGATGCTCTGAACGATGTCTATACAGACATGTTCAAAGTGGGTATCATAGATCCTGCAAAGGTTACAAGAAGTGCTCTTCAGAATGCTGCATCCATTGCGGGTATACTTCTTACAACAGAAGCCGCTCTTACAGAAAAGCCAGAAGAAAAACCCCAGGCTCCAATGCCACAGATGCCTGAGTATTGATGAAGTAGATCTTTTGA
Organism: Mesotoga sp. H07.pep.5.3; assembly: GCF_002752615.1. Taxonomy (NCBI): domain Bacteria; kingdom Thermotogati; phylum Thermotogota; class Thermotogae; order Kosmotogales; family Kosmotogaceae; genus Mesotoga; species Mesotoga sp. H07.pep.5.3. The sequence continues at coordinate 66,316 of NZ_AYTV01000025.1, forward strand.
AGGGAGAGCTTGCTCTCCCTTTTTTTTTGCTAAGTAGAAAAGCCTCTTTGTACGATAAAGAAAACGAACTAAGAGAGCCTCTATGAATTATCTTCTCTCACAGTTTCTTCCTATAATTCTCCTTTGAATAGCTGATCATTACCCATATCATCTTCTCTGGAGCTCAATAGTTCCTTACCGAATCGGTAATCATCATCAAACGAACACGACTTCACTCATCTCTACGGTCTTGACATTAATCTCGCTTGATCGAGGGGCCGTTTGCAGCTGAAAGATCTATTTGTTAGAAGGCACTGATAGTTGGTCATTGAATGGTGTAAAAATCGAGAAAACGAAAATTCGAAAGTAGAGAGTAATGAGTTCCTTGATGACCGCTGTACTCTTAAAATCAAGGATCCGCTGATCGCTGTGAAGAACCGTTTTTGAATAGGATCAAAAAAATCGATAAAGATGTCAGAGGTTTGAGGATAAATGTATGAAGATCAAGATCGTTCAGAGAATCTAACAATGCGTCATGAACTTGTTTCAGCATCTCGATCTAAGATCCGCTATGCGCTAAAGAACGAAGACCCGCTGATCGCTGTAATGGTCGTTATCCGTTGACCGTTCAAGAACAAGGACCCGTTCGCCGAAAATAACAACCGAGAAAGTGCGTTGTCGAGACGTTCACTCGCTCACGAGAAGATGAGAGCGAAAATAGGGACTGACGATTCTCCTCACGTCTTTTTTACGCGAGGGACAGGGATCCTGACCAGGAGCATTGTCAGGATGACGTGAAGGGAGAGCCTGCCCTGAAGTGCTCCTGTTCAGGGTGATTCCCTAATTCCCACATACTGTCATCCCGTAGTGCTCCGGTACAGGATCTCGTACCCATGAACCGCTATGCGCTGATAAGATCAAAACTGAATCCCGAAACAAGTTCGGGATGACAAAGTGAGAGACATCCATCCTGCATTCCCGGAAATTATAACGAGGGTGATTTCATACCCAGTTTGGCATAGATATCCTTCTGCTTTTTAGTAACTTCTCCGATCAAGCGGCCATGTTCGGGAGACTCAAACCTTTCAATGGTGTCAAGTTCGTCAAGGAGACCTTGCAATGTCCAGTTCTCGAAGAGACAGGTGTCCTGCATCTTCTTCTTTATGTAGGAAAGATAAATCAAGGCGACAAACTCGACAAACAGCTTTCCATTCAGTGATAGTTCAGATGAAACCTGCATTCTCCGGAAATTCAAACGGTCTTTGAGGTTCCCAAAACCCTTTTCCACTATGTCTTTACTGCGATACAAAGATAAGGCCTCGAAGGGATCTTTGACTTCATTGGAGAGCAGTGCGAAATAGCCATAGTTTCTTGCCGCTTCACGCATCGCCTCTTCCTTCGGTGTGATTTTCCTGAATTTACTGGTAACAGTAAAGTATTTGTCGTAGTCCTTCATGCGGTATTCTTCACGTGTGTTGTTTACCAGATCATTGTATAGTCTGCTCAGATAATCGTTCATCTCTGCCTGATCTTTGGCGGCCTTCTCGCCATTGTAGAAAAGATGAAGATATGCCCGTCTCTTCGAGCTTAATACGTCCCCTTTGTTTGGTCTTTCCTGCTCGTAATCCCACTGGATCGTCCGGCACAAGCCATATACTCCGAACTGGGGTTGCAGGTTTGACCACAGTTGAAGGTTCTCACGCTCTTCTTCCAGGGTCTCTTTCACATAATTCAAATTCAGTTTGACACCGATGATGAATTTCTGGTGGTTCTTGAAGAGCAGGTTTATGTTCTCTCTGCTATAAAAGCCTCTGTCAAGAAGGACACTTACCTTTTTGTATCCCATGACATTGAATTCAGCCATAAGTTGCTTGACCGTTTTCACGTCGGTGATATTGCCAGGGAGCTTCCGGTAGTAAAAGGGAAGTCCAGACTGTTCACCGAAGAGAAGGGCCAGGTTGATTTGAGGTAGTCTCTCGTACTCTTTGTTTCTTCCTTTCTTTACCTGTCTCAGTGTCTCTGAATAACTGGAGATGGAAGTGATGTCAAAGGCCCAGTATTCTTTCTCAATTCTACGTCTGCCCTGCTTCTTGAAAAACATCATCCTCTCTTCTTCGGAAATAGATTGGAACAGCTCACTGCTGCGCTGTGATGGTATGTCTTCTCCATAAGGATGAACATGCAATCTCTGCCAATGTGAAAACCTACTGAGTGAGTTGTTCTCTTCCAGAATAAGATAATAGGCAATAGACAGAATCATTCTATAACGATCGGGGAAACACGCTTTCAAATCTGCCTCAACTTCTGTGATCTTTCCAACCTGATCGAGAAGATAGCAAGCACCATAGAAATCCCTGCGGATTTTGGTTATGGGAACTGGACCGGGCTTTTTCGAAATGCTATCCTTCCTGTATGACCTGGTCGGTAGGATTTCTCCAGTACTTGGATCTAGCTTGCCGATTAAGGTTCTCTTGGCTCTGGACTGTTGTTTTTCCTTGTCCCAATAGGCTTGATTGTTGTAGACATATGTGATTCCAGTTTTCTTGTTCTTCTGATAGACAATTCCCATCTCTTCACCTCGTTACATGCATTATAATATATAACGAGTAACAAACCTAGAGAGACTAACTCTGGCTCAGTCTTTTCAACCCTTTACAAGGTTTTCATCGTTAGACTTTTCGGGAATTTTGGGTTCAAAACAGTGGTTCAGCAGTGACTGGTAATTGGTATTCTCCAGTCTTTTCCGAAAGCTCTTTTGGATACTTTCATTTCGGGAGGAAACTGTTTTCGTTTGTACTCGCTCCTTCTCAAAAGAACGATGGACCGTTTAGCTGGCTGTTTAAATGTCTCACGCTTCCTACACGATATTGCACTGTTATTGGTAATCTGCCTGAATGAAGGCACTTCTTTCTACGCCACGATGCATAACCGGGTATTGTCGACTGGAAGAGAAATTTCTTGAGTTAATAAAGATTTGTCGTGACGAAGCTTTGATAACTTTGACCCTGGCTTTTATTGAAAGAGGTTCGTCAATTTCGCAGAAGGCCTTTTGGCTAAAGACTCGTAGAGTGTGGCAAAATAGTTTCATGAGAGATTTCTTGTTGATTCTTAAGTGGCGAGGTGTCGAAGGGTTGAGAATGCTGACCCGTCAGGGAAAGAGAGCGTTTGTTGCTTCTTTTCTTGCTGTCGCATTCGTGATAATGATCGCTGTTCCGATTGCCTTCTACTTGAGAGGTTACCTCGTGCCGAATTTCTCCAGGGTCGCCGATCTCTCCGATCAGTTAAGGGAACTGACGGGAATCGATCTAAAACTGATAGTTGTCTCATTCTTTTCGGCGATAATATTCTCAATACTTCTTGGGAGCGACCTTCCAATTGTAGTCTCAAACCTTTTCTTTTCTGAACGGGTTGAAATGCTGCTGAATTTGCCGGTAAGGACAGCCACTATTGCAAATGTTCAGTTGCTTGAAGTTCTGGCTGCGGGAGGATTGCCCATACTTCTTTTTGCGCCGGTCTTCATGGCCGCATTAAGAGGCTTGGGGTACTCGGACGGGAGATTCTGGATGGCCCTCGTCTTGCTCTTTGTCTTCGTGCTCAACACTCTGGCGATAACTGCGATAATCTCATTCGTGATTGTCTTTCTATCTAAGGGGCGCTTTCTTAAGACGCTTTCGGCTATGATGACCATGGTTACGCTTTTCGTTTTCATTTTCACATTGAGATTCATGGACTTTTCCGCAATTGATCTTGCAAAACCTGATCAGGTTGCAGAACAATTCGGCGGGCTTCAGAGCATTGTCACTTCCCCCTATCTTCCCTGGTCGCCCTTTGTAAGAGCAATTACGGGAGGTACAAGGGATCTTGCCGTGTTCATAGTATCCTCGATAGGTATCTTTTCTTCTCTAGCACTGCTAGAAATCTTCCTTTACAGCAAGGTTCTCCAGAAGCTTATGACTAGACCAATCGGGAATGTGTCCCCGAAATCAAATGGAGATTTCAAAGTTCATGGATTGTTTTTGGGTCTGCTGATAAAGGATTCATTGTTGCTTCTTCGAGAGCCCAAACTCATGTTTGCAGTTCTGTATCCTTCACTGTTCGTCCCTGTGGTTGTCCTTGTCAACCCGGGTCTTCTAAGCAGCTTTGGTATTTTACAGCTGTTGGGTCTTATAGTTTTCCTCTTCAGTAACTATACAACCGTCTCTTCTACCGCACTTTTTGCTTTTGAGAGGCAACTTGGCGATACTTCATGGTTGTTTCCCATCAGGCGGGTCAAGACGATCTTATCGAAATCGTTCGTTATTACCTCTCTGTATTCTTTCGTCATTTTGCTTGTGGGTTTATACGTCTCCAACAACACTTCACAGTACGGGACTTTCATGATGAATTTCATTCTATTTATGATTCCTACGATCTTCGTTCTTTCATTGTTAGGGGGATTTCTCGAGAAGAGCTTTGGAACGAAGGATTCGAAGAACGTTTTTAAGGCACTAAGTCTTTCGGGTGCGATTCTATCTTTCCTTCTATCAACACTTCTCCCCGTTTTTTCAACGCTTCCAATGACCCTGTACATTTCCGGAAATATCGGTCTTTTTCTTAATTTCATGAATATCCCTATAGTTTCACCCTTTACCTGGCTCTTAGGACTTGTTTTGCCGGTTTCTCTCTGGGTCTCTATAGCCTGGGCATCGTTCAGATCACTGTGCTATAATTTTGTCTGAATGAGGATTTTGGAGGGATACGCTTGAAGGTTCAAGATGCAAAACACTTGAGTAAAATAATTATGGAGTCTGGAGAGATCCCGCTTCTCTGGGGCCACTTTGGGGTTGGAAAGACAGATCTCGCTAGGGAGATCGCATCCGAGACGGGCAGAGAACTGATAATTCTAGTGATTTCACAGATGGAGCCCGGTGATCTCATCGGAATGCCTTCAAGGGATGGAGAGCGGACACTGTTCTTAAGGCCTGACTGGTGGCCAACCGAAGGAAATGTCATATTGATGATAGATGAAGTGAACAGAGCTCACAGATCGATAAGAAATGCAATAATGCAGCTCTTAATAGATAGAAGAATACACAATCACTTTCTTCCGGAAGGAAGCTGGATAATGGCAGCGGCTAACCCGCCGGATGAGGAATACGATCAGGTAGAGCTAATAACTGACCCCGCCTTCATGTCGAGGTTCTTCCACATAGAGCTCACTCCAGATCCCGATGAGTGGCTTAAATGGGCTGAAATTCAGGGAATGCCAAGCAACGTGACGAATTTTATTAGGGAGTATCCGGAGTTTCTTTCGAGGGATACAATAGTTTCGATGCGTCTCGAGCTGAGGCCGAGCCCCCGTAGCTGGTATAAGCTTGGAAGAGTATTCGCAGACCTTTCAAGCGAAGAGATCGAGAGATACGGTTATGTAATAGCTGCCGGCATTGTTGGTCCCGAGGCGGCCAGGACTTTCATGAGCAAGATTCAGGGTAGCGAACTTCTCCCTTCTCCAAGAGCTCTCCTTCTTGATCTTGACGAGAACATTCTAGGGAGGCTTTCGGAGGGGGACATCTCATGGACCAGTGCCTCGGTGCTCCGTGTTACGAAGCATCTTTCTGAGCTAGATGATTTGCAAGTTCAGGAATACTTTCAGAACGTTCCGCTAATCGCCGGTAATCTTCTCAGAATTGGGAAAGTGATTCCAAAAGACTCATTCTTCTCGGTGATAAGGCACATTGTTCATCAGGTAGAAGGAGAGAAGGGACTGAAACGGGCTTTTTATGAGAATCTTCTTGAGGAACTGGCAATGGATCACGATGTTCTGAAATTCCTTCAGAGGAGCGAAAAGGATGATAAATGAGGAATTGATGGAACGGGCAGTCTTTGAATTGGGAAAAGACAGTCCTTTCTACAATTTTCTCCTCCTATTCATAGATAGAATCCCCTCGGTTGCAGTCAGAACGTTGAAACTACGAGTGAGTTCAAGAGGAAGGTTTCAGCTCCTATACAATCCAGATACTCTTCGAAATAAACCTCTGGCTTTCACAAAGGCATTACTAAAACATGAGTGTCTCCACATAGTAAATGGTCACATACTGATACCGGTAAGCAAGTCCAGAGAAAAAATGCTGTGGGATCTGTCGATGGACGCGGCCGTGAATCAGTTCATACGGGAACTCGATGCGTTCAGCCTCCCATTGGATTCGATTTTGAAAGAAGGCTGCGGGACCGACAACGAGAGGTTTTTCGTCGGACCTCCAATGCAGTATCCGGGAATGACGGCTGAGTTCTATCACGACTGGGGACTTGACTTCATGAAGAAGAACAAGACCATTGATCTCGAACTACTGGATTCAAACATCTCCAAGCCGGATTCACATGAGGACTTTGGCAAGTTCGAGCTTCCCAAGGAGTTTGTAGAGGATCTGCTGAAGCAGGTGATCTCTGAGACTATGGAAAAGGCCAAGACCGGCATGCCAGAAGGTCTCGAGGGAGTTATGAAGCTGGTTCTCGACAATCCCGTTCTGGACTGGAGAAATATGATTCGACGTTTCTTTGGTTCCTCCATGCAGGTTGGAAGGTACAGAACTCCGATGAGGCCCAACCGAAGATATGATGATCAACCGGGATGGAGAAACGACTATGCGGCAAAGCTGGTAGTAGTGGTCGATACCAGTGGCAGCATTATCGAAGAGGAGTTCAACTCTTTCTTCAGTGAGATAGACGAAGTTACAAGAGTGACAGATTCCAGGGTCTGGCTGGTGCAGGTTGATGAGACGGTTCAGAGCGTGATGAAATATGGAAAGGGAATGTGGAGAGACCTTAAGCTCATGGGAAGAGGAGAAACTGATCTTCAGCCGGCCGTCGATTACGCTCAGGAAAAGCTGAGACCTGAAGGTCTCCTCCTCTTCACCGACGGGTTCACGGATTTGCCTACAGTTTCGAGAAGAGTATTGTTCGTTCTACCAAAGAGCCACAATTCAGATTTTGCTGAAGAAGCAAAATCAATATACGGACGTTCGTCGGTGGTGTTTCTTAAGTGACTTACTATTCCGGCCCCGAAAGCTACAGGGAAATTCTCAGGAGAGTCTACGAAGGAGTTGAAGACAGCTTCGCCTCGTGGGCAAAACTTGTCGGAGACCACTCTGATCGACTGGACAATGCTTTTGGCCACTTCATGACACTGGTAGTTCAGACTTCAAAAGGGAACGCTCCCGTTCTTTCGGTCTTTGTGGACAGCGAAGGCAGAGGTTATGTGGGTCTTTCAAACTCATCCCCATTTGAGACAGCAAGCGCCTTGTACCGGTTCCCAAACGAAGTCGAGAACCCGTTCATGGAAGCATTCGCCAGTTTCTTTGGGGACGAAACGGAACTGACATACCATCGAGCGATCTTTCAAAGTCCTTTGAAGCTTTACTTCCTTGCTTATTATGGTAATGAAAGGCTTCTACGTAAAGAGATTCTGAAGGACTCCCTGCGCGGAAAGGATTACTTCAGGCTGTCCGAAGTTATCGATGATACGCTGTTCTCTATTTGCAGAGAAAATTATAGAAAGTGGATTGAGTTCGACGACGGAGAAGTCCTTGTTTTTCCCTTTCAAAACATTCTAAAAATCGCCTTTGGTCTACCAAAGATAAATGAAAACATCGACCGTTCTATAATTATGGAGCTTTCAAGGTTGTTCAGGATCGAGGTAACAAAACAGTGTGACGTTCTCAGAAACTCGAGTGTAACTCCCGACATGAATATCTCGAGACCGGTTGCAACTGTTTTCGAGATAGATCTAGTAGACTCAGAGCCAGTATACGAAAGGCTTGAAGCATTCTACAAATACTACTCGAAATTCATATCTGAAACGATAGAAAGCATGTTGAGATTCATTCATACTGATTTTCCGCTGAGCAAATAGGTGGTGTGATTTGGCAAGGCAAACGCTTAAAATGTTCTATCCGATATCGATAAAGAATATTCGAAAGTTGAAGGCCGGAGACTTGATCGAATATACTGGTCAAGTTCTTCTTGCAGATGAAACTACTGTCGACAAATATAGAACGTACGAGAGACTGGAAGGTACACCGTTTTACAATCTTTCGAGAGAGCTCATTCTTTTCTGTACTCCATCAGAAGGGAGACTCAGCTCAGATTCAGTGAAGATTGATCTCGATGATCTTGAGTATCTCTTTATGTCGGGCATAACGGCGACCGTTGGGCTCAATGTCGAGGAGGAGGAAATAACGGCCTTGTACAAACGTTTCTCAAGAGTCAACCTCTCTCTATGCAATCGGACATCTCTATATCCGGTCGATTTGAATGAACCCGTTCCCGACGAAGTAGAATGCGGTATGAGTATATCGCTGAAAGATGTGCTTCTCTATGTCGATATTTCGAGTCGGGGGACGAAGTTTGGCAGTGAGGAAGATGGCTGACTTTAAGACACACATATACTGGGGTATCGCTTCCTATCCGATATTCACCTTGTTTTCACTGAGTGCTATCGAGCTCTTGCCAGTCCAACAGCTTCAGGATAGTAGCTTGATAGGTTCTGGGTACCTTCTCTATGTCCTTGGAAGCGATCTGCCCGACATAGATTCGAAAAGCGCGTTGATAAAGAGAATTATCGAAATACTAATCGCAAGCTTTGTTGCTTCTGCTCTTTACATTTCCATAATTTCGCCCAGGGTTCAGCCATTCCTGCTTTCCAGGCTTCCTTCACTGCCCGTGGCAGTTACACTTTCCTTTTCACTTGCCATTATTTCCGGACTGGTTGTATCCAAACTGACAAACCTTCTCAGTCACAGAGGCTTCTTTCATACAGTATGGGGAAGCCTTCTATATGGGCTGGTAATCGAAAGTGTTGTGATTTTCAGACTGGAATCGTTTGGCGGTTCAATGAATCATACGGAGACAATCTTTCTGGGTATAGCCGGTTCAAGCGGCTACTGTCTACATCTGCTTCTTGATAAAATCCACGGGGTCAAAAGAACACGAAGATCCGACCCCGGGCAAGAGAGTAATACCATTCTGTAACTTCCGCCTGTTCCCGAGAAATTTCCGATGCTGCCAAAGATTGTCTTTACTTAATTATCGAACAGGGGCAGTTTAAAGCCCTCTTTATCGAGTCGTTCTATCAGTTCTTTCTGGAGTAGGACTGCCTTCTTCAGTTCTATTTCTGTCCGTAATAAGCATCTTTGCCGTGCTTCCGGAAATAGTGTTTGTTCATTATATACTCAGGAAGCACTTGCGTTTCCCCTTCGATCAAAAGCGTCAGGCATGCCATCTTTGCAATTTCCTCTAGAATTATGCTGTTCTTAACGGCATCCTTCACATCTTTTCCCCAGGTAAAAGGTGCGTGACCGGCTACCAGCACTCCGGGAGTTCTTTGGTAATCTCTACTGGAAAAGGCCTCTCCTATTATTTTACCCGTATTTAGTTCGTAATCGTTTTCGACTTCTTCAGCTTTCAGAAATCTCGTGCAGGGCACTTCTTTGTAGAAGTGGTCTGCATGGGTCGTACCAAAGCATGGAATACTCCTACAAGCCTGCGCCCAAGCTGTTGCCCAGGTTGAATGAGTGTGAACTATTCCGCCTATTTCACGGAAGGATCTGTAGAGAAAGATGTGAGTCGGTGTATCTGAAGAAGGTTTAAGGCGACCTTCCACTACTCTTTCTTCGAGATCGACAACCACCATGTCGTCCGGCGAAAGTACGGAATAGTCTACCCCACTGGGTTTAATAACAACTAGACCTTCTTCTCTAGATATTGCGCTGGCATTTCCCCAGGTAAGCTTTACCAGTCCATACTCATCGATAGCGATATTAGCCTTGTATACTTCCTCCTTAAGCTTATTCAGCATATTCTCTTCCTTTCACATTCAGCGTGAGCAATTTCCATGACAGAGCTAAGATCAAAGCTTCTTCAGTTTGTAGTATATTTCATTGTATCTAAGTTCCTTTTTGAACTCCCTAATGTCTGTATTTTCATCTATCACGACGATTTCAATCCCGAACATCTCACAAAGATCTTCAAGCTGTTCTGTGGTGACCGTGTAACTCATGCTTGAATGATGTGCCCCACCGGCCAGAATCCAGGCTGTCGCGGCAGTTGATAAATCTGGTTTCGGAATCCATAGGGCCCTTGCTACAGGCAGCTTGGGCATCGCCACCTCCTGCTTAACAACATCCAGCTCATTTACGATCATTCTGAATCTATCTCCGAATTCGACGATACAGGCCTGAACAGCGGGTCCCGCTTTCGCATTGAATACTAGCCTTGTTGGAGGTTCCTTACCTCCTATCGATAGAGGATGGACTTCTAAAGAAGGAGTACCGTCGGCTATCGATTCACATACCTCGAGCATGTGTGCCCCTAACTCCTTCACGTTTCCCGGTTCAAAGTGATATACGTAGTCTTCGATAAATGATGTTCCTTTATCGATGCCTTCGGCCATTACCTTCATGATTCTTACAAGGGCAGCCGATTTCCAGTCTCCCTCTCCTCCGAAGCCGTAACCGTCCCTCATAAGTCTTTGGACTGCTATCCCTGGAAGCTGTTTCATTCCGTGAAGATCTTCAAATGTAGTTGTGAATGCCTTGAAGCCACCATCTTCCAGAAACCTTCTCAAAGAGATTTCTATCCTTGCGGCTTCGCGAACTGAAGCCTGAAATTCTTCTTCAGAGACCGTCAATTTCACAACGGGATACTCTTTCAAGTATTCCTTAACTAGTTCCTCTGCTTCGCTTCTTTTCACTTTCTTGAAGTATCCTTCTATGTAATCTCCGACCGCAAAGCCATGGATTTCGTAACCGAAGTCGATCTGGGCGTCTACCTTGTTTCCTTCGGTAACGGCAACGTCCCGCATATTGTCTCCCAATCTTGCGACCTTGAGTCTATGTGCTTCATTCCAGCCTAGAGCCGCCCTAAGCCAGTCTTCAAGCTTTGCAATGACAGCCTTGTCCGTCCAGTGTCCGGCAATTACCTTGCGCTTCAGTTCTAGCCTTGTGGAGATGAATCCGAACTCCCTTCCCCCGTGAGCAGATTGGTTCGTATTCATGTAATCCATATCGATGGTATCCCACGGTATCTTCTGTTCGAACTGGGTATGGAGATGAAGAAAGGGTTTGTCAACGGATTTCAGACCGGCGATCCACATCTTCGCCGGTGAAAACGTATGCATCCATGCGATCAAACCGATGCATTTGTTGTTGGAGTTCGCTTCATCAATTGTTGCTTTTATCTGAATTGCATCTTTTAGCACGGGTTTCCACAGGATTTTTGCTGGGGCAGTTATCTTCTCATTGAGAGCGTTCACTAGCTTTTTAGAGTTCTCTTCGACCTTTCTTAAAACTTCTTTACCATATAGCTCTTGACTTCCCGTCAAAAACCAAACTTCAAGGCTATCTGTGCTGATGATAATCAGTCCTCCTTTTCGCAAAGAGATTGGTCACCCATGTTTATCCAAAAAGCATTGAAGCTTTAAGGCTACAAATAACGGTAGATCTTTGGAGCGCTTGAGACCAAAACACATTGATGGCTTTCGAGATTTCATTGCTTTGTCGTAACCTATGGATTTAGTTTCGTCAAGCATGAATGATTCTGCACCTCTTAACTCAGCCGACGCTTTGTTTCCGAAATCAATCAAGCCGTCTCATAACTCCCTCACCTGGCTTTGGAACCAGGTCCTCGAATCTGTCTAGGAGATTCATGATTTCCATTTCTTCTAGTGTTCTAGGAGCTGACACGAACAAATCTCATGCACATCTGCTCCCACTTACCTTAGAAAATCAGGAGAGGTTTCGAACAGTTTGATTTGTCAATCGCATGAGGCGAAAAACTATATGAAGCTCATGCTTGGCCCGTGAAATTCCACGAATCTAACATGAAGCTAGTCTCCTTACCTTGAGTCAATAGGCTTCATCGAACTCGGCCGTCTTAAACTTTTCAATGTCTTAGTGCGCTAAATGAGAACTTAACAGTTCCGAACAAACGGATCCAGAGTATCTTTTAAGCTCTTCGACCAGCTAGACGGAGACCATTCAGCGATAAATCGATAACGACCTCTCTAGAAAAGCCTTCTGTGCATCGGCCGATGACTTTCAGCTACTTGCTTCGAGCTTCAAGTTTCCTCAAAAGATCGTTTCCCGTCTCAACTCTTATTGCTGGTATACATTCTCACCGCTTAGACCATCTTCCACATAGTCTCCTTGGTTTTCTCGTACAGCTCCCGGAAAAGAGAATACTGTTTCTCGTAGATCTCCCTATGGTTTGGGTCCGGGCTAATCGGATCTCTGAATTTGACCCAGTCTTTGATTCTTTCGGGTTTATCTATGAGCCCAACTCCAAGGCCTGCGAGGAATGCGTCACCGAAAGGCGCCTCAACGAGACTGGATACCTGTCTCATCTTATATCCCGTAATATCGGCAAAGATCTTGTTCCAAACCGTAGATTTGGCCACTCCGCCGACTATCAAGCATTCATCGTCAAGTTTCAATCCAGCCTTGATTCCATTTTCCATGTTGTGCCTCAGTGCGTATGCAGCACCTTCCATGAGAGCCTTGTACATATGCGCTCTTGTGTGAACAAGAGTCACTCCAAAGAAAACCCCCTTGGCAAAAGGATCCCAAATCGGAGAACGCTCACCCATGAAATAGGGGAGGACTATTAGTCCATCGCTTCCGGCTGGAATCTTTTCAACTTCCCTATCCAGCAACTGGTAAGGAGACGTTCCAGTTCTTTTTCCGACAGACTCTTCGCTGTCTGCGAATTCATCCTTGAACCATTTTGCAAGAGCTCCCGTGGTTGCCGAGCCTCCGAAAGAGTAGATTCTTTTGGTATCGTGAACCACATATGGAAAACTGACCAGACCAAACGGCATTTCCTTTCCATCGTGGACCGTCCCCCAGCACGTAGAAGTCCCTACCATAGCAACGTGTTCACCCTCTTCGAGTGCTCCTGCGGAAAGCTGGGCAACCGGCGCATCTATGCCCCCTGAAACGACTGGAGTTCCTTCGAGAAGACCACACAACTTCGAGCTTTCGGCAGTTACTCTGCCAACGATATCGCTAGACTTCACAATTCTTTCTGGAAGAAGTTCCATTGGTATTCCCAGAGCTTCGCACATCTCCCTGGACCACGTCAATTTCCTTATATCGAAGACGCCTCCAATATTTCCTGCAGAGGAATAATCGATCGCGTCTTCACCCGTAAGCAGATAAACCACATAGTCTTTCGGCGTCACAAATTCATAAGTCTTTTTCCAGACTTCCGGTCTGTTGTCTCTGAGCCACATGATTTTTGTGAAGCCGTAATAAGAATCTACATAGTTTCCCGTTATTGAGAAGATTTTCTCCTCAGGAATGTTTTCCTTCACCCAGCTTGTCTGAGCGGTCGCCCGTCGATCCATCCAGATCAGGCATGGATGTAGTGGCTTCATCTCTCTATCAACGGGAATGCCGGATCCACCGTAAAGGCCACTGATAGCTAATCCGGCGATTTCCTTCTTTGTAACATCCGCTTTTTCAGCAACTTCCCTTATTGTGTCGAAAGCGGCCTTTGCCCAGACATCTGGCCATTGCTCGGCCCAATTTGAACCTGGCTTTATTACGTCGTACTCCCTTTGAGCTTCTAAGAGGACCTCTCCTCTTTCATTCACCAGTACGCTCTTCGTCCCCTGAGTTCCAATGTCACATCCGATTAAGTACATACATATCACCTTCTAGATTTCGTCATTTTCATGCCTTAACCAAGATTGTATCTCATCCAATCCAGGTTCGCCGGAACCGAACACTTCGCCTTCCTTCCAGGGTCTTACAGACCACTTTCCAGCGAGAACTCGATTACATTTGCCGACATCGGATCGAGTTTAAGGAACATCTCCGTAGAACAGTTATCTAACACCTTTTTTTGAACTCTTATTCGATCTGGATTGTCAAAATCGTTCATCTCATCGGGAGCGGAACCGGTCAGCACATTTAGAACCGCCCTCTTCTTGACCTCGATTCCCGATAGATCCAGACGTACTTCCTCTTCCCTTTGGTAGTAGTTAATTAGCGCGACGCTTAGAACCTGTTTCTCTTCGTCATAGGTTGCCGACCCGTCAACATAAGGTACGCCGCTCAGGTTGAAGCTGTTTCGTCCCTCAACGAAGGTTCTCGTATTGATGTCGTAGGTATCGCAGTCTACCGCCATGTTCAGTCTAGTTCTACCGGTGTGATTAACGAAGAGGTCGAAAGCATGGTAAATGGGAGTGAGAACCATTTCATCTCCCTTCGTTTTTATCATGCCCAGAGCGTTTACCATCTGAGCAAGATTGGCCATTTGCACGGTATCGGCCATTCTATGCATGACCACAAAGATTCCCGCCGCAAAGAGGCCGTCCTTCAGGGCATAGGGTTCTTCAAGTAGAACGATGCCCTTGTCCATGCCTTCCTTTTCCGCGCTTATCTTGTACCATACATTCCACTCGTCAAAAGAAATCTTCACATGATCGAGGCGCAGGTGCTTTATCAGCGCTTCGAGTAGTCTCAGTCTCTGTTCGCAATAGTAGACGGAGGCTACTGTTCCAAGATAATCATCGGACCCGTGATATTCGTGGATCGAAATGTAATCTATCAAATGCCCCGCGTGTTTCAAAACCGTCAGATCCCAATTGGGGTCGTCTGCACCGACTGCTATCACCTTTATTGATCGATCTACGCCCTTCATGAATTGGGTGTACTGACGAAGTTTCTCGGCGTATTCAGCCGCACTGCAATGACCCACCTGCCAGGGCCCGTATACTTCGTTCCCGATTCCCCAATACTTTACACCGTAAGGTTCTGGGTGACCGTTTTCTTTCCTCATTCTGGAGTACTTCGTAGGGGTGTCCAGATTACAGTATTCTAGCCAGGAGATCGCCTCGTCGAGAGTAGCGGTTCCCAAACTGACTGCCAGGTAAGGCTCGGTGTCAATCTCTCTGCAGTACTGTATGAACTCATCTGTACCGAATCTGTTTGATTCCACACCTCCCCAAATGTAGTTCGGGAGCTGGGGACGCTTCTCGAGAGGGCCGATCCCGTCTTCCCAGTGATAGGCAGACACGAAGTTACCGCCGGGCCATCTAAGAATTGGGCACTTGATTCTCTTTATAGCTTCCATAATGTCTTTTCTGAAACCCCGCGAATCGGACTTAGGAGATTTTTCGTTATAGATTCCATCGTAGATACATCTTCCAAGATGCTCGGTAAAGTGACCATAGATCATTTCGTTTATCTTCCCAAGCTTTCTCGGCCACACTTTCACTGATGTCTGCATCTTAATCCCTCCCTCGTATTTATATGGTGCTAGAGACCAGTCGTCTCCAGTCTTAATACCGTTACTGAATTCCCGGAAAAGGTTAGTGTAAATTCGTTGGATAGGTTGGACATTCCCACCGTTTTCGGTCGTACTTTATCTGGATTCTGGAATGTGTTTTCGTCAAAGATGTTGTCGGAGGTAATGGAGATCATCTCTGCCTTCCCGGTTACCTGAACCTCTTCGCCGATCTCAATTCTGAGTTTCTTTTCTTCGGGCCAGGGATTCACGATTTTTATAATCAGTTCTTTGCTTTCAAAATCGTAACTGCAGACATGATACAGCGACTTGAACCAGTAACCGATTATCTCTATGTCTTCATCGGTCAGTGACGAGGAGATAATCACATTGCCAGTGTTATCGTTGAACAGCTTCTGAACGTGATAACTGGGTGTTCCGTATACTCGAGTATTGTCGAACCAGATGAGGTCCGGAGTCCACTGTGACCAGCCCTCTCTGTTGAACAGAGGTGCGTAAGCGGCCATTATTACGATGTCGGAATTCCGCTCGAGGCCGGTCATTAGTGCTGCTTCTGTTATCGCTGCTTGAAGAGTGTTTCTGGTGCCGGCCGCGTGGGCTGCATACTCTCCAAGCATCACCTTCGGACCAGATCTGTCATATTTGTCATATCTGTCTGTATTTCTTAGCATCCATTCCGGAACTGCATACATATGCTCATCAAGGATCTCGATACCATTGCTTCTTGCCCATCTCCATGCACGATTGAACGAAGCTCCTTCATATGAAGGAGGACCGCTGAAAATAATAGTAATTTCGGGATATTTCTCCTTGACAGCTTCTCTGAACAACGGGAAGCGATCGTGATACTCCGTTCCCCAGTTCTCGTTTCCAATGCCTATGTATTTGATATTGAAGGGTTCTGGATGGCCGAGCTCGGAACGCTTCGAGCCCCACAAAGAATCGGATGGCCCGTTAGCGAACTCTATGAAGTCGAGAACATTTCGAACCCACTCATCCATTTCGTCCATTGGACAGTATTCGGCACCCCTAACTTGGCATGACATACCGGCGTTGAAGATCGGAATAGGTTCGGCTCCAAGGTGCTCTGAAAGAAGCAGATACTCGTAGAATCCGATTCCATACGACTGATGATAGCCCCAAAGATTATAGTTGGTCTTTCTTTCTTCAATTGGACCTATTGTATCTTTCCATCTGTAGGCATTTTCGAGACTATCGCCTTCGACAAGACAACCGCCAGGAAATCTGACGAAAGCGGGCTTCAGCTCTTCCAGCATCTCAAGCAGATCGATCCTCATGCCGTTCCAGTTCTCTTCGGGGAAGAGGGATACCATATCAAAAGAGATCTTACCGGAGCCCTTCATCGTTATGATGAGTCTTCCATCATCCAGGCTTTCGTTAGGCTGCAATTCCACAGAGTATTTCTCCCATTCAGAGCTAAATGCCGTTCCCAGGCTTTTTTCGGCCTCAGGTTCACCTTTAGCATTGGCCAGCATAACCTTGATTTCACCGTTATACTCTTCGTCGCTTCGAACAAATACCGAGAACAAGTAGCGTTGGCCCTTTTTAAGAGGTATACCGTCGTAGCCATCATTTGAAAGGGATATCAGCTTGTCGTCAGATTGAATTTCGAAGCTCAGATACTTGGTGTTATTCTTGTTGAGAGGCCGATCAGTCTCAATCGAAAAGGTAGCCTTGCAATCGGATTCAAAGACCGCAAACCAGCCTTCGACAGGATCCTGATGCTCGAAAGATCGATTTCTTATCATTTCTGCATACAGGCCACCGTCTACAGCATGATTTATGTCCTCGAAGAATATCCCGTACAGAAGAGAGCTAACTTCTGGGCCCAAACTGCTTGGGTCTACCGTCAAGACATGGTCGGGATTCGCTAGAGCGGATGTGGAAAGTGAAACAGCAAGAAAGACCAGAGTGAGGATTATCGTCGTTGATCTCATCCGATTACCCCCTCGATCATTGTCCAAGAACGAGCGTGAATTGATTGTTCTCGTTCTTCTTTACGTTTATCGATACTGTCTCGGAGAAGTTCTCAAATGCTACCGTGATGTCGTATTCTCCTGAGAACCCGCTGAAACACAATTCTCCAGACGAGTCTAATTCTGCTTCAAATGAGGTCTTCCAATCTCCATGGATGAGTTTCATCAGCTCGTAGAACATTGGTTTTTCTGACAGGTCGTCACAAAGAAATCCGCTTCCGGACTGCCAAGCACGGTAGAAATTCCAGTAGGTAATTACCTCTACTGCGGGATGACTGAAAAACACCGTGTAAAAGATCTTTGCGATCTCCGCCTGTATCTCTTCGGCCTCAGTTATGGAGACATCGAAGGCATCGATAACCGCGGGAAGAGGGATTTGAAATTCAGAAATGTGAATTGGCTTGCCGAGCTGAGCCAGTTCATCTATAGCAAGATAGATACTTTCCAGTGATTGCAGCTGGCTTAATAGATCTTGAGCGGTGAAGATATGTGCTTCGGCTCCTATTACGTCTATAGGGACACCGTCACCTATCAGTTGTTGAGCTCTGGAAATGAAAGCTCTTCTTGTCCGCTCGTTGACAAGTACCCCGTACTCGTTAAGAACCGTTATGGCATCTGGGTCAGTCTCTTTAACAATCCTAAACGATTCTGCAATGTAATCGGGACCAAGAGCATCGAACCAGCTTTGAACAATAGGTTCGTTCACAACATCCCAGTACTGCACCAAATCTTTGAACTCTTCTACTTCTCTCTCAACTCTGAAGAAAAGGGCCTCTCTCACCCCTGCCCACTGGCCAACCTTCCCCTTAACTTCTATCCACGCAGGAACACCTACACTTGGGGGGTTGCCCCAAACCAGAGTATGGCCCTTAACAGGCACTCCGTTTTCATTAAGCCATTCGGCTATCTTCTTTGAAGCTTCGTCTAGCCGGATTCTGCCTTGTGTAGGTTCGTAGTCCTTCCAGTAGAAAGATGGAAGAGTGGCAAAATTGAAGAGATCGAGGTATAACCTTTTATATACCTCTAAATCCTCTTCAGGCAAGGGCTTGATTCCAAACCTTCTGCCACGGTTGTAGCTTGTCCAAGCGTAGGCATAAATCAGATACTCAGGGGCATTTCCAAAGAAGAATTCGTGATTAATCTGCCTTACCGATACGTGTGCATCGCTAACAGGATGCCCATTCTCATCCACGATCTCTATCTTAATGGGCACCTTTCTATTGGCTTCTATTCTCTCTTCGAAAGCACTAATGTCGATGTCGATAGGCAAAACACTACCTCCAAAACATAGACTAAGAAACAGCAGGCCAAGAATCAAGACAAAGTATCTCTTAAGGGGTGTTCCAAAACTCTCTCCTTCGGTTTTCCAAAAATACTTCTTAATTCCTGACATAATATCTACTCCTTTCCAAGCGATCCCAGGGAGATTCCTTTCATCAAATACCTGTGGAAGACAATGAAAATTATCAAAGAGGGTGCTACGGAGAAGAATGCACCGGCCATCATCGGACCGATTCCTCTGTAGGGGTCTCCCCACCCCGCGCTAAATCTTATGAGAGCTATTGGGAGCGTGAACTTGTCGGCTTTGCTGAGGATTAGCAGAGGCCAGAGAAAGCTGTTCCAGGAGCCAAGGAATGTCATCAAGCCAAGTACAAGCATAGCAGGTTTAACAAATGGGATTACGATACTGATAAGAAATCTCAATTTTGTGCAACCATCAATCCAAGCAGCATCTTCAAGCTCCTTTGGGATATCGAGCATGTACTGCCTGAGCAAGAATACTCCGAAAGTGCCCCCAAGTCCCGGAAGAATCAGAGAAAGGTAAGAATTCGACAGTCCCATTCCGTTTATTATAAAAAAGTGTGGTATGAGGAACAGCACTGAAGGGAAGGCGAGAACCGCAACGTATATCCAGAATATCAGCATTCTCCCTCTGAATCTCAGTCGGGAAAGCGCGTAAGCTGCAGGAATTGAAAGTGCAAGTGTTGCCAGAGTAGAGCTAACTGCAACAATGATGCTATTAATCGTGGCCTTTACCAACGAGAGACCACCTGAAGGTGCGAAGATGATCTTGTAGTTTTCTAGAGTTGGATTCTGAGGTATCCATTGAGGAGGAGTCTCAATGACGGCTGCCGCCGTTGATTTCATCGAAGTCGACAGCATCCAGAAGATCGGTGCAAACCAGAAAGCTGCAAAGGCCCAAAGAAGAACAGTCACTATCACTGCAGTTATTCGTTTGCTGAGTTTCTTCTTGTTTTTGGGGACTGTTGAAGTCATAGTTTCACCCCTCCGTCGATCGTATAGATTTGGTGACCAGAACTAGCTGAATCACTGCGAAAATCAGTACGATCGCAAATATATACCAGGAGATCGCCGCGGCCCTTCCAAAATCCTGTCGCTCAAATCCTACGAGATAGAGATAGTAAACGAGTGTACGAGTGGTCCCTGCGGGTCCTCCCCCAGACAATATATAGGCTTGATCGAAGAGCCCGAATGCCAGAATCGCCTGACGAACGACATCGAAAAACAGCACGCTCTTGATCCATGGGAGAGTTATGTAGATGAATCTCTTCCATGGTCCGGCTCCATCTAGTTTTGCTGATTCGTACTGTTCGGGCGGGATTCTTTGTAGAGCTCCAAGATATAGCAGTATACTGAACCCAACGATCCACCAGACCGTAACAAGGATAATCACTCCCCAGGCTACCGAAGTGCTTCCAAACCAGGAAACCGCTTTGTTGATGAGCCCGACTTTATCCAGGTAATAGTTGGCAAGGCCTGAAGGAAAAGAAGCGAATATCCATTTCCAGGAACTAAGAATTCCTACAGATCCGAAGAAAGCTGGCGAAACGAAGGCAACGAGTAACCAAAGCTGACCGAAGCGCTTCTTCTTGAGTATGTGGGCGAAAAGGATTGCCACAATTATTACCAAAGGGACGCTAATCAGTGCAAAGATCACGGTGTGCTGAACCGTTGGCCAGAACCTTGAATCGTTCCATGTCCGCACATAGTTATTGAAACCAATGAATACGTTTTCTTTCAGGAGACTCCAGTTGAAGAAACTGATTATGAGTCCGAATACTAGAGGGACAGCAACGAAAAGAATGAAAAAGAACAGGTGAGGGAGGAGGAACAACCACGATCCCACCTCCCTGCGGAAACTTCTTGGTGACTTAGAATGTGATTGTCTCAATTACTCCTCCTCCCTTCACCTTATTAACCGTTACTTACGCAGATCAGTTTCTCGACCAATAGTCGTCGAGAATTTCCTGAACGGCAAATGCAGCTTCCTTCATTCCAGCTTCTGGGGACATCGAATGAAGTACGAGGATTTCCTCTAGATAAACGGCGATTTCGGCCTCAATCTCTGAAATCAGCGGGAACATCTGGAACTGCCTTACATATTCAGAGTCCTGAGAGACCGCGTAGATATGAGGAAGCCTTTCCTTCAGTTCCTCACTCTCGGCAATGGACTTTCTTGCGGGAGTCTGCCCTGCTTCATACCAGTCTATCGAGTGGTCCCAAAGATACTTGATGAATGTTGTCGCAGCTTCAAGTACCTTTGGATCTTCGACCATGACAGCTGGCATTGCAAGCACGTGGGATCCTCCAAATACGGCCTTAGTGTTACCCAGCTGAGGAGCTACTGCATAACCAAAATCCTCACCCAGCTGTTCCATCCATGGCTTGATAGTCCAGATACCGGTAATCAAGACTGAGCTTTCGCCCGACTGGAAGGAAACGCCTGGATCGGCTACCTGCATCGGCAGAATGCCCTTATCCTGCATCTCAAGCATTAACTTACAAACTTCGATTCCGGCTTTTTCAAACGCAGGTGCCTTGAAGTCGTCGGTAAGCACTTCGCCGCCGTGCTGCCAGAGAAGGTGGAACCAGATCCATGTCCAGGCAGGGTTCTCATAATATGGTGTCAAGCCTTCAGGCGTTATAGGCAACAAAGCCTCCATGGCAGATATGAATTCTTCTCTCGTTTTCGGCGGGTTGTTAGGATCTAGGCCGACCTTTGCGAAGTTTCCCTTGTTGTAGGCCATGTAGAACAGCCATATGTCCATTGGAATTCCTACCACTTTACCATCCACAACTAGTCCTTCGAGAACACCAGGGAAGATATCATCTGTGTCGATTCCATAGTTCTCAAGCCATTCTTCCTTTGTGAATCCCTTAAAATGTTCGAGGTAAAGAGGCATGTCGAATTTCCTGATGAACATGATCTCGGGCGCTGTCTTGGATGCAATACCCATTGAAAGTTTGTTCTTCATATCCAGAGAAGACTCTACGACCACATGAACAACTTCGATGTCAGAATGTTCCTCGTTGAATCTTGCCACGATTTCATCCATGTAAGCTCCGTCAGCTCCGGTCAGCGGTGACATCATCGTAATTGTTATACCGAAAGAGAAACCTACGGCAAGAACCAGCGCAAGTACCAAAACCATCAACTTTCTCACTAAGTTTCACCTCCTAGAAATACCAAATGGCAGATTGTCAATGAACAAGAACGCGATCCAGTTTTTGATCTATTGCCCGTTATACCACCCCCCCAAAAATGATATTTCTTGATCAGTCAGACCGAAAAAATGAGTTAAGCTCTTCACAGATAAATTGGTTGTATGAATACGTTTGAAAGCACTGGCTTCTACTCTGGCTTGTCGGGAAATACATATATGTACGTACCTTATTGAAAAAAACCAAACACGCTTGCCCACAGTTCCGCACAAAAGACAGATCCAGAATTCTGCCACGATTAGAAATCAGTTGTTATTAAGAGGAGAATCAATTCACGGTCACATTGTAGCAAAATCGAAGAAGCTGCACCAAATTCGATTAGAGCCGTTCTCTGATGATTTGAGCCGAATTTAAGACCCTATCTTCAAATTCCTATTAATCGAATATTGAAAGGACGGATTCTCATTGATTTCTTCGTGATTATCGTAGAATAATGTCCGTACATATATGGAGCGTTTACTCTGGAGTAATTCATGAAGAAGTCCGATATTTCGATCTAGAACAGGGGATTGCATATGGGCAACGATTACGGCGGAAACTGTCTTGGAAGCGCAAACCATCTTGTTTTTCTTTTCTGATCCCTTTGGCGAAACGAACATGTAGGAAATGCCCTTTTTCATTTCTCGACTTTCTCTCCTCTTTACCGAAGTTCCTGGAGCTTGAGAGAAAGAGAAACAAGAGGTCCGTATTTTGAGACGCAAAAAACCCAAATCCATTTTGACGTTGGGAATGACTTTCTCGGAAGATTCCATAACCGTCGTTTCTATAATGGATTCCTGTCGGCGTCTCTCTAGCAGAGAAGTCAAGTTTCATTTCTCAATAGATCGAAGAACCTTGAACAGATATGAGAGAAGCTTTTTTGTTTTGGCCTGCCGACTTCTGCTCCTCGGTGCCCGGCAAAGGTATTTTTTTGCAGGACGCCAGTTAGCTTCTTGTGCCACTGCTAGTCCAGTATTTTCTGAAAATCTAGTTCTTCGTTGCGTTTCTTATGGCTTCGAGAAACCAACCCTTACCAGTCCACTAATAAGAACCCGAGGCGAAGAGTACAACCGCGATTTTTGACAACGTTGTTTAAGAAGGAATCGCTCTGGACGTCATAGCCACAACTTGATTTGCGAATAACGAAGAGAAACTAAAATAGTCATAGAGTGAAAGCCAAAGATGGAAATTCCATGATCGCTTAGCCTTTAAAGAGGGTTACAGATGATCTGTCTTAAGATCAGAAGTTTGAGTTTCATAAAGAAAGCGGTTCAGAGCTATTCCTTCACACCAGCAACTGAACTTCTTTCAATCAGTTCCGGTTTATGGACAACTCTATAGGCTTTGGAGCCATTGAGCATATCAAGAAGGATTTCAACAGATCTTCTTCCTACATCTTCCTTTGGATGGGCAAAAGTGGTCAGGACGTCCCTGAAATCACCGATAGGTCCATCATCGAATCCTATAACCGAGATATCTTCGGGTATATTTAGAGCAAGTCTCTTTGCTACCAGCTGCAGCTGCAGGGCCGTCGCATCGTTGTAACAGAAGATTGCAGTAGGGCGAATCTGCTGCGGTAGCGACATCAGTTCGTGAGCAATTTGCATAGGCGCACCTGTAAACTCCGAAACGTTGAAGGACTTTTCGTATATCTTCGAAAACCCCAGTTGCCTGCATCGATCTACGAAGCTCTTGGCCCTTATGACGCCGGGAAGATGTGTTGATTTGTATATTACTGCAACTCTTTTATGACCGTATTCAAAGAAGATCTCAGCCGCTTTTTCTCCTCCAAAGGCATCGTCCAGAACATTGCAGCTCACTTGATCTATGTTCCAGTCGCTGTGTACAAGAACAATTTTGACTCCCGATTTTGCCATAGATTTCACTAGATCTTTATTTGACCTCTTTGTAGCACTGTACACCGGATCGATTATCAAACCCTTTACCCCGGAAGCAATCCATTCTGAGAGTATCTGTCGTTCTTTGACCGGATCCTCCGCTGAATTGCCTAGAAGCATCTTGTATTCATTTCTAAAGAGGTGGTCCTCAGCCCCGAGCACTATATACGGAAAGATGTAGCTGGTTATTTGCTGGACCAGAATACCCACGAGGTGGTTGTCACTTCCATAGCTTACAAAGGTTCCAAGACCCGGTCTTCTGACTATTGCCGCCTCGAAAGAGAGCCTATCCAGAGCCTTTCGGACAGTTTCTCTGCTTGCACTAAACTTCTTCATTAGCTCTTTCTCCGTTGGGAGTTTATCTCCAACAGAGTACTTCCCGGACTTGAGTTCTTCAAGCAGAAAACGCTCAATTACAGAATACTTCGGAGTGATAACAGTCGCCTCCAATTAGAATGTACGTACATATAGGATTCTACACCTGAATTATTTTTGAGTCAAGTTTTTGCACTCAGCTAGAAAAAGAAAGATTGTCATCGATCGGGATTTTACTCAGCAGTCGCGCGGGAAAGCATAGCGGCAAGAGTCAGTCATTCAACAGTCAGGGTATCTTCTCCAGGAATGGGATCGTGCTCTCTAATCACGACGGGAAAGCACTGCTGAGGCACTGTTTGTTGTAGTTTTCCATCTTTTGCTGTTCACAAGGTTTTTTGGATGCACCTCCTAAACAAACTGTGTCAAAGGTTCTATCGCTCGGTTCATATCTATTCTTCAAGCTTTCCCTGCAGTGGAAATTTCGATTTTTCAAGTTGAATGATTCGAATGGAGTTATCTCGGTAAGTTTCGTGCATCTAGTGATCTACGTCGGCCCCATTGTTTCATGGGGCTGCGATTGCGTTTATTGCATTATTCATGGTTTTTTTGAAGGGCTAAGACGACAAAAACGAGTCTATTTCCCTGAGAGTTATTTGCTAGTAATTTTCTAAGAATCCAGTGGTGACTGCAAGTTACGGGTAATGGTAAGAGCTAAGTCCAGAAAGAATATTTCTCACCTTCCCATCTCGACTTCCCAGAAGTTGCACTTTCACAGTTTCCTTTGCAAGGAATGGTTAACCAACAGAGATTAGAAAACGTGAATGGCCCGCCTAATAAACGATACTCATCGAATTAGAGAAATCCATCGTCTTGTGATGTTCTGAAGTGTTCTGAAGTACGATCCCTTTCTCTTGTGCAATTTCTTCAAGGGTTTTGTCTGTCTCTAAGAACTCCCTAACTAATCTGAGTTTGAACTCAGGATCATAATGCTTGCCTTTCGGATGCTTCAGCCATATTCACCCCTTCTCCTTAGTCTACTATTCCTCACTTACTTGTCCAGTTTCCCTGGGGGTGAATACGAAACCTTTCCATTTTCTTGATTCATTTACCAGAGAGAATCTAAAAAACTCGATACCTCCCTAGAGAGCTAACAAAATGGTAAAATGATTTTGACTAACCGGTCAGTTAGGAAGTGGTGTGATGAAATCAAATGATGCTAATGATGCAAGAGAAAGAATCATCGATGCATCGATAGAACTGTTTTCAAAAAGAGGATTCCATGCAACTACTACAAGTGAGATTGCTGAGGCGGCAGGAGTGACGAAAGGGCTGATCTATTACTACTTCAAAAGTAAGGAGGAGATCCTAAGCCATGTGGTTAATTCCTTGCTTGAAGATGCTACTTCCATCACCATGGATTTCGTCCAGGAAGGCATCATTCAGATGATCAAAGACGGCGAACTCGATATTGAATATGAGAGGATGAAGTTTTCAAATGAGGAGTCTGCTATTGTTTTCGTGAACCGACTACTTGAATACTATGAAAGGATACTCGATTATCTATTGGAAAACAGGTTGTTGCTGAGGGTTTTGATGTTCGAATCATTGAAAGACAGCAAACACCATAACGATCTCTTTAGACTACTTGATCTCTCGAGAGACGTCGATAGCAATCCCATCCTAAAATTGATTTCCGAAGCCGACCACGATTTCACTTACTCCCCGGACATGGAATTGTTCAAGTTCTTCTTCTCTGTAATGCCCCTTGTAACTTTTGCAGCATACTATGATGATCTGAAAGAGAGAAGTATGATGAGTGGTGATGAACTGCGCAATTCCTTTCTTCAATCATTCAGAGAAGTATTGTCTTCTTTGAAAAGCGGGAATGAGATTTCGCTCAAAACAAAGCGCTCTAACGATACTGGATGAAAGCCTCGGCCCGGAGTTCAGTCTGTATTTAAAGCGATCCAAGAAGTCGCGATATGGATTTGCGGCCTTAAAGTTGCATACAGAGAAAACGGAGGATACTAAGAATGGCATGGCACTCATTGGAACTAGAAGAGGTATTAGAGAAACTGAATGTTGATCCCAACAAAGGATTGAGTTCTTCTGGAGTGGAAGAACGATTGGCTAGATTCGGCAGCAACATCCTGAGAGAGGAACGAAAGAAAACCATCTTCGAGCGTTTTCTAGAACAGTTTAAGGACGTTATGATAGCTATCCTTATGGCGGCAGCCGCAATTTCCTTCGTTGTTTCTCTATTCGAGAATGAAGGTTTCTTCGAACCTGTTTTGATAATGCTTATAGTAGTCTTGAATGCGGTAATCGGTGTAATACAGGAAAGCAAAGCCGAGAAGGCTCTCGACGCTTTGAAGAAGCTTTCTTCGCCTAATGCAAAGGTAATACGTGATGGGGAGCAAAGGATCGTTCAAGCTTCGAACGTGGTCCCAGGTGATATTGTGCTTGTAGAAGCCGGTGACTTCGTTCCAGCCGATGCTAGAATATTGAGTTCGGCAAGTCTCAAAGTGGATGAGTCAGCCCTAACCGGAGAATCGGTTTCGTCGGAGAAGAAAACCGAGGCTAAGGTAAAAGAAGATGCTACTTTGGGAGACAGGTTCAACATGATTTTCTCCGGTTGTAGCGTTACCTATGGAAGGGCGAAGGCTGTTGTCGTAGAGACTGGAATGCAAACTGAAATGGGGAAAATTGCGAGCATGCTTTCAGCGGAAGAAGAGACAGAAACTCCTCTCCAGAAGAAATTGAATGTTCTTGGAAAATATCTTGCAATTGCGGCTATAGTTGCCTGCGCGATAATCTTTCTGGTTGGTTTGATTGATGGCATTCCGATAATGGAGATATTCATGATCTCCGTTTCTCTAGCCGTTTCGGCAATACCTGAAGGCCTTCCTGCTATCGTAACGGTTGTTCTTGCCATAGGAGTGCAGCGGATGGTTAAAAGAAACGCGATAATTCGCAAGCTGCCAGCCGTTGAGACCCTGGGAAGTGCAACCGTAATCTGCTCAGACAAGACAGGAACACTGACTCAGAACAAAATGACACTGGTTAAGGCCTTTTCCGATTACGACTCAACTCTGGAAGAGATCTCTTCCGAGAACTTGCCGGAAATCAGAAGCCTTTTACTATATGCGACACTCTGTTCAGACGGAAGAATCATTTACGAAAGTGGAGAAGAAAAACAAATAGGAGACCCAACTGAGACAGCGATAGTATTTGCCGCTAAAAGAAATGGAATTGAGAAAGAGAAAATTGAGGAGAAATATCCAAGATTAGCCGAGATTCCGTTCGATTCAGAGCGAAAAATGATGACAACAATCAACAGAATCGAAAACAAGAATGTAGTAATTACAAAGGGTGCAATTGATTCAGTTGCTCTTAGATGTGTTGCGGGAGACGTCGAAAAGGGAAGAAGAATTGCAGAAGAGATGGGTAGCGATGCCCTGCGAGTGCTTGCCATAGCCTATAAGCATATCGAGGAGATTCCAGAGATCCTTGATCCCGCCGAGATCGAGAGCGGGCTTACATTCATGGGTCTCGTGGGTATGATCGATCCAGCACGGCCAGAAGCAAAGGAATCGGTGGCACTATGTAAACAGGCTGGGATAAAGCCGGTCATGATAACCGGTGATCATAAGCTAACCGCCGCAGCAATTGCCAGAGAAGTCGGGATTCTGTCACCTGAAGAAAAGGTTGTTGATGGAAGCGAACTTGCAAGAATGCTGGATAGTGAGCTCGAAGAACGAGTTCGGGATATCTCGGTTTATGCCAGAGTTTCTCCTTCAGACAAGTTGAGGATCGTTCACGCATGGCAGAAACAAGGTGAAGTGGTGGCAATGACGGGAGATGGAGTTAATGACGCTCCTGCTCTCAAGGCAGCAGATATAGGATGTGCTATGGGAATAACTGGAACCGATGTGGCAAAGAGCGCGGCTGACATGACACTTACAGATGATAATTTCTCAACTATTGTAGAGGCCGTGAAGGAAGGTCGGGGGATCTATGCCAACATAAGAAAGGTGGTTGGTTTCCTTCTTGGAACGAATATAGGGGAGATTTTGACTGTATTTGCGGCGATGATTATCTGGAGAGAAGCTCCTCTAATATCTGCTCAGTTGCTCTGGATAAATCTCGTCACCGACAGCCTACCTGCAATCGCATTAGGCATGGAACCCGTTGAAGAGGATGTTATGAAAAGCAAGCCTAAACGAAAGAATGAAGGAATATTTGCAAATGGACTTGGTTACAGAGTAATTCTGCAGGGAATCATGTTCGCTTTTCTAACTCTGATTGGGTTTTCGATTGGCTGGAAGAGTACCGGAGATATCGTTGTAGGCAGAACAATGGCCTTTGCTATACTTTCTTTGACCCAGATCTTTCATTCTTCTAACATGCGGTCAAATCACTCGCTATTTAAAACCGGTCTCTTTTCCAATGTCTTCCATATTTTTGCGACAGTAGTGTCGCTGGCAATGGTTGCTTTTGTTCTATTCATAGATCCAGTCGCGAGAATATTTGGGCTAGCCGAGCTGAACGCTTCGATGTATCTGCTTGCTATTCTGCTTTCTCTTGTACCAATACCGGTGATTGAGTTGGCAAAGCTCGCAGGCGTCATAAGACACAGAGATTGATAATTAAAAGACCTGTAGTTCGCCGACAAAATACCGTGCGCAACCGGGCTTGCCTGAAAAGCATACAGGACTTATCATGAAGTTCTCCACGTTTGTTCCTCGTTATATATCATAATATATGTAATGAGAGGATTATTTTTTGCTTCTTGCTAGGGTCCACAATCTCAATAAACCCTTCCTCGCCAAAGATGACCTTTCTTCTTCGAGAAAGTGGTTTACAATCGTCAATGTGTTGCTCTTAACTTCTCGCGGAGATCCATTGAAGACCAGCAGTCTCATTTGAAACCTCCTCTAACGTTCCCTCAGTGGAATCAAAAAAGGCAAGATTGAAGCCATTTCTATAGCAGTACGTTCACAGATCTTCCTCACGATCTCAAGATCAACTATGGCTGTATCGTCCTATTCTTAAGTCAGAACACTCGAAAGGGATACTTCCCGTACCTCTTCTTTGATAGATTTTGCCTGCCCCAACAGTGAAAAACGGAAGGACTATTGGGATCATCTTATCGATCGCCTCCTCCAATATGGACGAAGTGAGACACAATATGAGTGGTGATGCAAATAGAAGAAGGCTAGAATTAACTGATCTCCTTATTTCATCGGAATCATCTTTCGCGGCGCATTCTCCAGGTGATTCCACCCAGAATTCAAAGCATCCCATGCACTGTTTTATATCTAGATCCGTTAGCGCGAAATACTCGACATTGCTTCTATATCTCGAAGAGAAGAAACTAGTCTGTCAATGTACTCATCGAATTTTTCTCTACCTATCGTGCACCGTTCAAAATGCTGATTCTCATGACGAGGATCTCCGGCTATAGCTCTACAGTCGAAGCACTTTCGGCCGACAGATAAAAGGCGTCTAAGATGCTCTGAACAGCCAGGGCCTCCTCGGGAGTTGGTATTGTTGATTCCTTTCCCAGGCAACTATCTATGAAACTTTCTACCGACCTCTTATAGCAGTCTTTGCTTTCTGCAAACGGTATGGCCGTATTCGTTAACTCTCCGTGTGATTCGGCAAATACTTCCGGTGGGAAGACCGTAGCGCCTGCTCTATCACCGAAAATTTGAAGATTCATGATTGAACGATCTTTCATGTTTAGCGCAAAGGAAGTCTTCAGGATCAGTGAAGCTCCGTTGTGAAACCTCACAAAGCCAAAGGCCGAATCTTCGACGGAATATTTCTCAGGATCCCAGCCGCCCATAAGTCCAACTCCACTCCTTTTGGCAATTTTACAGTAAGCGCTTGCCGTAATGCTCTTCGGCTGTGGAAATCTCATCATATGGAGCGCCAGATCCAGCATATGAACTCCTATATCAACCAGTGGACCTCCGCCCTGGATCTCTTTGTTGGTGAAGGAACCCCATCCAGGAATTCCGCGTCTCCTCAACGCTGTTGCTTCGCAAAAATATATCTCACCAAGATCTCCACTGTCGACAAACTTCTTTATGGCGATTGCTTCACTCCTGAAACGATAATGGAAGTTGAATGAAAGAATCTTTCCTGCTTCCTTTGAGGCGACCATCATTTCTTGAACTTCTCTTGCGTTGATGGCAGGAGGTTTTTCACAAAAGACATGAGATCCAGATCTCAGTGCGCTTACAGTAGCTGCAGAGTGAAATTTGTTTGGAGTACAAACGAACACGGCATCGGGATTCAAAGAAGACAGCATTTCATTGTAATCACCGAAAGTGTTATCTATTCCAAATCTGCTGGAAAGCATAACTGCCCTCTCTACAGCGGGATCTGCTATCCCGACCAGTTCTACCCTGTCACTCATCTCGGATAAAACCGGGAGATGAGTGACCTCTGCAATCTGGCCGGCCCCAATCAAGGCGACGCGGAGTCTCCCAAACTTCATCTTTCAATGCTCCTGAGAAGATCTCGAATAAAGGCGCATGACTCACCGTATCCTTTAACAGGATCGTCTCCGATCACTCTACATTCGAATACAATGTCACCGGAATAACCGATTTCAGACAGTGCCGAAAAGAGTGTCTTGAAATCTAAGTGCGCCTGACCCGGCTGATAACGGTTGCTGTCGGCGATGTGCACGTGTCCGATATACCTGCCGTTTTCTATTACCGCCTGCCTGATATCGGCCTCTTCGATATTCATATGAAAAGCGTCAGCCGTCAGTCTGACATTAGAAAATCGGCCCATTTCTATCACTTTCGCGGCAGATTGAAGGGTGTTTAACATATGATCTTCGTACCTGTTAAGTGGCTCCAGATAGATGAAGGTGTCCGTTTCTGCAGCAATTTTGTTCAAGCTTCCAAGGGATTCCAGGAGAACTGCTGTATCTTCTGAATCAGATCTCGGAGGGACCATAGGTGGGAGCCTCTTCGAAAACATTCCCCAGGCGGCAGGTACAACGATTCCCTTTCCGCCGACCTTAGATAGTGCCTTCAAGATCTCTCCGATGTCCTCTGTTGCCTGCTCCCTTTTCTCCCGGGAAAAATCACCGATCCAACCACGGTATCCCCCACAGGCGCTTGTCACAGGGAATCCTGTTGACCGGACAGCTTCGCTCACTTCCGCGAACCTCTCCAGAAGAACTTTTCCGTCTATTTCGTAACCGTCGAATCCAAGGCTTCGAATGAATTGCAGTTTCTCCTCCATTTGAGAAGGGAAGAAGTCCTTGTCCTGAGTTATCACTTTCATATGCTCACCTCTCAAAAAGCTACTCCGAGCTTAATACTCAGTTCGGGATTAGTGTCCACATATTTACAGTACGCGCTCGGCGATTCTTCGAAGTTCACAACTGGATTCACGATGTCGTCGCCAGAGAGAGAACCATCCAGTATCAAATTCCAGCAGGTTTTTTCGATTCTCTTTCTATCCCATCTTGGAAAGTCTGGATTGGGCTCACTCGCGGCGCGAGAAAAAACAACTCTTCCGTAGTTGTAGTGGGCTTCCCTTCCGAAGTTGATGCCGCCGGCAAACTCCCTTGCCCAGGCCACATATGAAACCGTTCCTCCGTAGGCAAGCCCCCTTAGAGCCGACTGAAGCGCGCCTGCAGATCCGCTGGTCTCAATGATGCAGTCAGCCCCGAGCTTGCCGGTAAGCCTTTTTATCTCAAGACCGACGTCGCACTCACCTGGGTCGAGTACGTAATCCGCTCCGGAGTTCAGCGCAGCCTCGCGCCTTATCGCGATCGGATCCACACCTATCACTGGCCTGGCTCCGATTTTCTTCCCGAGCTGTACCGCCATTAATCCGATGGCTCCAAGGCCAATCACTGCGATGTAATCTCCCGGCCTTACATTTCCGTCTCTGATTCCGGAAAGGGCAAACTGGGCGGGATCATAACACACAGCGCTCTTCCAGGAGACTCCGGTAGGGACCTTTAGTAGACGGTCGTTTCCTATAGCGTTTATAATGTGAGTTTCACGAATTCCTCCGTAAGAGCAGACCCTTTCACCGATGGAGTAGTCTTTTACGTCTACCCCTTTCACTACTATCTTTCCTACCCACATATTGCCCAGATTCCAGGAACCGAACTCTACGCCCTTTTTTTCGCCAGCTGATCTCGGTAAAATTAGATGCCAGTCTTTGTCGTAGAATTCGTCTATCAGAGGACTTTCACCTCTGAAGTCTGCTACCTCTGAGCCGTGCTTTGGAGAAGCAAACTCGACCTCGACCATCACCTCATTGGCCGCTACCTTTCTATCCTGATACTCAACGATGGCCGCTTTTCGCGGTGCGGTTGCCACAAGCATCCTTGGCATCAACCCTGACCTCCTTGTTAAAGACTTTCTTTACACCGATCAATTATCACACATGAGGCAGGGAGACACTATTTATTCTTACTTTGTTTCATACAGTGCATGAATAATTGCGTTCGCACTGGGAAGAGTCTCAGCAGGTCCGGAAAGATGATTGAGAATGGTCTATTTGGAGCTGCCCATTGTCAATCCCCGAACCAAGTCATTTTGGACGAGGAGTCCAAAGACAATCATCGGAAGCACTGTGATTATCGCTGCCGCGCTCATAACACCCCATTCAATATTCCTTTCGCTTACGAACATATTGACCAGAACAGGAAGAGGTCTTGTGTCCTGACCGGTGAGTACAAGTGCGAAAAGGAATTCATTCCACGCAATCAGAGCGCAGAGTATGGATGTGGCTGACAGTCCTGGCATTACAAGAGGAAGCACTACTCTCCTTAACGACTGCAAACGGGTGCATCCATCAATCATAGCTGCTTCTTCAAGAGAAACAGGGATTTCCTGGAAGAAGCCACGCATCATCCAGATCGCGAAAGGGACGCTGAAAAAGGATAGAGCGAGAACAATCGGGAGGTATGTGTTGGATATTCCAAGATATCTGGCGATCATGAAGAAAGGCAAGACCATGACTATCGGGGGTGTCATTCTTGCTATAAGGACTACGAAAGCGATTGTGTTGGCATGCTTCCAGTTGAACCTGGCAAGAGCGTAGGCTGCCGGCACACCCAGGAAAAGGGCGATTACCGTTGAAAGAAATGTGATCAAGACGCTGTTGATCAATGATCTCACAAACTCAGAATTCCCGAAGAACTTCGCGTAGTTCTGAAGCGTAAGTCTTTCTGGGAACCACTTTGGTGGTATAGAAAACTGGTCGGCTTCAAACTTGAATGAGGAAAGAAGAATCCACGCAAGTGGCACCAGAGTCCAGATAAGAGCCAAAGCAATAACAGTGAAAACCAGTATTCTGGTGACAGGTCTTCTCCTAATCATAGTTCTTTCCACCACCTATAATTTTCATGTAGAGTATTGTGAAGACCACAGCTATTCCGAAAGTGAGCATGTTTATTGCCGAAGAAAAGCCGACGTTGTATGCTTGAAAGGCCGTCCTGTAACCGTAGAAGGCAAGCGTTTCCGTCGCTGTCCCGGGACCTCCGCCTGTCATAATGAACACAATATCGAACACACGCAAGGACGTAAGCGTCCTGATAACTACCGCGACGAGTATCGAGGGTCTTAGCAGCGGAAGGGTTATGTAGAAAAATCTCTGAATAGAGCTTGCACCGTCGACGAATGCGGCTTCATACGGTTCGTATGGAACAGACTTCAGACCCGCAAGCAATACCAGGGTAACAAAGGGTATATATTCCCAGGCATCTGCAACTATCAGTACTGGCATGGCCGCAGAGGGATTCGAAAGCAGTGGTTTATCTACAAGTCCGCCAAACCCTATTTGTTTCATCAAATGGATAATTGGTCCATAGTCGCTGTTCAACACGAATCTCCATACGTATCCTACGACTACAGGGGCGATCATGAAAGGTACAAGAAGAATCGACTGCACTATCTTCCAGCCTTTGAACTCAGTGTCAAGTGCGAGAGCGATACACAGCCCTATAATGAGTTCAACAAGGACAGCTCCCACTACGAAGTAGAACGTTCTTCCAACTGTGTCCAGCGTGAAGGAGTCTGTGAAAAGCCTTACGTAGTTCGTGAAACCGGCTGGCTTGATTCCCAGATCGGGTCTGAGCAGATTCCACCGAAGAAAGGACATGACAACAGTGTATGTAAGTGGGATCATGAAGATCACCACGATGAATACAAGTGCAGGAAGAATGTATGCAAAACCTTTAGTTTTCTGTTTCAACTTCATCCGATCCCCCATCGCAAGAAATGCCGGGCCTTTCGACCCGGCTTTGAATAAGATCAATAGTACCCTCCATCTCTCATGAGCCTGTCTACTTCTTTTACTGCGTCATCTAGAGCCTTTTCGGCCGTCTTTGTTCCAGCCAGGAACTCAGAAACCGCTGGAGCGATAATTCCGCTCACTATACTTCCGCCTTCCGGTATCAATGGAACGATTGGAGTGGGAATGCAATTCTCCATAGCAGCGGCGAAGTCTCCTATCCAGGGGAAGGACTCCGCAAGCTCGGGGCTGTTCAGCGCCGAGAATCTCGCCGGTATGTTGCCTGTAGGAGCGGCCTCGACTTCGTTCTTTGTTTCTGTGACATACAAAAGCCACTCCAGCGCTGCTTCCTTGTCTGGTGCCGAGCTGCTGACCGAGAATCCCCAGGAGATATAAAGCATGGGAAGCATCTCTCCAAGTTTTTCTTCAGGTCTGGGGAATCCTACGAATCCTGCCTTGCCAACAATGGAGGACCTCGATTCATCCTCTACGTAGAACATTCCGGTCGTCCAGACCTCCGCCATTGCGCTTCTTCCGCTGATGAATTCATTCAGTGCTTCCTGGAAATCGTAGTTCATTGCGGCAGGGTTCGCAAATTGGAACATATACTTGACTTCTTCAAGCGCTTCAACGCCCGCTTCCGAGTTGAAGATTGGACGCATATTCATATCTAGAAGTGCCCCGCCTTTCGCCCAAAGCCTTTGCATGAAGTGAGTTGCAAGGAATATGCTTCTTCTTCCCATCATGGTGACTCCGTAGAGATCCGGCGGTCTGTTGAAAAACTCTGCAACGTCCCTGTACTGCTCCAGAGTCTGAGGAGGCAGAAGCTCGTAGCCGTACTTATTGAGGAAGTTGGCCTTCTCCACAGGATCTTCGAAGAGATCCTTCCTGTAGATTATGCCTCCGAGCTCGTTCATGTAGGGAACAATGTACGTTTTGCCATTAAGCTTTGCGTTTCTTATTCCGGGAATATCGGTCTCGTTGATTCTTTCGTATCCCGGAATATCGCTTATCGGGTAGATGTAGTTTGCAATCGAAAGAGCCGGATACCAGAGCATCGAGATATAAGGTACATCGATTTCGACCCTCCCAGATGTGTAACCGAGCATCAGCTGATCAAGGTAGTTTGCGTAAGGAAACTGTTGAATCTCTACCTCGATTCCCGTCTCTTTCGTGAATCCTTCCATTCTGGTCTTCCAGGCATCCGTGTGAATTCCAACTTCACTTGAAAGACGCAAAGGAACTGCAAAACATGAAGCTATCAACAGAACAAAGAGCAAAAGCATGAACCTGGTTCTCATTGAATCTCCTCCCTTCGGTAGTTAAACAAGGTCTTCATCGTACATTTTCTTTATTGCGGTCAGCGTTATTTCGATCGCTTCTTTCACTGAATTCTCAATGACGTCTCTTCTGGGGTTCTTGACAGAGAGATCTACTTTTGTGCCAGCAGATTGTTTGTATCTGTTTGCATAGCAAATCCCAATGAAACCGGCCTTGACATTTCTAAGATAGGAAATGACGAAGAGCGCAGAAGCCTCCATTTCTAGCGATACAATCCTTCTCCTGCTCCAGCTCTGGAAGTATTCGGGATCTCGTTTGTAGAAGCAGGAATGTGTCCAGTTGATTCCGGTGACGATCTCTCTTTCCCTTTCTCTAGCAGATGTTGTAAGCGATGAATAGACATCTGGAGAAGGTACGGCCGGGAAATTCGGCGGGACATAGTAGTTCGAGGCCCCGTCATCACGCACACAGCCATAAGGAATTACTATATCTCCTTCATTAACATACTCCTGGAGGCCTGCCACGCTGCCAATTCTTATCAATACTCTTGCCCCAACGTTGATCAGTTCCTCGTATACGATGCTTGCAGAGGGGCCTCCCATGCCTGTTGAAGTCACCGAAACGGGGTAATCCTTATACTTACCTGTATAGGTTATTAAGCCTCTGTTTTCAGCGATCTTTCTTGCCTCGCTCAGTCCGGCTACGATCTTATCGACTCTCCCCTGGTCTCCCGGAACAATTACAACGGGTGCGATATCTCCCGCGCTGCACTCAATGTGATATTGAAATCTCCCCTCTAATCCTACTGGCTCTCTGTAATCCTCCATCAAAGCGTCACCTCAAATCTTCTTTCTAAGAACATGTATTCTGAAGACCGACGTATTTATGAAATCCTCCGAGTAAAGCATTGGGACATTGTTCATGTCCCGGTGAACTTCTTTGAGCAGCACTATCGAAGTGCCCGGAGTCATTTCGAGCAGGTCCGCAAGCTCTTCGTTCACGAGTCTAGATTCGATCTCTGCAATCGCATATCTAATTGGATCTTTGAACTTCTCCTCTAGAAGATCAAAGAGGACCAATTCCTTCGCCCTTCTTTCTCCGAGAGTCTTGAGTAATTCCTCTGTGCCTCCGGGTATTCTTTCCGAAGCAATGTACGTCTTTGCAAATATTGCAGGAATACCGTCTGCGGCGTACACCCTTTCCGTCAGGACAAGTGTTTCCTTTTCCCTCATCTCCAGCTTCGCTGCTAGGTCGCTATCAGCAAGGACCTTTTTAAATCTGTCGTGTATCAAATCGGGTGTCTTTCCAGAGCTCGAAATGATCCGTGTCAGGCCTCTCAGATATTCGATCCCTGTATGGACCAGACCGCTGTCCTTAACAACGAATGTACCGAGCCCCTGCCTTCTAACGACTAGGCCCTCTTTTTCAAGAGCAGTAATCACTTCCCTTATCACCGTCCTGCTGGCTCCATAATCTTCACAAAGCTTTTCTATTGATGGGAGTTGTGTTCCATCACTCATCTCCTGGACTTTCTGTTCTATCTGTGAATATATGATCTCGTAAAGGGATTTACGCCTGGCCATTTTCTACTCAACCTCCGGAAATCTCAGTCATCATACGTATTATGTATGACGTATTCTGAGTATACAAAATCCTTTCTCATTTACTATCTCTATTCATCGGGTGAAAAAGTAATTCTGGGGTATCCACGATCGATTGAAAGCAATATTCTCAACGATGGGCATAATTACGATGTTTTTCGTACATATCGTAGGAGAACGGATCTTACGGAGAACTTTTCCACTAACGTGTCTAACGAACAGCACCTCTTGCTGAACGAAGAGTGGCATCGCTGCAATGTAAAAAAGGAGTCCCTATTTTCATACTACTTCTACCTGCTGTTCTGACCTCAGAACCAGTTCTGATATCAGAACCTTTTAAGCATACGCATTAAAAAACGGCTAGAAATCCACAAGAGCCGTTGTGTGTTGTAGATTGTGGGTAGGTTGAGGGTAAACAGTTCAAGAAAGGTTGGTTAGCCGTTGAATGGTTCACCGTTCATCGAGGAGAACTCTTTCCAGAGCGACGATTTGTTCTTCGTTCTGGTCAAAGTCAGGAACCATTGACACGAGATTCTGAATCAAGTTCAGCATCTATTTCCTCCAAAGAGATAACGGAGAAAATGCATTGTCGAGGGTTCGCTCCGCTCACGAGAAGACGAGAGCGAAAATAGGGACTGACCGGCTCCTATGGCCCCATTTTTCGCGAAGGACAGAGATTCTGACAAGAAGCATGTCAGGATGACGTGTAGGAGTGTCATCCCGTAATGCTCCTGTACGGGATCTCGTACCCAAGAACCGCTGTGCGCTAAAGAACGAAGACCCGCTGTACGCTGTGAAAAACCGTCCTTCCCCAAATCGTGGACCCGTCCCTAGAAAGAGCAGTTCTTCGTTCCGACGCTGCGCGTCCAGGTTCTTCGTTGGATAAGATCAACACCAAGATCCCGAAACAAGTTCGGGATGACGATGTGTGGGACCTCCTGAAGGCGCAAGCTGGATAACTGTATCAGCGTTATTCGTGAAAATACCTAGACGGTGAGTTCTTCTCTTCTCGACACCCCAGACCCTGTAATCGATACCCCGCTATTCGCGTCATGAACTCATTTCAGCATCATGTTCTTTGCTCACTAACTTTGCAAATTCACGGATTCATCATCGTAGATGCCTTCAAAGAATAGATCCCGAAACAAGTTCGGGATGACGATGTGTGGGACCTCCTGAAGGCGCAAGCTGGATAACTGTATCAGCATTATTACGTGAAAATACCTAGACGGTGAGTTCTTCTCTTCTCGACACCCCAGACCCTGTAATCGATACCCCGCTATTCGCGTCATGAACTCATTTCAGCATCATGTTCTTTGCACACTAACTTTGCAAATTCACGGATTCATCATCGTAGATGCCTTCAAAGAATAGATCCCGAAACAAGTTCGGGATGACAATGTGTGGGACCTCCTGAAGGCGCAAGCTGGATAACTGTATCAGCATTATTATGTGAAAATGCCTAGACGGTGAGTTCTTCTCTTCTCGACACCCCAGACCTTACACTCGATACCCTGCTCTTTCCGTCGCACCGCGTCCAGATCCTAACCAGGAGCATTGTTGGGATGACGTGTAGGGCTGTCATCCCGTAGTGCTCCTATACGGGATCTCATCTCTTCAGTCTCTCTCTCCCTTTCTCTCTCTCTCTTTCTCTCTCCCAATCTCTCTCTTCTCTCCCTTTCTCTCTTCTCCCTTCTCTCTCCTTTTCTCGCTCTTTCGTGAAAAATGGAATCCGCAAAAAATCTTGCGTAGAATTTCTCCATCAACGTGTCTGAGAAGAGGGGGTCAGGTTCTGGTAAGAGCGTTAAGAGCTTCTCTACGAGAAGAGAGACGAGACTGAAGAGGAGTGAACTCTAAAAGTTTTTTTCGTACTTCTATTAACAGCAAACAACTGTTCTTATCACTCGAAAGAATCTAGTAGATCGTTCAGAAAGTCTGCTACTGCAATGGTCAGATCATCTTGGACTAATCCCAGATCGATATTCACATCGGCGTGATTTTTATCTTTGGCATGGTACAGCCGAACAGGCACTTCGGAAAGCCGGAGTTTTAGAGCGAAGTCATTGGAAATTTCTTCTGACTTTATTCGTTCGCCGGCATAAACTATCAGGAACGGAGGAATTGATTTTCCTGGAGCAACATGATTGATTGGCGAAGCATCGTACCATGACTCTTCTTCCTGACCAAAAGCGTTGAGATACATCGAGTTCGCGATGATCCCTCTACCATACTTCTCGATGCTCGCGCAAATATCATAGCCGGCCCCGTCAAGCAGTACAACTCCCTTAATAGCATCTAGTCCGATTCCATATCTCGCCAGATAGCTCTCATCAGTAGAAACGAGAGCCGCAAGATGCGCTCC
The DNA here is from genome assembly GCF_002752615.1 of Mesotoga sp. H07.pep.5.3. Classification (NCBI taxonomy): domain Bacteria; kingdom Thermotogati; phylum Thermotogota; class Thermotogae; order Kosmotogales; family Kosmotogaceae; genus Mesotoga; species Mesotoga sp. H07.pep.5.3. The sequence goes on from NZ_AYTV01000025.1 coordinate 105,818, forward strand.
TGCAGAGTGGCCCATGATGAAGATTTTATCGGCATTTCCTCCATAAGAAGATATATTTTCCCTGACCCAGGCAATAGCAGCGGCTACATCTTCGACGTGTGCCGGGTGTTTCACTTCTGGTGATAGTCTGTAGTTTATACTCACAAAGATCCAGTTGTTAGAGATGAAGTATGGAACTTTATTCACAGTGACATTCTTATTAGACTTATCTCCGGTTCTCCAGGCACCACCGTGAATCATTATCATTACCGGAATTCCACCGGTCTTGCTTTCTAATTCATTGGGTGTGTATATATCTAGACAGTTGAGAAGACTCTCCTCGTGAGATTTGTATGGAATCTCCGAGTGCAATGTGTAATTTCCCTTCGCAAGGCAAAGAGTGCCGGTAACGACTATCATTAAAGTCAGGAGAAACTTCATATGATCACCTCCATTTCGAATGTAAACCAGATAGCGTGAAAAGAGCGTGGAATCTCTTTCACTCACTGGAAAAAGATCTGATAACTGACGATCTCTGTCGCCAATAGGCGACAACTTTTCAACCAACGCCCGACGTAGTCGCTTCGCGTGGCACCGTTTCTTTAAGCTTCTTTCTTAATTTCCAGCGATTAGATGTATTTACGTCGAACTGGGGGAAACCCTTTTTGAAGCACTTCGCGAATGGTCTTCCTCTTCCTGCTGAAGGCGGCATTGCGACCGCCGATGCTTTCCGGTGCATTGCGTCTTATGCATTGTTCTTCGACCTCAAAGACACCCCCGCCACTACGTCGCCCTCCTTCCTCAATGAAGGATTTAAGATCAGGATCATTAGTACAGCGGGTATATAATTGGACCGAGTGGAAGTTTCCTGGAGGGAGTTGAGAAAAGACTTGGATTATCGAGTGAGTCTGGTTCATAATAGATTTGTGGTGCTCGATCATTAAGATAGTTGAGCGCCCAATGTATTCAGGTTCACGTAATCCTGCAAGCACGGATTCACCTCGTAACACCTCACTATTACATCCAACTAGGTCTCGGAGCTTGTCCCTCCGGGACCGTTTTTTTGTTTTGGCTTGTTGGAAGAAGGTATTTCATGCTAAAGGGAAAGAAGAATGCTCTTCAGCAATGCAAGAGTGGAATCTATGTTCTTCTTTTGAAGTAAATCTAGCTATGAGAGAAGAAAGGTTCTCGCATGTGATCGGGATTGTTCACAATGTAAAGAGCACTTCCGATAGTATTGGCGTAAAAGGGCTTTATGAAGTATTTGTAGCGCTTCAAAAGACTCTGGCAGGTGAAAAGGGAGAGGAGATACCGGCTCTTGAGAAGAGGTTCACCCTCTTGATCAGAAGACCGCTACAAGAGATTGGTCAGCTCGAAGATTGAGAAAAGGGTGTCATTTATTAAGGGAGGATTGAAATGGCTACAAAAATCCTATAGTTGACGATTCGGCTTCAGACCTAATGATTATCGAGAGGATGTTGAAAGGATATGATATCCTTACAGCGTCTAACACAGTAGAACGATGTAGCAGATCGATGAGCATCGAGATATATAGTGATTCTTGATCTCAGTATGCCGAAGACCGATGAGTTCTCTTTGTCGACAAACCAATGCAGAAGCGGAAGAGGCCATAACAATCGACGTAATTTCTATGGCGCCCAAGTCTGGACATTTTGCTACGACCGAAGGTGCGAAAAATGAAAAGCAGAGGCAGTTTCTTCTGATTTGCGGCTGTGATAGGATGCAGAGTTGCCTCGTTGCTAGACCGAAAGATGGAAATATAACTATCGAATTTCTCGAAAGCTATAGCAAGAGATAATTTCTTCGACGGAAATATGAGTTTGCTAAGTACCGAATATCCCATTCCCATCGATTTCACAACAAGGAACAGCTGTCATGTTTGACCCGGATCGAATTACAGCGGTCAGCAATTCTCGACTCACAATCCCGGTTTTGTTGAAGAGAGATGATACTATACTCCAGCAAGTATCATGCAGAATCCGAGGTTAAGGATCTTGTTTCTCCCTTTGGATGACTGAATTACGAGTTGTGATATTGCTATGGCATGAAGTTGCATGACTCAATTTGATGCGTAATATGACGAAGGATTGCTATTATATGTAATAATTGTTTTTGAGTGTCTTCGGGTGTGCTGTCTCACGTGTAGAATCGACGATTATTGAAGGCATAGTAATCACTGGCAATTATTTCGTCATGAGTTTGAATCGTAAGACCATCATGTTTGTTCAAGAGAGGACATCCTGTATACAATTCGTAGGAGTTTAGGGTTTTAGCCTTTTGTGATACTTGTACAATGAAGCGAAAACTCTTGGGGCTGGCTTAGGTGGTAAGAATGGTTAGCGGATTCTGTGAAAAGGAGCTTAAATGATTTCGATTATCATATAGACTTAATCGACAATTACAATTATCAAGGTGAGGCAGATGAGGTTGAGAAAGAAGAATATTTCAATAAAGAGTATCATTACTATCGTGACTGTTTCAGTACTGCTCTTTTCGACAGTCGTTATAGGATACCTGATCATTTCAAGATGGTTATCCTCGGCTGAAAAAGCGGCTGAAAGAATAGTCGAAAACGTTGGGGAAAACATCTACAATCAAGTCTCCTCGTTTATGCATATACCTAACAGTGTGAACGATGTCAACCATAAGGTTATTGAATATGGAATTCTCGATTTGTCAAATGAAGAGCTCAGAGAGAAGTTCTTTGTGGGAGTGTTGAGCGCTCAAAGCCCTCATATATATAGCTTTAGTTACGGCACGGCAAACGGGGAGTATTATGGAGCCCGCAGAAATGAAAAGGGAGTCATTGAAATAATGCGAAATGACGCCTCTACGGGGGGCAACTCATGGTACTACTCGGTTAATGAGGATCTGACCGCAGGGGAGAGGGTCGTTCAAGCCGGTAAGTTCGACCCTCGTACACGCGCCTGGTATAAGGCCGCCGAGGAATCTGGAGGGCCGGCGTTATCTCCTTTATACAAGCACTTCGTGATGGACGACCTTACAGTCTCCTTCTCGTGGCCAGTTTATGATGCCAGTGGAAGTCTTCAAGGCGTAATGGGGACACATATCCTTCTTTCTGACATTGGTAGTTTCCTTGTAGATGCTGTTCGAGACTACTCAGGTTACGCAATAGTTGCCGACAAAGAAACGGGCTCTCTAATAGCGAACTCTATGGGTGTTGATAACTTCACAGTTCTTCCAGATGGCTCTTTCAAGCAGCACACCGTTGACGAAATCGGCTTTCCCGATATTGAGAAGGCTTTCATTCAGTCCACTACAAACCGGGAATCACCTTTATTCTACAGAGGTGAGGAGGAAAAGCTGTTCATTAACATGCGGGAGATCGAAATACTCAATGCTACATGGGTTGTGATGTCCGCAATTCCTGAAGCCTTCTATATGAAGGACGTGATAGACAGTATCCATCTGACCGCGATTATCGTTGCGGTTGCCTTAGTGCTCTCATTGATTATTTACAATGTTTTCGCGAGAAAATTGATGAAGCCTCTAGACAATCTGATTGAGGTTTCAACTGCCTTGTCTAGAGGGGATCTGTCTAAACGAGTAGAGGTCGTTAGAAATGATGAGATCGGGATGATTTCTGAAAGCCTGAACAGAGTTGCAGACAAACTGCAATTCTTGATCAATAACCTTGAAGAGAGTGTGATAGAAAGAACCAGGCAACTGCAGAGGACAAATGAGGAATTGAAAGAAAGCAAGAATCAGCTACAGCTTCTGCTTGACTCCACCGCAGAAGGGATATATGGTATAGATCTGAATGGTGACTGCACATTCTGCAATGCGAGCTCTGTAAAGCTGTTGGGATTCAGTGGTCCAGAAGATATTCTCGGAAAGAACGTTCATCGGTTGATTCACTACAGCCGGCGAGATGGAACGAAATTCCCGATTGAAGAATGCAGGATTGTTAGGTCTATCAAACATGGGAGAGGTTTCCAGGCGGATGACGAGGTCTTTTGGAAAGCCGATGGCTCGTCTTTTGACGTTGAGTATCGTTCCTATCCTCAAATGAGAAACGGAGAAGTCGTTGGCGGTGTCATCACTTTTTCAGACATCACCGAGCGCAAAAAGAGAGAGGAGGAAATCAAATACCTTAGCTCTCACGATGTTCTAACCGGCCTTCTCAACAGAAGCAGTTTGGCTCAGATTCAGAAAGCAGTCGATGTTGAAGAGAACCTTCCCATATCCGTAATCGTTGCAGACATTAACGCCTTGAAGATGACAAATGATGTCTTCGGCCATGCGGCGGGAGACGAGTTAATAAAAGAGTCAGCCAGAATCCTTTTAGAATCGTGCAGAGAGAGAGATCTAATAGCACGTGTGGGTGGCGATGAGTTTGTCGTTATTCTTCCGGGAACGAGTGAAGAGGAAACTGAAAGTATTGCTTCACGAATCAAAGAGGGCTTCTCCGATGCCCGTGTCGAAGCAGTTAAATGCAGCATTTCACTTGGCTTTGATACTAAGACCCGAGCCGATCAGTCACTGGATGAAATAATGGCCAACGCTGAGAGCTCCATGTACAAAGACAAGACGATACACCGAAAATCTTTGAACAGGCAGTTAATTGACTCAATTATCGATACTCTTCACACAAAGTATCCTATGGAAAAACAGCACTCTATTGCGGTAAGCGAATTGTGTGGGGAGATCGGCTCTGCCATGAACCTTTCTCAGTCGCAGATAAACGTCCTGAAAAGAGCCGGATACCTCCATGACATAGGTAAGATCGTACTCGACGAAAGCATCCTTTCCAAAGATACCTACACGGCTTTGACAGAGGAAGAAAGAGAGAAGATAAAGCAACACTCCATTGTTGGTTATCGAATTTTGAATCTCTTCGACGAAACGTTAGACATTGCCGAGTACACTTACAGCCATCACGAAAGGTGGGATGGAAGCGGCTATCCGAGAGGTCTTAAGGGTGAGCAAATTCCTCTAGTATCACGGATAATATCTATAGCGGGAGCCTACGATCGCGTAATGAGCAGGGTGGAGGGCACGTTAGAAGAAAAGAGGAAAGCTGCGTTGAAGGTGATAAGAGAAGACGCCGGAAAGCAATTCGACCCAAATATCGCCAGGTTGTTTGTTCAAATGATTGACGGAAAGAACGCTTAGGTGAAATGAAAAGCTTGTATTCTTGAACTAATGATGATGCGTGGATTCATCAAATCGGACAGATGATGATCTGATTTTTCGAAAGAAAGTCCATAATAGAGGAAATACCGGCCCACTCACGGATTGCTCTTTCTTGATGCAATGGCTTATCACGAGGGCGACAGATTCTCCTCTGATACAACTCAAGAACAAGGACTCACCTAGAAAGCTTGATTGAGGTTCTGCTGGTCAGGGCTTGCTAGATGTAGAACGGTAAGTCTCGTTTTGGACAGTGGCTTGAAGCTGCTCCGCCTCCGGAAGGCCAACTCATTTCGATTCGAAAGTGAATCCCGATTCAATTATCTGCACACAGGCGGAAACAACATCTCGATCGTAGAGCACTCCGGAATTCTTTTTCATTTCAGAGAGCGCCTCCACAAAACTAAGGTGTGAACAAGCATGCGAGCAGAACCACAATTTCATATAAAGGCTTTTCGGATTTGCAACACAGTTTTTCTCGAGAAGGATTAGTAGAAATGTGGCTACAAATCCCGATCAGGCGTCTATAAAGTTAAAGAACGCATCGAGCGTAGTGGTCATCTCCGATCTTCTTCATAGGGGGTATCTCAAGTGAACAGACCTCTTTGGCGAAGGGGCATCGTGGGTGGAAGCGACAGCCGCTCGGCGGATCGATCAGGGAGGGTATTTCTCCTCCCGTAATGAGCGGTTTTCGCTTTAGACCCATTTCTGGGGCCGGTGCCGCTGATTTAAGAAGCTTGGTGTAAGGGTGGAAAGAGTTCGTAATTATCTCTTCTGCCGGACCGATTTCCATGATCATTCCCGCATACATGACGATTATCCTGTCGCTCATGTATCTAGCGCCTGCCAAATCGTGGGTAATGTATATGAATGAAACTCCGTGGCTTTCTTTGAGATTTAGCATCATATTCATTATGCTCATCCTGTTTGAGACATCCAGCATTGAGGTCGGTTCGTCGGCCAGTATAAGATCCGGTTCGACGGCAAAGGCACGGGCTATGTTGACCCTCTGTCTCTGTCCACCGGAGAGCTCGTGGGGAAACTTCCTCTTGAACTGATCGGGCGGTTCAAGGCCTACCTGTGTCAATGTGCTGTCGACCTTTTCACTGACGGCCTTCCTGTCTTCGGCAATCCTGTGAATAACGAAGGGCCGTTCCATGATTTTCCCTATTGTGCGCGTCGGGTTCAACGCCCCGAATGGATCCTGAAAGATCATCTGGACTCTTTTGTGATACTTGAGTTCTTCTGTGCGAGTCATTTTGCCGCTCAGCTCTCTGCCCTCGAAAACTACGCTCCCCTCTGTTTGTCTGTATATACGTGCTATCACGTTAGCCGTCGTAGTCTTTCCGCTGCCAGACTCACCGACAATCGCCAGCACTTCGCCGCTTCTCAGAGAGAACGATATGTCGTCCATTGCGTGAACAAATTTGCCGTGTCTCCTCAGTGAGTTCACGGGGAAGTGTTTTCTTACCCCTTCGAGGACCAGAATGTCGCCGTTCAAAGGGTTTCAGCTCCTTTGTGCAGGAAACACGCCACACTGTGCCGAGGGTCCACTTTTTGAAGAGCCGGGCAGGACTTTTCGCAAATGTCCATTGCATGAGGACAGCGTGGATGGAACCTGCAACCTTCAGGCGGATTTAGAAGGTCGGGCGGTTTTCCCTCTATCCCGCCCATTCTGGTGATCTTGCCGGTGAGGGATGGAAAGGAGTTCATGAGTCCTATTGTGTAGGGATGTAGCGGCATGTTGAACAACTCATCGGAGTTGCCGTACTCCACAATCTTACCTGCGTACATTATTGCGAGAGTGTCGCTGATTTCCACAAGCAAAGAGAGATCATGCGTTATGAATATCACAGAGAATCCCAGGGACTTTCTCAGCTCCTGTATCTTTTCGATTATGGTCCTTTGTACAACTACATCCAGTGCCGTTGTAGGTTCGTCCATTATTATCAGGTCGGGATTGAGGATCAAGGCCATCGCTATCATCACCCTTTGCTTCATTCCTCCCGAAAGCTGATGAGGATAGGAATTGAACCTGTCACGAGGAATATCTACGAGCTTTAGAGCCTCTAATGCTCTATCACGTGCCTCGCTCTGTCTAACTTCACCGTGGGCATGGATGACATCTGTGAGCTGCTCTCCGATTGAAAGAACGGGGTTGAGGGCATTCATCGCCGACTGAAAGGCCATCGAGATATCGACCCAACGGATTTTCTTCATCTCCTCTTCCCTAAGTCCAACCAGGTCGGTTCCCTTGAACAACAAACTGCCGTTTTCAATCGTGGCATTGTCCTTCAAAAGCCTCATAATTGCGAAGGCAAGCGTAGACTTTCCACACCCAGACTCACCCGCGATACCGAGAAAGCCTCCCCGTTCGAGATCGAAAGAGACATCGTCAACGGCATGAACAAAACCGCTCTTGATCCTGTAGCCGGCCACAAGATTCCTGCACTGGAGTAGCTGTTCGCTCTCTTGTCTATTCACTCAAATCATCTCTTCCTAAGTTTCGGATTGGAGATCTCGTCTATGGCAAAATTCATAAGGGCGAAGGAAGTACCGATCAAAGCTATGCAGATACCGGGAGGAAGGAACCACCACCATGCGCCGGACAGAAGCGCCCCGCTGTTCTGGGCCCAGTATAGAATCGTTCCCCAGCTTACCACCGATACGTTGCCCAGCCCCAGGAATTCAAGAGTCGCTTCACCCATTATTGCCGCCATAGTGGATGTGAAGAAAGAGGCCATAACTAGCGAGATCATGTTCGGGAGTATTTCCCTGAAGACTATGTACAGGGGCCTTTCGCCAAGAATCCTGGATACTCTCACGAAATCCCGGTTTTTGAGACTCACAACCTGGGAACGAAGTACCCTCGTAGGCCATGGCCAGCTAGTGAGCCCCAGAATCAAGACTATGGGGATGACTCCCTTCACGGTTATGTAAGCGGCAATTACTATCATTAGAGGCAGGCTTGGGATAACCAGGAATACGTTCGTGAACAGGGAGATTATATCATCCACTATGCCGCCGAAATACCCTGCCACGAGAGCCAGAGTAAGGGCTAGAAGCGTTGTGAAAAGTCCAGTAATGAGCCCAACTGCAAGTGTGATTCTTGTTCCATAGACCATTTGGGAGAAGAGGTCCTGGCCTGCCCGTGTCGTTCCCAGCAAGTGGTTTCGGGAAGGTTTGGCGTTGAGCGGAAGTTTTGTGGTGACTTTTTCGTAAGTAGTTGTTATAGACTGCGTGTATACTCTTTTTTCGGTAAATTCGTCGATCTCCTCCCTCTCGACCGTCTTAGTTCTTCCAATTTCCTCTTCGACTATGCTCAGAACTTCAACCTTGTTTGTCTTTGGATCGTAAGGCGCGATCAGCGGCGCGAATATCGCTACGATAGAGAAGAAGGCCAGGATTATCAGCCCGATCAGTGCCTTACGATTTTCGATGAAAAGCGAAAAGACGTCTCTGAACATCACTTGCCACCGTCCCGGACGCGTGGGTCTAGTATGAGGATCGCGATATCTGCAATGAAGTTCGCAACTAGAACGGCCACCGAAATGAAGAGAAAAATGGCCTGCATAAGAGGATAGTCTTTGCTTTGAACGGCCTGATACAACATCAGCCCAACTCCCGGGTAAGAAAAGACCATTTCAGTGAGTAGGCCCCCTCCAACAACGAAGCCAAGAGACATTGCAAAGCCCGTGATTGAAGGGAGAATGGCGTTTTTCGCTGCGTACAAAGTCTTGATTCTTCGCAGAGAAAGTCCCTTTGCCTCGGCGACGGTTATGTAGTCCTCCGCAAGAACGTTTATCATATTGTTCCTCATAGTCAGGATCCATGCACCCATCGAAGAGATGACTATGGTCAATGCTGGAAGAATCGCATGCTTGACTACCGAAAGGAAAAACTCAAGAGTGCCTCTTTCCAGTTGCGGAGTATAGGCATTTCCGAGAGGAAAGATGGGAATTCTGAAAGCTAGAAAGTAGATCAGCAACAAACCGAGCCAGAAATAAGGAAAGGAACGTACGAAAATAAAGAGCCCCACGGTGAAAGAGGCCAACTTCGTATTGCGTTTCCATGCAACGCCTATTCCAATTATCGTGCCAAGGAAAAAGCTGATAATCGTTGCCGTACCCATGAGGCCAACGGTCCAGGGAACGGCAACCTGGAGAACTCGCCCGACCGGTGTCGGGAATCTTGAAATAGAGATTCCAAGATCACCTTTGATAAGGTTCAGCAGGTACTTTCCGTACTGGAGCAGGAGAGGATCGGTCGAATCTACACCGAAGGCGGCCTTTATAGCTTCGAGCGATTCAAGGGGAATGCCCTGCATCTTGTCCATCAAATCCTGTGCGGGATCACCGGGCATCATTCTCGGTATGAAGAAATTCAGGGTGACTGCCACGAACAAAGCAAATAGCAGCAAACCGATTTTTCTAGCGAAGTAAGCCAATGCTGTTCAGAAAGAGCTCTTTCCAAGCAGAAAGAAAGCCTTTCTTACCCCCTCTCTCTTGATTTTTAACAAAACCCGCAGGCAGTTAAGCCTGCGGGAAATATCAGATGATTAACGCAGATGTATAGAAAGCAGAATGGGCATCTTGTCCATTCCGGTCGGTCTCGGTTCCGCGTACGGGTTTTCGGCGTTGGGCCAGCCGACAAAGTTCCTTGTACTGTACTCGAACCATACGGGATTAAAGAACATGGGAACGGATGGAAGATCTCTCAAGAAGATTGTCAATACTTCTTCCATTACAGCGTCCTGGGCTTCGGGATCGGTAAGCCTCTTGTAACTATCCAGGAGTTCGTCGATTCTCTCGTTCTTATATCTCATCCCGTAGTAGTTCCCGGCATTTTCGCCGATCGGCGCCCAGTGTTTGGAATGAACCCAGTTGTCGAACTGGTAGTATGGGCTGGTTCCTGTCACGGATATGCCGAACAGCATCTCGTAGTTGCCGTTGTACATCATGTCTTTGTAGGGAGAAGGCCAAGCTGCCAAAGTAACGATGGCCTCTATTCCGATCTCTTTCAGCTGCCTGGATACTTCCTCGGCACCCATTATCCAGTCGGTCCATCCCGTTGGCACGTATAGATTCAACGATAGCGACTTACCGTCCTTCTCGTAGATTCCGTTCCTGTTCAGCTTATAACCTTCCTTCTCGATAAGGTATCTTGCATAATCGGGGTCGTATTCAATTCCATATTCGTTTAGACCCTTCTCAGCGAGCCTTAGGTAACTCGCCTTAACACCGGCCAGAGAAGCGGGAACGGCGCCGCTAGCCATTATTCTGGTTATCTCGACCGGATCGATCGCGGCCGCAATCGCCGCTCTCATGTTGTAGTTGTCGAAGGGCCACTTGAGGTTGTTGAGGTTTAGAAATACCAGGTTTCCCTCAGGCAGCCAGTACTTGAAGTGCTCTGGATCGGCCTTTACAAAGACCTCGTCTATGTTTGCAACGAAGTAACCTGCCCAGTCGAACTCGCCTCTGGCAAGTCTGAGAGGGACCTGCTCGTTTGTAGTTGTGAGTGTCAAGACTTCGTCGATATAGGGAAGAGGCTTTCCGTCTTCCCCTATCTGCCAGTAATTCGGATTTCTTACCACGCTGAAGGACTGCTCGCTGAACGAGCCTTCCTTGAGAACGAATGGTCCGGTGCCCACAGGAATTCCCTCACCTATCCAGGTCAGAGGGTCATCGACTTTCGACCAGATGTGTTCGGGGACAATGAAGACGCTGGAGAATCTCTGAATGATAGTCGTGTTGACATCGGAAAAGGTGAAAGTAACGGTCATTGGCTTGTCTGACCGGACTCCAACAACGCCTGTCGACCACAGGCTTGAGACGTCAAGTGCCTTGTTATTCTTTCCAAGGTTTACGGTGAAGAGTACATCCTTCTCGGTAAAAGGTGTTCCGTCATTCCATTCAACACCTTCTCTCAGGTTGAAGGTCAACTCCAGGAGATCGTCAGACCACTCATAGCTCTCTGCCAGCCAGTTCATGATCTTTCCCGTCATCGGGTTGAAGTAAATGAGAGTTTCGTAGAAACCTCCAATCGCCATTTCATTGGAATTCGGCGAGAAGGGATTGAAGTTCTCTATCAGAATCCCCTGTTTCATCGAGGTAATCCTGAGCGTACCCCCTCTCTTGATATCCGCTGCGAACATGACTGCCGATGTCACTAGGAAAACAACAATGAGAATTACTAGAACCCTTTTCATAAACACCCCTCCTTTACAGGTTTGTGACTATTAATATGATTATAGAGTTTTTCACAGACGGTTCCAAAGTCAAATATAGTTCTTAAGAAGCAGGAGAAGCCGTTTATTGACCTTAGCTCCCCGGTATCGTGGTTTTTATTATGATAATACATATATACAAAAAACTCATTGACGAAGCTTTGGAAGATTCTTTCTAAAGTGGCGGAAGCCGCTACTCGCTGTAACTCTTATGCAAGGGGAAAGCCTCAAGGCAGGGCAAGAATAGGTGAAATCATCACATAGAAAGGCTTTATGTCTGCCTGAAGAGCTAGAAAATTATGCCCAATCTATCGAGAAAGGCCTCCCATTCGTCGTAGATGAAACGAAGCCTCCTGTCCAGGTAAGAAAGAGTTTTGAGGCGTATCCAGTCAGGAACGCCATAGTAAGCCTGGGCTATTGCTCCGGTTATTGCCGCAATGGTGTCGCTGTCTCCACCCAGAGATACTGCGGTCCGGACTGCATCTTCGAAGGAGACTGATTCAAGGAAACATTCAATAGCCTGAGGGACGGTTTCCTGGCAGGTCTCACTGAATTTATAAGTGTTCCTTATTTCATCGATCTTGAAGTCAAGGGGATAGTAGTCCTCAGATACCCTGCTTCGAATTTCTCTCTTCGAAAGGCCATGGCGCGCAAGGAAGATGGCCATGACTGTAGCTTCGGCACCTTTGATCCCTTCCCTGTGATTATGAGTGACAGAAGTTACCGCACTGGAGAGGCTTATAACCTCTTCCTCTGTCTCTGCAACGAAACCGACTGGACTGATCCGCATAGCAGCCCCATTTCCAAAACTGTTATATGGTTCTGGAAAATCGTTAAAGACCCATCTGCCAAACATTCCACCGTAACCGCAGTTCGGGTAATCTCTGCCTATTTCCTGCATGTATTTGACGGCCAGCATTCGCAGCAGCGAGAGATAATCGCTGTCTGTCCTACTTTTTATCTCCGATTTGTTTATACTCTTTTCGGTCTCTATTATTGCCTTTGCGACGGCTAGGGTTATTATGCTGTCATCTGTTGCAAAGCAATCTTCTGTAAAGAGTTCGAAATTCTTGTCGCGGTGGTTATTGAATTCAAATCTCGATCCAACTACATCCCCGGTAATCGCTCCAAGCATTGTACACCTCGTAAGCCATTCATTACTACCCAATGGCAAGGTTAAGGGTTTCGGTAATGGTCGGCATCAAGACTGCAAGAATCCCAAGATATAAGGGATACAGCCCAATGTTCACGCCGTTTGCAATCAGGCCAAACAGAGGGGGCATGAAAGTTGTGCCGACATAAGTGCTGACTTTCTGAATTTCAATAATTGCCTGCGAGTTCTCCCTTCCAAAGTTCGATGGGGTCGCGTGAATTACTGACAGATTGGCGTAACTCAGTCCTATTACAATCAAGCCCGCCAAGGCGAAGATCTCGGACTTGAAGGGAATGCCCACAAGAATAACTCCCATAGTCAATGTTGAGATCCCATAGCGAATCAGTCTTCTATCCCCGAACCTCTCGACGATGAAACCATTCAAGAACCTGCCGACAGTAATTCCCGGATTGAAGAGCGATGCAAACATGCTGCTGTTTCCATATTCACTCCTCTGTGCTCTACTAGATAACTGCTCGCACATAGTCCAGTAGTTGTTTCTAGTCCGCAGTATCCAAAAAAATGCAATGAGAACAAACGGAACACCTCTCATTCTAAGCGCTTTGCCAACGCTCAGAGGCTTCGAAGAGGTTTACTTTCTCCATTTCTTTCACTCTTACCTTTTCTCCAGAGGCAAAGGCCACTGAACAGAACCAAGGTCAACACAATCTGGATAACAGACACCGCTCCATATCCTCCACGCCATTTCAGGCGGGTTCCAAGCGCGTACCTCTGCCTGGAGGCATAGTGCAGGACAACGTAATTGTTCAGTGTGGCATCGACGTCACCGGCACCAAGGCCGAAGGGTATAGCCTACAAACAGATAATTACAAAGGAATTCGCAACCGAGAATCCAATGAGAGCAACTGCCGTCATACCCATGCTGTTCGATGTTACGAGGCCCGTGCCAAGTTTTCGATTCAACCGATCTGACAGGAGGCTTGAAAGGATCGTTCCGCCGGCAATGATCATTGAAACAATGCCTGCAAAAGATAGAGGAACTGCGAACACTTCCCCCATCACTGGCCAGGCAGAGCCCGGCAGAGAATCCGGTAAGCCCAGACTGACAAAGGCTACGTAAATAATGACGAGTAAAAAAGAGAACATATGCTTCCTTTCGGACTAGATCGGGAAAAGTCTTCTCTCACTTCGCTTCTTCAGTAAACTACTCTTTCGAGGGAGCTTTGAATCCTGTCATTTTATGGAGCAAATACTCAAACGTTTCGAACAGAAAAAATAAAGAAAGGAGACTTTCCAGATGTTCTAAATGCAAGTATAAGTTTCGAGTTGATTATAGCTTATTTCATCTTCGACTGTCATCCTTCCTTCTCAAAAATCGCTGGTTGACAGACAGATAATCAAATCCAAATCTAACTCAAAGGTAGGTGTTCTCGATCTCCCTCATCTCGACTTCAAGTAGATTTATTTTGATGCATCAACTTGAGTAGATTCAATTATGATGCATTACGTCCCTTAGATAGCATTTTCTTTCGCTTCGAAGCTTGAAGAATCCGGAGAATTCTCACCGCAGAATGAAATGATTGTCTTTCCTATACCTTCAGTGAACCCCTGAAGCCTCTGATACTGTAGTATGAATCGGTGCCATTATGATAGACGAAGACGGTGCCATATCTTCGGTCACAGAAAAGAGCGCCGCCCAGTTTTCTTATGCTCTCCGGAGTCTTCACCCGGCTGGATGTCTTTGTATCAAAGCTCCCGAAGCTCTGCAGCTCCCTATACTGAGCTTCCGTCAGAATCTCGATGCCCATTTTCTCGGCCATATCGATGGCGCTATCGGACGGCTTGTTTCTTTTCCTCGACTCCAGGGCCTGCCGGTCGTGCAAAGGCTTCTTCGCCTGTGGGGCTCTCGGGTGAGCAGTCATAGAAGACGAACTCTCCCGTATCCTTGTCATACCCAACGACGACGGGTTCTCCTCCGGTAATCTCGATCTCGTTTAACGACCAAAGCTTCTCGGGATTTGCCTCCAGTCTTTTCCGGACATGGGCCCAGTCGATTGCCCTGTGACGATTCGAATTACTCTCAAATCGCAATCTCAATGTCTCGATCAGTTTCCCTTGTCCTTCAAGAGACGGATCTTTGCGATCTTTCTCTTTCACAGTTTATCTCTCCTCGCTTCCAGTGCTTTGTATAGGTTTAGAACAACTGCCAATACGGGCAACCACAGACTGGTATCTACTAACAGTATAGCAGATAGAAGAGATCGGCTTTAAGAAAGAATCAATCCCACATGAGTGTGCAGTCAGAATCGACGTAGAGGGAACGGCTGCCACACTTCGGGCAGGGAAAGGATGTCAGGATCTTGCCGATTCTCTCTTCGATTGAGCTTTCATCGGGGTTATGATCGATTCTCTCGAGCGTTGATCTACACTTACCACAACGGTAACTGGGTTCAAAACTTCCATTGTCATAGTCAAGGTGAATGAAGAATCTGTCGAATAGCTCGTTGCATCCTGGACATCTGTAGATGTAATGACCGTAGTCATCGGCAAGAACTGCGTTCTTGCTTTCTATAAGCATCTTTATCTTCTCGATGGTCTTTTTCGAAGGAATGAGTGATTTCAGGATGGGCGACTTCGATTCAAGATTCAAGATGTTGTGTGGAGCGTACATCATTCCGACACCAATCTGGAGATTCTTCGAATAGTCGCATTCCTTGCATCGAATAATTATACCGATGCCCATAATAATCAGCTCCCGGAGTGAAGTAGTAGTCTCAGAATGAGTGCTTCTAAATATGATGATAATACAAGAGTGAGTTCTCTTTTCTTCGAAAGAGATGTTGTGATGCTGCTCTTTTGGTGAATCATTCTAAATCCGCGCTTGAGAAATGAGTCCAGCTCTTGAATTTCATACGACTCGATCTACGCTCGTTCTGAAAAAAGCAGTCTCACTTGCTATATTCATGGAGTTGCAAGCTTCTTTCTCTTTCGCTGAATAAGGTACATAGAAATGAAGATGAGGAGGGCGGCCGCTATCTGAACTCCGATAACTGACATTCCATAAGCAAGGTTTGTTCTGTCGCTGACTCCTCCAACTAGAATATTCGTCGTAACAGCCCCGACAGAGCCCGCAGCTGCAAAGATTGCCAAGACCGCTTCGCGGTTCTGTCTGTAGCCGGATACGATTATCGCTTGCAGCGTTGGAAATGTTCCCGAAAACCCCAGACCTGTTATGAAGACTCCCAGTGAAAGAAGAATAGAATTCCCCGCAAAAAAAGCTATAGAAAATCCTTCCAGAGATATCGTTCCGAGAACTACGAGAGTTCTCTGGAGTCCGAATTTGTCGACAACAACTCCAGTCACTATTCTGCCGACGAACAGACCGAATGCAAGAATAGATGTTGTGAGACTGGCCATTCTTAACGGCAGGAGCTTCTCCTCGTAAGCGAAACTCGAGAGCCATGAAAAGAGACCCACCTCATAACCAACATACAGAAGCCCTCCAATAGCCACGAGCCAGAACATCGAATCTCTCGGCAAAGTGATCCTTCGCTTCTCGACATCTGAAAGCGACTCTTTCGCAGCTTTTTTCCATACAGTCCATGAAAGAAAGGCCACTACAAGAAACAGCACTGCAGCAATAAGGATGGGAACATTCCACATACTTGTTTCGGTTAAGACGGCAGAAACTACCAAAGGAGCCACGATGCTCCCCAGTGCAAAGAAAGAGTAGACTGAATTCAGTACACCCCCAGTTCGCTTGAAAGCTAACTGCGAAACGCCGAGCGCAATGGATATCTCCGTTGCACCCAATCCGAAACCAAACAACAGTCTTCCTATCAGAAAAGTATAGTAGGTCCGTGAAAGCGCCATGAAGATCACTGAGAAAGTTATACAGGAGATGCCGAGCGAAGCTGAAAGAAATGGTCCAGACTTTCTTGAGAGAGCTGCGGCAACAATAACGGCTACCTGATAGAGAAGGGATGGGAGACCAAGAACAAGACCTGTCATGCTGTGGCTCATCCCGAGTTCCACTGCAATCGCGGGTAAGGCACTGTTAATGGATTGGGTAGCAAACCCCATCATAAAGTAGAACAGCGACGCAACTACGATGAAGATCGATGTCAACTTCATAAATGCCTCCGGTAACGGGGAAGTCGTAATCAAACAAAATCAGTCTAAGTTTCCCGACTGCGAAGAGTGTAGCACACTTGCCGGTAAACTAATGAATAAGGCAGCTGAGTACATGTAAACCGCATGGCTTTTTCCGTTTGCCTAGTATGCCCGAAACTGGCAAATGAAATGATAATCAAGGTTGCTATTAGCTACAAGGCGTATCTGTTAGAATTACCAATTCTGATTAACAGGTGATGCCTTTCTTACAACAGGCGGACAGTAGAGAGGATCCAGTCCTTCCGGTGCCGGTATATAGATTCGCAACGTCATGGTGAATTTTTCGTCGGGTGCTGGAAGCCAGTTAGATTCTTTGTCTGCGCCTGGTGAGTCATGCTGCAGGTACAGAATCAATGAACCGTCTTCAGCATATTTGAGGTCGGACCTGTCGCCTATAGAGTATCTGTTGAGTGGGTTATCGACCATGAATTGATTTTCGTCGTACATTGTAATTGACCAGAAGCCCTTGGGATCAACTGGAGGCAACTCCTCCTTGCTGAAGGAAATCACGTAGTTGTGCTTAGAAGCATCTAGTGGCTCTCCGTCACTGTCAAAGAAACAGCTAGGATAGTAAGCCTCTTCGAGATCGTTTCCATACAATCCCATATGAGCCGCCGAAGCTCTTATCAGATAGTGCCCCTGCATCCTCTCTCTGTTCCCGAATATTCTTCCCGGTAAAGACCAGCCATTTGTGATACTTCCCATTGTTGTGCCTGGATGATAAATCGCCTGCCGTGCTTCGGCTATCGCCGATTCTATTGCCTCTCGAACGGGTTCGGAAAGTTTTGACTCATCGAATGTTTTGCCCGGGCCAACCCCTATCTTTGAGAAACTCTGGATGAGGGCTTCTTCGGAAGGATGAATTTGTAGCTGGCCGAGAAGAAAATTGAAGTAGCCTATGAAACCTGCCGAATCGGCGACGGTCTGGTCAAAAGGAGGAAAACTCTCCATTTGAAACGCTTCGGGAGAAGGAGCCCCGGAATATTCACTCATAGTATGCAGTGAACACTGCTGCTGAATCTCAATGACACTCTGCAAATCTCCTGGCTTTTCGCTATTGACAGCAGTCCTTACTACGCAATAAACATAATTTCCCTCGCTGTAGAAGACATCATCTATTCCCGAAGGGATCTCGCCTTCCCAGTAAGGCCCTGCCACCATTACGGTCACAGCGTCTGTCCCAGTGGTCCTAGAGCCCGCATACGCGAAATTGTGAGTGTACATATCTACAAGCTGCAGAGAGAAGTACCTGTCTTGAACTCCCGGAATGCCTACCACAATCGGTTCAGCCCTCAAATCTAGCCAGGCCGTTGAGTAAATAGTATCGTTGTTGGGCCGTACAACTGTCTTGCTATCCGGTCCGAAAAGAGTCTTGATCCTGGTAAATGTGTTGAATCTTCCCGAACTCACGGCCTCTACATACATCGTTCTGTAATTCTCTAGCATAGGGTAAGCGAAAATGTATGCGTCTTTGGCCAATGAGTTTGCTTCGGAAGGGTCCGTGGTGAGTTCCTGCTGATTGGAGAAAACAACTGAAAACAACATCAGGAAAGGTAGACAAACAAATAACAGCCTATTCGAAATCATGTAAAAGCCCCCTCTCTGCCTTTAGCAGCGATGTTTCATACTGAAAAAGAACCTAAGACCTGATTCTTTCTAGGCTATAAACCGTACTTGAATAGCATAATGTTTTCAGTGGTAAATTCGTATGCATTTGAAAGAGAGTATTCATAATCATTACAGTAATAGTCAACAGCTTCTTGACCAAAGAACCTTGCTATTTTTGCAGAACTTATTTCGTTTTTTAGCTAGAAGTGGAATTCACTCTCCTAACGCTTTGGCCATCTGAAATCTCCTGTTCAGAAAACCAGGAATGTAAAGTTTTTCCATCGCCCCGGTCAATCAATTAGCAAAACCCAGTCCCGGACTTTCTTCCCTTGAACTTCACTAAAGAAATGCATGAAAGTTATTCCAAGAAACTAATGCTGCACACACACTTCAAAACGTCTGAATGAATATAGTTAGGTTCCATAATCTTCTGGGTTTGTAAATACTCTCCAAAGCCAAAGGTGAAAGCTCGGCAGTAGTTGTGATATGCCGTTTCCAGTTCATCGGACTTCCGATGGTTAATATATCGTGGCTGGATACTGAAACTCAACTGATGGGGATGTCTTCGGTAACCTTAAATCTAGCGGCTTCTGGATCGTGAAACTGGATGCAAGCGGCAATATCAAACGGCAGAAGTGCTTTGGAGGAAGCGGATACGAAAAAGCTACTTCTGTTCTTCAGACATCCTGCGGGGATTACGTTATTGCTGGCCAAACAATGTCAAATGCGCAAATGTCTTGGATAATCAATCGGTAGGAGCTTGTGTTTGCTGGATAGTAGGAGTGGATGTTGCCGTCAATTTCCACTGGTAGAAATGCCTCGGCGGGAGCTACTCTGAAGACGCCAATGAGGCAAATACTGTTCTGACGGGGGAGCAGTAATTGTCGGCCAGACAGTATCAAATGATAGAGATGTATCGCATAACAAAGGACAGATCGATTACTCGATGGTGAAGATTGACGGCCTGGAATGACAAATCGTTTAGAGCAAATCTGAAGCCAGTCACTGAATGAAATCACTAAATGGATATCGGTTCTTTTTGCCTTAGAAAATGAGAGCATTGTTCTTGCTATTTCTCTTGTCACAACGAGTTTCGCACATAGCTATGTCAAAATGGGCGGGGTCTAGAGAGCTCCACCTATTTCTTACATCGTAGTTCCTCTCCACTTGACCGATTTTCGAACTGGAAACAAGAAGTGGTTGCAACAGATTGGTCTACCGCGAAGAATTTGTTGACAAACTGGCCTCGAAACCATTACCCAGAGTGATGCCCGGAAATGTTTGATAGCCTCAATAAACACTCTACAAACAAACATCTTCGTCAAGACGGTTTTTGCCCGTGTTTTAGGGATAACAGTCAAATTTGGAATGATTATGTTAGATTATATTAGAATATAGCGGAAAATAGTGGAAGGCGCGGAATGAAAATGGTTGTTATGGATGGAAGGAAGTATTATGAAACAAAAGAAGTGGCGGGGATCTTTAATTGTACGCCGTGGACTGTAAGAAAATGGATAAACGAAGGCACGCTCAAGGCAACTAGAATCGGCAAGAGGTATCTGGTCGACGAATGGACAATCCAGAAGAAACTTGACTGGAATGCAAAGGGCGGCGATGAAGAGAAATTCTCGACCGTAAGAGAAACAAAGAAAAAGTCAGAAAGCCGTGAAGTTGTTGAATCCGGATTGCAGACGGTTAGATTTGAGAAACTTTCCGAGGGAAGGTATGCAGTCTTCAATGAAGAAGGGTTCCGGATCGGAACCCTGATAAGAGACTAATAGCAAAAGAATGGCTAGAGAATGGTTCAGGATCTTTTTTCGCGCTCATGCGGAAAACATCAACGGATTTTGACTTACCGGTTTGGCACCAAGGGTAATTTGCTTCTTCCGTGAATCGCAAGCAGCACATTGCTTATAAAAATGAGTAGAAAGCGTTTTGCTTTGCTGAAGCCAACTAAGCTTTTGGGAATCATCACCGTATACGCTGCATTGCGCCAAAGCAATTTCTGATCGAGCAAATGAATGTAATATGCCTACTTAAGTGAGAAACAAACTACCAATTTGAAATACGAGAGAAGCAACAATGAACGCGAATACGGTTGTGTAAACAGCTGTAAAGAGAGCCCATTTGACTCCAGCTTCCTCCCAGATTGCGCCAAATACCGCTACGCATGGCATGTATAGCAATGTGAAGAGCATGAAAGCATACGCCGAGAGTGGTGTGAAATACTCACTCAAGGTCAGTTCGAGGTTTCCTTCCCCTACCAGCGTCTGATAAGTCCCGACCACGACTTCCTTTGCGAGAGCTCCCATTAAGACTGCAACCCCGCTCTCCCAGTGATCAATTCCCATGGGCTTCATTAGGGGAGCTACAGCTGAACCAATTACGCCTGCATAGCTTTCTTTGGAGCCATACTCCACTCCGGCGGGGAAGGTTGCCAGAGCCCAGATTACCAGGACAACTATAAAGATAATGGTGCCGGCCCTCTTGAGGAACATAAGGCTCTTGCTTCCCGCAAATCTCAGAGTCTCTTTAACCATTGGCGGCCTGTACGGCGGAAGTTCAAGCACAAAAGGCGAGCTTTCCCCCTTGAGGATCGTACTCTTGAATAACATCGCCATTCCAATGGCGGCCACTATTCCGATCACATAGATGCTGAACACGACGGTGCTCTGGTGTTTTGAGAAGAATATACCGGTGAAGGTAAGATAGATCGGCAATCTTGCGCTGCATGACATGAAAGGAGAAACAAGCATAGTGATCAGCCGGTCCTTTCTCGATTCAAGGGTCCTCGTAGCCATAATTGCAGGAACTGTGCATCCAAATCCGATTATCATAGGTATGAAAGATTTGCCGTGGAGCCCGATCTTGTGCATCAGCCTGTCCATGACAAATGCAGCCCTGGACATGTACCCTGAGGATTCGAGAACCCCGATCATGAGAAACAAGAAGAAGATGTTAGGAACGAAGACCATAACGCTTCCCACACCACTGATAATTCCATCCGAAACAAGAGAAACGACTATTTCCGGGACGTTCCCGGCAAGCAGGGAAACTGCAGATTCAGATAGCCATTCGAACCCAATCTCTATCTGTTCAAGAAAGAAATTCCCGATGGTAAAGGTTACCTCAAAGGTCAGCCACATTAGAAAGAAGAATATCGGAATTCCAAGCCATCTATTGGTGAGTATCCTGTCAAGTTTATCTGTGAAATCGACCCGACCGGTGTTTTTCTTCACAAAGTTCGTGTAAATCTCCTGAATCGATCTGTACCTCTCCTGGGCCATTGCTATAGAAGCGTCTCCAACAGACTTTTCGAGGTCTGAAACGATTTGATCGACTGCGTCCTTTATACCGCTTGAAGCTCTTTCGAGTAACGTTCTGTACTCTGGGTCTTTTTCAATGAGCTTTATGGACAACCATCTTGGGTCAAGCTCATTGGAAATATCGGAGTGCAATACCAGTGACTCTATCTTCCTGATTGCCTCTTCGATTCTCTGGTCGTGGAACTTTCTCTCTGTTCTCGACGAGACCTTCCCCACATATTCTAAAATCTTGTCCTTAAGATCCTTAATGCCGGTGCGTTTCAGCGCCGATATCATGACGACCGGCACCCCGAGCTCTCTGGCCACGCCTTCCGTGTCAATTGAGATCCCCTGGGCCTCCAGCTCGTCCTGCATATTTAGAACCACAATGACGTTCATACCCATTTCTATCAGTTCAAGAGTGAGATAAAGGTTTCTTTGCAGATTCGTACTGTCGATTATCGACAAGACCAGATCGGGCCTGCTGGTCACCAGATAGTCACGGGAGATTCGTTCATCTATCGAAAAGGCATTCAAGCCGTATATCCCCGGTAAATCGACTACTCTTGCCTTGATTCCGCCGAAGGAAAATACTCCTTCCTTCTTCTCTATCGTAACTCCTGGCCAATTTCCTATCTTTTGGTGCATCCCTGTCAGAGCATTGAACACCGCTGTCTTTCCCACATTGGGATTACCAGCCAGTGCGATATCGATAACGTCTTCTTCTACCAAAACGCCCTTTGACGGCATTGTTCTCCTCCCCTCCATCTACAAAGCGGACTCTTTCGTCCACTGGTTCAACTACTATCCTGCTTGCGAGAGAATTGCTCAGACCCATCCGAGACTCCCCTATTAGAAGAATCAACATTCCCTCAGCCGAGCCCCTCATAACTTCAACAACAGCGTTTTCGATAAGACCAATGCTTCGCAGTTTCGATCTCTGCGTTTCGCATCTTGAAAGATCAACTATTCTGCAGCGGCCCCGTCGCACGTTGCTGAGAAAGAATCTCTCAGATACTCTCGACGACAACGGCCCTCGCCTCCTCCTTACGAAGACTGAGTCTGTATCCCCGCACCTTTATCTCGATAGGATCACCCAGAGGAGCGATAGCCTCAAGCGAGATCTCTGTTCCAGGAAGCACTCCCATGCTCAAGAGACGTCTCTTCAACTCGGGATCGCCCCTGACGGCTTCGACCCTGTAGACCTTTCCGCTTTTTTGTTTGTCCAGAGTTCCTTGTGAGTCCTTTTCATAATCGTCAACGTAAGTCTGCATCTTTTTGAGGAGCTCAGGGTTTTCGGCGAAGAACCTCGTTACGGCTTCCATTTTCGTCAGCAATTCCTGATTTAGATGATGCTCGAGACCATGTGCAAGTTCGCCTGCTTTGCTACTCTCGATATACAGAACTTCTTCGAGAAAAGTCTTGAGAGAGTTGTGCTTCTCGAACAATAGACTGGCCTGCATCAGTCCTGCCTGAGTGAGTTTGATGTAACTGTACTTTTCGTAGTCGACGAGTCCATTTTTGCTGAGCTTCTTCAATGCAGAAATCACCGAGGAAGTTTTCACCCCGAGGATCTCAACCACATCTTTCACACGTGCAAAGTCCTTTTCGATCTGTATCTGATACACAGACTTCAGATAATCCTCCAGGCTCTCTGAAATAGTCACTCTGAAACCACTCCTTTACATATGAAGATAATGTAGACATATCTACTCTACTTATAGTATATTGTTATACTCCATCGTTGTCAAGACATCGAGTAGATTTAATTATCGTGCATTACGGGGGAAGAATCACCTCGTTGAAACCGTTATCAAAGGGGGCATCGGCTCCTCATCGACTGGGTTAGCGAAGTTCGAAGGGGCCCGTGTAACGTCGGGCAGGGACGCCCGACACTACGAACAGGCTGGGAGCCTGTCCTACTACGTTGATTTGGTAGCGCTGCCCCTCCTTAAGCAACATTGTTTGGTTTATGGTACACGAAAACCACCGTAAATAATCACCACGAACTTCTCCGAGTGGTCGGCGACTCTCTCCGGATCAGCGTGAATCTCAAGAAACTTTGGAGGCTATATGAGTAAAAAAATTTTGAGGCAGCGTCACCGGCTTCGGTAACATCTACTTTTGAGATATCACGTTACAAGCCCTCTCTTTTGCGGTGGGCAGGTGATACATGAGCACCGCGAGGATGACCCAGACGAAGTCGAAGCTAACCCATAACACTGGACTATTCCAAAAGTCGCTTGGCATTTGCTCTTCCCTTTTCTACTTTTTCTCAACCTGCTCCCTAAGTTCAGAACCTTCAGGGGACTTCAACCATCAAAAGCCCAGCAACCGTCCACCCTGATAGACGAAAAATGTGATCAGGCTGGCCATGACCATCGGCACGGCCAATCCCATCAGCGTCCACTTAAGGCTGCGAGTCTCCTTCCAGGTGGCCCATACGGTGACCAGGCAGGGCAGATAAAGCATAAAAAACACTAGGAACGAGTAGGAGGTCAACGGCGTCCACACTTGGGGCAGGTAAGCCAGCACCTGCTCCGACTCCGCCAGGCTGGTTTGAAGGCCATAGGTCATGGCCAGAGCGGGCACAATGATCTCTTTGGCCGGCAGGGCGAAGAGCAGGGCAGTTAGCATTGCACCGGAGAGCCCCCACGGCCGGCCCAGCGGTGCCAGTCCATGCACTAGCCAGCCGATGGCCGTCTGCTCAAAGGGGACGCCACGGGGGATATTGCCCAGGACCCAGATGAGCAGTGTGGCCGGTGCCGCGAACTCGACCGCCCGCCACATGGTGAGGGCCACCCGGTCCCAAAGCGCCCGCCATATCACCTGCCAAAACTGGGGAAGTTTTCACTCCGAGGATCTAAACCACATCTTTCACACGTGCAAAGTCCTTCTCGGTCTGTATCTGATACACAGACTTCAGATAATCCTCCAGGCTCTCTGAAATAGTCACTCTGAAACCACTCCTTTACATATGAAGCCAATGTAGACATATCTACTCTACTAATAGTATATTGTTATACTCCACCGTTGTCAAGACATCGGAAGCTTTTTCAGGAGTTTGAAGTATCCAGTGAGCCCGGCAATTCTTCATGCGAAGCAAACACGGCTTGAGGAAATACCGTAAAGAAAGAAGTGAAAGGAAGCGTTTCTATCCGGAAAAGACATAAAACCTCATACACTCGGGTCCGATACCACACAGACAGATACAGCGCATGAATTAATTACCCTGAAAGGATTCTAGGCTTGTGCAGATTGCGAGCGTATTACTAGGCTCTTAGCAGGATTTCGAAGAAAGTCTCAGGCGTTTAAGGCTCTAATCTGTAAAAGAATTTACGCTCTTTGCCTGTTAGTTATTTGGCCTTGTTATTTCATCTCTGTCGATGAAAGAACACGCGGGTTTCATTCGCTCCTGTACGGCCCTTATTTCGTTAAGCTAAGTGAGAGTCTTTACTTGCTGATACGTACAAACCGAATTCTGACCCCGTTTTTTAAACCCTCATTACGTCATCCTATAGAACCTGCCCCAATGAGCCTGCCCTGAAAGCCTGCCCCAATGAGCCTGCCCTGAAATGATCTTGTTCAGGGATTCTGTTTGGGGTCTCCTATTCAGGGCTTCTGTTTGAGGCTTTTCTTCAGTCATCCCGTTGTGCTCCTGTACGGGATCTCGCATTAGAAACCGCTCTACGCTTAAAACCAAGGACCCGCTGAACGCTTGGAAGAGCCGTCCTTCGTTGTCCCGTCCAAGAGCATGGATCCGCCTTTCGTCAAGACCTAAGCCCAGATCCTGAACAGGAGCATTTCAGGATGACCACTGGCTACGCCCTCTACCCTCATTCTATACCCTCTCTCTTTTGACAATACTCTAAGGGGAGAATATCATGCCCCGAAACATGTTGTATCATCCCGTAATATCCCCGCGCTTCATCCCGTAATGCTCCTGTACAGGATCTTGTTCTACAGTATTGCTCTTCCTCAATTGATCAATATAGCGTAGAAGAAAATTATCGTCGGAAAGATTCATGAATTACCTGGAAGACTTATGTATATATAATACAAAAAAACCGAGTCCTTTTCAGAGAAATTAATTGGAAACTAGAAAGGAAGAGAGGTATGAAGATGATTTGCTATCAATATACTATATAGTATAATACTGTAAAGTATAATAAGTAGGTGATTGCTGTGTTTGTTGGCAGAAAGAGGGAGTTAGCCTATCTCGAGGAGAGATTCGAAAGGGGAAAACCGGAACTGCTTATTCTATACGGCAGAAGGAGAGTTGGAAAGACAGAACTCACAAAGGAATTCTTGAGGAAGAAGCGGGGGATCTATTACCTGGCAGAGAAACTGCCTGAGAATCTTCAACTGAAGAAGCTCTCCGAGAAGGTTATTGAATTCTTCCACGAGGACATAATAACCAAATTCTCCAACTGGGAGATGCTCTTCAAGTACCTTGCCTCCAAGCACGATCGATACATACTCGTGATAGATGAATTTCCTTACCTTATAGAAAGAGAACCGTACATTATCTCGGCTTTTCAAAAGGGCTGGGACGAATACTTGTCAAACTCGAATGTCTTTCTCGTTCTCACGGGTTCGAGCGTCTCGTTAATGGAGAACAGTGTCTTGAGCTATAAGAGCCCTCTATACGGCAGACGAACTGGACAGCTTCTTCTAAACCAGTTTCCCTTCAATGAAATCGGCGCGTTCTTCGAGAAGAAATACGAATTTGACGATTTACTCAAGATATGGGGCACTCTTGGTGGAGTACCGTTCTATCTTGAGCAGTTTGACAGCGATCTTGACTATTACGGAAATGTCATGGAGAAGATATACAACCAGAACGAGGTGTTGTTTGCCGAAGCCGAGTTTCTTCTGAATGAGGAGCTCAGAGAACCGAGAAACTACTTCGCCATTTTGAGGGCAATCTCGCTCGGAAAGAGAAAACTGGGCGAGATAATAAACGAAACTGGTATCGACAAAAGTAGCATCATGAAATATATCTCCATTCTCAATCTTCTTGGCATAGTCGAGAAAGAAGTACCAGTGGGTGAAGATCCGCTTAAAAGCAAGAAGGGACTATACAGAATAGCAGACAACTTCTTCAGATTCTACTTCCGTTATGTTTTCTATTACAAAGATCTAATACTCACCGATCAGAGGGAAAGACTGTTGAGCATCCTGAAAGATACGGAAAACCAGTTCTTCTCGCTCACATATGAGGATTTCGCGCGCAGTGCCATCATGTGGATTAGCGGATCGAATTACTTCGAAATCGGTCGCTGGTGGGATAGAAACGCTGAAATCGATCTGGTGGGCATGAGCAGAGAAGAGAAACGGATATTATTGGGAGAAGTTAAGTGGAGTGAAAGGCCCGTCGGCACTGATATTCTAGCAGCATTGCGTGAAAGGGGAAATCTGCCGCGATGGGATGAATTCAAAGAGAAGGAGTACGCTATCTTCAGCAGATCTGGCTTCACCAAAGCTCTAGTTGACGAGGCTAAGTCCGATCGATCTCTAATGCTTTTTCACGGGGACAAGAGAATAGTCTAGATCCTGTGATAAGCACACCACTTTTGAAAAATCTGTCAGGAAGAAACCTCTTCGAGAGTTTAGTAATCTTCTGATGAGAGGAATAGAAATCGAGAAGCCAGTAACCTTCGGTGGCGAGTCAGGACTTCGTCGGAAAGTGAAAATGGGGACTGACGAGTTCAATAAGACCCGCTGAGTGCTGGGAAGTGCCGTCCTCCGTTGACCGTCCAAGAGCATGACCCGTCCACCGAAAGGATCACAGCTCAGATCCTGAACAGAAGCATTTCAGGATGACGCGAAGGACTGTTATCCCGTAGAGCCTGCCCTGATTAGCCTGCCCCAATATGATCCTGTTTGGGGTCCTGTTCAGGGCTCTTCTTCAGTCATCCCGTAGTGCTCCTGTACGGGATCTCTCAATAGAAACCGCTCTACGCTTAAAACCAAGGACCCGCTGAACGCTAGGAAGAGCCGTCCTTGGTCCTTCGTCCAAAACCATGAATCCGTCCTTCGAAGAGCAAATGCATGTTAATTGTTCCAAGTTCAAGCTGAAGTCCCGAGGAAAATGCGTCAAATGTCGTCATTCCGACAAAGCTACTGGTCGGAATCTCGATACTATTGCTTCATGGCTCTCCTCGGCGAACGGAGAACCGCTCAACGGTCAACCAGTTTCTCTTGGTCTTCCGACCCCCAATCACGGTCTTCAAAAGTGCAGATCCCGAAACAAGTTCGGGATGACAATGGGGGGACTTCTGAAAAATCATGACGGCTTGAGGGTGTTGGTTATTCCGAAAACCACCCATCCAGTCATGCTGAACTCGTTTCAGCATCCCGTTCTAAGAACCGCTCTGCGCTAAAGAACGAAAACCCGCTGAATGCAGTGAAGACAACGTTGTCCGTCAACGGTCCACCGTGCTTAGAGAGAATCAAAACCGGATCCCGAAACAAGTTCGGGATGACAATTAACGGTTATTCCGAAAAGGCTAGATTCCGTCATTCCGACAAAGCTACTGGTCGGAATCCTGATACTATTGCTTCACGGTTCTCCTCACAAGTGGTGACCAATCTCTTGCTCTTGCAACCTCTGAACACTGACCTCTAACCTCGTTTATTTCTAAGCCCAGATCCTGAACAGGAGCTTTTCAGGATGACCTAAGGGGAGAGTGTCATGCCCCAAAAACATGTTGTATCATTCCGTAATATCCCCGCGCGTCATCACGTAAAGCCTGCCCCTAAATCCACTCGCTTTGTCATCCCGTTATGGTTCTGCACGGGATCTTGTCCTGCATTATTGCTCTTCCTCAAATGATCAATATAGCGGAGAAGAAAATAAGCTTCGGAAAGATTCGTGGATTATCTGGAAGACTTGCGTAAACCTAATCCAAAAAATCGAGTCTGTCCCTTTCCAAAGTAAGGCCGGTTTTGGTTGCTAAGGCCAGTACGGATTCGCATTCACTTAGCAACACCCTTGCGCCGGCCATAACTGGCGCCAAGTTATGATTCCAAACAAATCTTTACATGTTGCTATAAATGATGTCTGTTCCGAAGAAGACCCTTAAGCGAAGTGCATGATTTGAGTGATTGAGAAGTTGAGTGGTGAGAAGTTATAGGATAAAGGTCGATTTCGTGGGTTCCGTCAGCCGTCAGCTCAAGTCGACTAGCCCTTCTTACGCGGTATGAATAGTAACACACAGCCAACCGCTATTGAGATAACACCTGCCCAAATTGGAATCTGTACCGTTTCTTTTTCCTTCACACTTATCTCTGCACCACCGAGATCGACAGTGTGAGTATCCTTGGTGTATGTAACCGCTCCGTACACTAAGCCCAAAACGCCGGCCACGATGAGCACAATTCCGATAATCTTAACTACATTCATTTAATCCCCTCCACTTCCTTGTTCTTAAAAACCGTTGAGATGCACCAACATTACAAAAGCGCTTTATTTGGTTAAAGTACTCCTTACCTCTTTTACAATTTGCTTATATATATATTATATCCTGTTAACCTTGAGAAAGGATACTTTGCGATGTCTCTAGTGAAGCACATTTATTTCCTAGAATTATGATCTTCGAACGATATAGAAGGGAGATTTGATACTCCACTAAGCAAATTTGTGAGTTAATCTTGAAAAGGCAAAGAACTCAGGAAGAATTGTACATTAAACGTGTAATTCCAAAGTACTCACAAGCCAACCGTGAGTCAAAGAACCCTGCACGCTTAGAACAAAAAACCGGTGATCGTTGTGAAGAGCCGAGAAAGAGCATTTACGAGAGTTCGCTGCGCTCACGAGAAGACGAGAGAACCGTTTCGCCCTGTCTCCGTATCTCGTGGGACTTCTCTTTTTTCTTTTGGCTTTCTGCGAAGCAGCCTCACTTCCGCCGGGGGGCATCCTTGCATCTTGGTAAGTTCTTTTCAAGTCCGGCTTCTACATCCCCGCTCGAGCGGGGGGACCACTTGCGGTAGGGTGTGTGCTCTTTGAAACCGCTTTGCTAACTCGTGCCCCACAAACAGCAATGCGTCTTTCATTTTGCAACTGCTTTTTCCGCGCGAAGCGGGCATTGCGTCCTGGCATGATCTTTGCCAGCCCTGCGTCCACTGATGCTCCTCAGTGCATTGCATCCCGGCACGATCTTTGCCGGCATTGCGTCCAATGTTCTATAAGGGTATCACTTCCCGGGATGCTCTTCCAAGTATCACTTCAGATCTTGATGCCACCAATTGCGGCTCTGCAAAAGAGCGAATCTGTCACGGATTGAATTCAATATTCCAGAGCCAGACTCAATCTCGGACTCCTCAAGGTTTGCCGACATTATCCACAGTTTCAGATTTCCTCACTGGAACCAAACAAGAAAGAGAATCCAGCACTTCTCGTGAAGGAAGATATAATCTCATGGTGAGTGAGAAGATTCCATCTGGTGCGGGTAGCCAGTTAGATTCCTTGTCAACGCCAGGTGATTCATGCTGAATATAGATAACCAGTGAACCGTCCTCTTCATATTTAATATCAGTACGATCGCCTATCGAATAGCGATTTATCTCATTGGCAACCAGGAACTGATCTTCACCGTACATCGTGATTGACCAGAATCCCTTTGGTTCAACTGCCGGAACCTCATCACTATTGAAAGAGAGAACGTAATTGAATCTCGATCCATCAAAAGCATCCCCGTCTGCATCTACTAGACCGTTCGGGCAATACGCTTCTTCAAGGCTGTTCCCGTACAAGCTACGATAAGCAGCCACAGCCCGCAGTTCGTACTCTCCCTGCATTTCTTCTCGATTCCCGAAGACACTCAGATTCCAGCCGTTTTTCGAGATTCCCACGATTTCTCCCGGGCTCTCAATTATCTCCAGAGCTTCCTGGATTCCTTCCTCCAGCGCCTCTCTTATGCCCGGCGGCATTGCATTGACGTCGAAAGGGAGGTTCGGACCAATGCCTATCTTTCCGAACTGCTCTGTCAGATCCTTCTCACTTGGGTGTATTTGAAGCTGCCCCAGAAGAAAATTGAAATACGAGATAAACTCCGCGGATTCGGCTTTTGTCTTGTCATAGGTCGGGAAAATAGTGGGATCTGCGGCCGGCGGAGCCTCTTCTCCAAGATATGAACTGAGGGATTGAATCTCATGTTCATCCTGTATTGCTAGAACCTTCTCAAGATCGCCTTCGACCTCCATGTCGACCGCAATCCGAACCAGGCACAGGACAAAATTCCCCTCGCTACGGAAGACGTCATCGACTCCGGAAGGCGTGCTGCCCTGCCAGAAAGGGCCGGAAATTACGAAGGTTCGTGCCCCAGTTCCGGTAGCTCTTGTGCCAACATAAGCGAAGTTGTGTGTGTACATGTCGATCATCTCGAAGGAGTAATAACGGTCCTCTACTGCCGGCACACTCACCACTACAGGCTCCGATCTCAGGTCAAGCCAGAGCCTAGAATAGATGCTGTCGTTATTTGGCCGGACAACTTCTCTGTAATCAGGACCGCGAAGGCTCCTTTTGTGATAGAACATGCTGAATAGCCCGGGATCGACCGCCTGGATTATCATGGTCTTGAAATTCTCCAACATCGGATAAGCAAAGATGTATGCTTGCTTAGCGATTTCTTTTGCTTCATCGAAATTTGTTGTCAGTTCCGTTGCGTTTGCAATTGGAGAAGAAAACAGGAAGAGACAGAGAATGGCAAGCGCGATCAGATGCTTGCATTGTAGCACTTTCCGCACCCCCTTGTGCGCTCCAAATATCATACAAAAGGGCTTTGGCAGAAGAGAAAAGGCGAGGCTTTAGGTTTGAAGGCACACAGCCGATTATACTGTAGAACGATTCAGAATCCAAGGAAAAAGGCAGACTCCTGACAGAAGAACTCTCGTCGGGAAGTGGTTACTCCCCAGCATTCTTCTGCTCTCAAATTCCGCCTCGACTAGAAGGCAAGAAATAGAGCCGTCACCAGTCATCCCGTAGAGCCTGCCCCAAAATGGTCCAGTTTGGGGGACCTGCACGGGATCTCTCATTAGAAACCGCTCTACACTTAAAACCAAGGACCCGCTGAACGCTAGGAAGAGCCGTCCTTGGTCCTTCGTCCAAAACCATGAATCCGTCCTTCGGGAAGACTGGTTCTTCGTTCCGACGCTGCGCGTCCAGGTTGTTCGTTCTTGGAACAGATCCCGGATCAAGTCCGGGATGACAGCGTATGGTTACTCCGAAAACGCCCAATTCCGTTCTTCCGACAAAGCTCCTGGTCGGAATCCTGATACTATTGCTTCACGGTTCTCCTCGGCGAATGGAGAACCGCTTTGTTTTGATCTTCCGAGACCCGAGACCCGTTTCGTTTGGCTTTTTTACTTGCAACTCACAACTTGGAACTTGGAACTGATCTTCTGTTCTTTCCAACCACCGACCCGCTACCCCCATCATCGTTTGCGAGTTTCAATTCCTCATAGGTACTCTTAGAACAAGCTTTTCTCTGAATCTAGATGTCGCCGAGGTGTTGTTTCAATTCCTCATAGGTACTCTTAGAAACGGTAAACAAGAAGCAAATCCAGGTGAAACATTTCGCGTTTGAATTCCTCATAGGTAGTTTGAAAGCGCACCGCCCTCGGGGGCTTTCTTGTGATGCTAATTCGTTTCAGTTCCTTATAGGTAACCTGGAAGCGGTGCCAAAGCTTATAAGAGCATTGGGTCTGTTGTTTCAATTCCTCATAGGTAGCCTTGATGCTTTGTAGAAGTATATCATATATGTATTGATTGTGTTCCAATGCCTCATGGGTAGTCCAAGAAGGTATTTGCATCAGCTCTATTAACCGAATTCTTCAAAAGGCTTCTGCTTATCGAGTAGTTCCTTCAATTTCAAATTCTATTCGAACTTGATTCTATTATCTCCCTCGGTAGTCGGTTTTCGCCGATCCAGCTCATCCATCCTAATATCGAGAGGAATCCCTTTCGGCGCTCATTAGATTAGTAAACATGCTTATAAGAGAGAATACGAATGATCTGTGTTCTATGGAGATTTTTAAGTTAATCGGCAGAGCTACCACTGTGTCAACTTCTTCTGGAGGAAGTGTGACCCAGTTTTCCTCAGTCACGAGTGAAAGACTCGAAATTCTGCCAGTGGAAGACACATTTAGGATTGTTTTTTCGCTGATGCTCTTCTCACTCACGGAATATCCTGAAGCAAAAGCGTCGAAAGGGGAAAAGCTTTGTAACCCGCTATACAGAATCATATTATCGTCAACAATCCCTTTCTTTACTGATACAAAGAATTCGCTCGTCACTTTTTTGGGAATCATTGGAAGCTCGAGAATTCTGAGTTTCTTCATTCTGAATCTGAATTCCAGAGGGGTCATGTACTTTTCTCTAGATATGTTCTCTGGCATCCTTACTAGGAGGCCATCTGCAGTTGTCAGAGCAATCACAGAAGACTCCAGTTCGCTAAAACACTCTTCAAGAGGGAACCCGGGGCGAATCGAATCCAGTTCTAGGTCAGTGTTTCTTGATACAGCTCTTATTAACACCCATTTCGGGCAGTAATCTGTAATGCTTAGGGTAACAAAAGATTCTTCTAAGAAATCAAATGAAACACGGTCTACGCTTTCGTATTCTGTATAGCCTGGTCTATTGGAGTCAAGCATTATTACTTCAAGTCGAACTGCTTGCTCTGTCACAATTGGAAAAAACTCAAGCAGTAATTGCAGAGCCATCGGAGCGATAATAAATAGTGGTAGACGCCATTTTCGCGGATTGCAACACATGATGAGATTATGTCTCATAAGCAAAGGTATGAACACGACAGCGATCATCATAATTAATACAGAAGCTAATTCTATACAATCGAAACTTGCGGAGCAAGTAGACGCAAGAAAATAGTTTAGGATCAAGGAGGACTCGGCAGTCATTATCGATACTATCAAACAAAATGCCAATTTCCGCGTGAATGGAATTTGGATGAAGCTACCTGAACTCTCTTCCCTAGACTCAATCAAAGACCAGACTATGATTAGCCAAAGGAAGAGCAAGAAGTAGTCTATAAGGACGAACCAACTACTGAAAGAGGCACTCAGAATCATTCCAAGCTCTTTAAAATTGGGGTCATATTGAAGCCGAATAATGCCTAGACCATAAGAATCAACTACGAGGAGTTCCAGCCATTCACGAGATACTCGGAAAACTCCCAGAAGGCTTCCAACGGGATCAATCGTCCACATCTGAGAGTTATCAGCGAAATCATTGAGACCATTTATCTCATCTAGTTGCGCAATTAGGGTGAAAGAACTATCTTCAGTTGTCAATACGAAGACATTGTCTAGCGCGAAGAGATTAAAGTCGTCACGCATCTCGTGAGTCTCGGTTACGGAATCCCTTTCTAGATTGTAGGTATACAAACCCCACCTAGTGACCACCAAGACTTCGCTTTCACCAGAATCATTAATCATAGTGAAGTAATCGACGGGTGAATCGACCGAGAGACAGCCAGACTCTTCACGCTTCAAAAAGACACTATTGATCTCATCAATTCCGAAAACAGTCAGTTCGCTTAATTCGGGAGTAAAAATCTGGACCATTCCATTTGTGTAAGCCTTCAGGCCTACGCAGGATTTGTCTGGTAATTCAACAGTCTCAAAAGAATAG
Organism: Mesotoga sp. H07.pep.5.3; assembly: GCF_002752615.1. Classification (NCBI taxonomy): domain Bacteria; kingdom Thermotogati; phylum Thermotogota; class Thermotogae; order Kosmotogales; family Kosmotogaceae; genus Mesotoga; species Mesotoga sp. H07.pep.5.3. The sequence continues at coordinate 140,050 of NZ_AYTV01000025.1, forward strand.
GGAACCCAGTTCTCATTGAAGGGTGAACACGAATAGCAAAGACTCTTGCGAAAGTCTATGAATCCCTCAGAAGTAGCAACATAATCTGCTGATTCTGTTTCAAACAGACCAATGACGTCTTCTACGCAGTTGACCGTGTACTCTCCCGTCTTTTGTAGATCGTTAAACTCCTGAACAACTAGAGTCTGATTATCAGTTCTGGTGATAATAATGATCGTCTCTCTGTTATGTATGTTTAAGAAGTCTAGTAACTCTACTTGCCCCTCAACAACGAATTTTCTTTGCTCAGTTGAGTAATTCTTAGACACTCTTATTAGGTTAAGGGCACCTTCGCGGTCAACAAAACCAACAGTGTTTCCAGACTGAACAACGGAGTACTGATCAAGATCAGGTCGAGAAAGAAGACAGCGGTCATAAATCAGAGGATCATGAATTTGAGAAACAAGTGACGTCAGAAGAAGAAAAAACGGGAGAAGTACAATGAGGACTTTTCCGGCTGTCTTGATCGCACCTAACAGCTCCCTTAGGTCCTTTACCATCTTTTTGCATTCCACTCCCTCAATAGGATTTCATCGTTCAATAAAAAGAAGCCGTTGATTCTTCCCATACTGTCCATCGTGCCACAATATTGCCCCACTAGCTCATTCTCGGATTTCAGATATATGAAAACCTTTCTTCCGGGAGCTGTGTAGCCCTCAATAGTAACTAATATACCTTTGTATTCTGCATGCCCGATGAACTTACCGTCAGTCATATCGTTAGAAATTACGAATTCAGTAGGTGCATTTCTGGCGTCTTCATTGTAGGATATTTCCCAAATACCTCTCATATTTAATGGCGAAATGTACGGGCACTTGGGGGCAAACAGAACAAGGAGAAAGATACCTAAGAATACTGATGCCAGAACCTCTGTAAAGCGCAATCTTCAACCTCCTTTTCTTGATCAGATATTACCCACAAATGTGCTATTAGATTATCAATTTGCTCACTGCTAGGCTATTCTGCCAACACGGCTCCAAGCTTTTTTGTGAATAGAGTTCATTATTTATCTGTCCAGTCGCGGCATATGTATTCGGCCTGTTCGAGCACCGTTTTGACTGCCTGCTGTTGCAGGTCGGGCGGGTAACCGAACTTCTTGAGAATGCGCTTGATCTGGGTTCTCAGTCTTGCTTTGACATTCTCTCTAAGGGTCCAGTCAATGGATATGCTCTTCCTCATCGTATCTACGAGATTTACCGCTATTACTTTGAGCTGCTGGTCTCCCATGATGTCAACTGCGCTTTTGTTCTCAGATAGCGCATCGTAAAATGCAAGTTCGTCATCAGATAGTCCAAGCTCTTCACCTCGATTTCGAGCCTGTTGCATCATCTTAGCCAGTTCTATCAATTCCTCAATGATCTTGGCCGTTTCAAGTTGCCTGTTCTTGTATTTGATTATGCTCTTTCTCAGCATCTCGGAAAAAGCGCGAGATTGTATTAGATTCGTTCTCGAGAAGCTCTTGATCTCATCGTTAAGCAGCTTTTTAAGCATTTCTACCGCCAAATTCTTCTGAGGAATTTCTCTCAACTGAGCTAGAAACTTCTCTGAGAGTATCGAGATCTCCGGTTTCTCGACCCCGATTGACTGAAATAGGTCCACAACCCCTTCGGAAACAATTGCTTTAGAGACGATCTGTTTTATCGCGGCATTGTAATCTATCGGTTTCGTTCCATTCTCTGGAGATTTCTTTAGTATTGATGCTTTCACCATCTGGAAGAAGGCGACATCGTCCGTAATAGCCATAGCTTCCTGTGCGGGAACGGCCAGCGCGAAAGCCTTCGAGAGCTCTGTCACATACTTGACAAACCTTTCTTTTCCATTCTCCAGCCCGAGTATGTGATCGGCAGTCCACATGACAAAAGCTAGCTTTTCACTCTTGTCGATCGAGAAAAATCTCTTGTATTCGAATCCGTGGAACATAGCTGTGAGAACATCGAATTTCTCGAGCATAACTGCAACGGCTTCGCTCTGATCGACTTTGATCTTTCCCTTTCCACCACTTCCCGTATAATCTGCAAGAGCCTCTCTCAGATCCTCCGCTATCCCGATATAATCGACGACAAGCCCGCCCGGCTTATCTCTGAAGACTCTATTGACCCTTGCGATGGCCTGCATCAGGGTATGTCCGTGCATCGGCTTATCAATATACATCGTATGGAGACATGGGACGTCGAAGCCGGTCAACCACATATCCCTGACGATTACCAGCTGAAGGAGGTCCTCCGGATCCTTGAAACGTTTAGCGATTTCTTCCCGCTGCTTTCTCGTTCTTATATGCTGCTGCCAGCCAGGATCGTCGCTGGCAGAACCTGACATGACGATCTTGATCGCGCCCTTCTTATCGTCTTCACTGTGCCAGTGTGGCCTCAGCTTGATTATCTCGTTGTAGAGATCGACACAGATCCGCCTGCTCATGCAGACGATCATTCCCTTTCCAATATTGACTTCCTGTCTCTTCTCGAAATGATCGACCAGATCGGCCGCGATTCTGCCAAGTCTTTTCTCAGTTCCGGCCACGGCCTCCAGAGCGGCCCATTTTGATTTTAATCTCTCTTTCTCAGACTGCTCTTTACCTTCAGTAACTTCCTCGATATCCCTGTCTATGTGAGGCATCTCGTTTTCATCTAGATCGAGCTGTGCGATCCTGCTTTCGTAGTAGATCTTCACTGTCGCTCCGTCCTTTACGGATTGCTCAATATCATAGACATCGATGTAGTCACCGAATACGTTTCTCGTGTCCCTGTCAGAGAGGCTTATAGGAGTTCCCGTGAATCCGATAAACGAAGCGTTTGGAAGGGCATCTCTCATGTGCCTGGCAAATCCATCAATGAAGTCATACTGGCTTCTGTGTGCTTCATCCGCAATCACTACGATATTGCTCCTGTCTGAAAGCATAGGGTATGGCTCTTGTCCTGTATCAGGCAGAAATTTCTGTATGGTAGTGAAAACAATACCTCCTGAGGCTACTTTGAGCTTTTCCTTGAGGTCTTCTCTAGATTCTGCCTGAACCGGGGTCTGTCGCAGAAGCTCGACCCCTCCCGAAAATGTATTGAAGAGCTGATCGTCAAGATCGTTCCTGTCTGTGATCACTACTATGGTCGGGTTATCCATCTGGACGACCAGCTTCCCGGTATAGAAAACCATCGAAAGGCTCTTGCCGCTGCCCTGAGTATGCCAGATGACTCCGCATCGCCTGTCGCCGATCGAAGAAGTTGCCTTCAAGGTCGATTCCACAGCCTTGTTCACGGCATGATACTGATGATACGCCGCCATCTTCTTCAAAGTTTTATGTTCGGAAGTCTCGAAGACGATGAAGTGCCTGATCAGATCAAGAAGGACCTTTTTGTTCAGCATTCCCTTGAGGAGGACCTCCATCTGCGGGCGCTTCTGGACGGGAATATCCTTCGAAAGCCATGGTTTGAGCTCGAGCTCTTCGACCAGAGCTGTCTCTTCGTTCAGAGAGAACACCGGTCCGTTATCCAGGCTGTACTTGTGTAACTCCTCTATCTTCTGAAGCTCGGGACTCAGCTCGATAACCTCTTTCCCGTCAAGCGTCTTCCAGGGCATGAAACGCTCTCTGTCAGATGTCAATGTGCCGGCCCTTGCTTCTATCCCGTCGGAGATAATCAGCGCTTCATTGAATCTAAAAAGATAAGGAATCTGAGACTTGTAGGTCTCCAGTTGGTTAAAGGCCGACCAGATCGAGGCGTTCTCGTCGGCGAGGTTCTTCAGCTCGATAACGACTATCGGAAGCCCGTTGACGAAGAGAATGATGTCCGGCCTCCGCTCCTTCATGCCCATTACCGTGTACTGGTTTACGGCGAGGAATTCGTTGTTCAGTGGATCTTCGAAATCGAAAAGCCAGACCTTGCCCCAAGTGGTCTTTCCGTCCTTTCTACGATATTCGACATCCACGCCATCAGTCAGATATTTGTGAAAGATCTTGTTGTTCTCGACGACATCCGGACTCTCTTGTGCAACAATCTTTCTAGCGGCTTTATCTATGCCGTCCAGGGGTATGTGGGGATTGACTCTAGCTAGAGATCTGCGGAGGCGCTCGATCAGAACGACATCCCTGTATGTGCTACGTTCGGGAGAGTCACCGTCTGGTGAAATATCCGGTCCGGAGATCCTTTCATACCCGATCTCCGTCAGGATATCCAGAGCTATCTCTTCAATTTCCGATTCAGTCATTGCCTTTGGCACTGGAATCACCCCATATCCTTCGCTATTACCGCTTCTCACATCGGCGAATGACTTTCCGCCTCTACAATTGATCGTCTTCTTTCTCGGAGACAGGAACTCTGATTTCTCCTGACATGAGTTTCGGGAGGAGAATATCTCTTAATGAAGCCAATGCGTTTATCTCAGTCTGATTAAGAAGGATTCTCTGAAAAAGGCATTCAACCGTTTCATGGAATCTAAAAATTGTCGACTCCGAAGGAAAAATGATGCTAGTATTTGAAAACTCCTTGGTGTTCAAATTCAGTGTGGCTGAGCCACCGCTTGCCATTTGAACCAGAGTATTCTGAAGTTCTTTCATCATGAAATATGTGTAGTAAACTAGGTATTTTTTCCTCGGAACAATACTGTTAATCTGCTGATTCGTAAAAGATTCTCTTGAAGTGATTACTACTTCACCAACTGTAGCGATGCAACTAACGCAGATGGAATTGGCAGGTAGTAGCTTCTTTCTCATAATGTTGATAGCTTCGCAAGACAGCGTATCGTTGCTATTGACAGCAAATACCTGATTGTGCATATCGGGAATCTTAATGAAAGGAATACTGGCATTCTCATAGAATACTCTTTGCTTCTTCGGGGGTGTCTTGCCGCAAACGATATTCCCAAGTGACTTAATTTTGACAATTCTCCATCCTTTAGGAATAGGGCCGAGGGGGGAGTCAATCATTTCGCCGCCCGAGGATTTGTAAGGCTCGCCGTTGTCATTAGGGAATTCGAAGTCTATAAACCAGTGCTTGAAGATGGCCCGGGCCATCGCCTCCAGCGTCTGGTTCATCCGGTGGTTCAATTCGATCTTGTCGTCCAGCGACCCGAGAATATGGGCTATGGCACGTTGTTCGTGCAGTTCAGGAACAAGTATCTTCCGTGCATGTGCAGCATCCCTGCTTAAACCAGGTACTGCACTGTCTGAATTCATGTTTTCAAGTCCAAGGGACTTAAGCAAGTAATAAGTGTATCGTAAATCCCTGTGGTTTGCCCTGCTGACATAAAATGTCGTATCAATCGGCCAGAAAGGTTGTGCCGTATAATGGACGGCTCCAACGGTACCTTTTCGGCCAATTACAATTCCAGACTCTTCGACCAAAGGTTTATTGTGGAAACCAACGGGACCGTTTGAACCATAAACGCGATAGGGACCATTCTCTCTCTTTTTCTCAGGAAGATTCTTCCCGTAAGCAAAAGGGGAAAACTCTCCTACGGTTGTTTCTCTCCACTCAGCCCCCATAGCCCAGGGCCTCCAAATTCTTTTTGATGACAGCTTCGAGCCGGTCGGCATCGGTTAACTGCTCGTAGAGCGTGTCTGCTCTTTTCATTCCCCCACCTCCCGCATCTTCTCTTCCAGAAATTTCTGTATTTCTTCCTTGCGGGGCAGTTCGAGCTGGTACTTGGAGACGAACAGGTGGTTGTCCATACCTGCCAGGGCGTATTCCACCAGGGCATGGTCTTTTTGCGTGCAGAGCAGAATGCCCACGGGCGGCTTGTCTCCGTCGGCCATCATGTTTTTCCGGTACCAGCTCACATAGGTGTTGAGCTGTCCGAGATTTTCGTGGTTAAAGGACTCGACCTTCAACTCCACCAGCACATGGCATTTAAGGATGCGGTGGTAGAAAACCAGGTCAACGAAACCGTGTGTATCACCGATCAGGATCCGCTTCTGGCGGGCTTCAAAGCAGAATCCGTGGCCAAGCTCCAAAAGGAAATCCTGTAGTTTATTCAGGAGCTGATCCTCCAGATCGGACTCCTTCATGGCCTCACAGGACTTTATCCCGAGAAACTCAAAAACATAGGGATCGCGGACAGCCAGTTTCGGTTCGCTCTTTTCCGTCCCTGATTGGACCAGTTCTGCCAGTTTTTCTTTGTTTTCCGATAACCCGGAACGCTCATAGTAGAGGCTGCCGATCTGCCGTTTGAGCTCCCGCACCGACCAGTTTCCCCGGATGCACTCGATCTCGTAAAAGGTCCGTTTGAGAGGATCGTCAAGATCCACGATCAATTCCAGATGGCTGTATGAAAGCCGATATACGAGTTTTTCCGGTGGGATTTTCAATTGTGGGGACGGTGTCCCCACTTTTTCAATTCCATGTAAGTCCGCAGGCAGCAAAGTTTTCAATTGTGCGGACAGTGTCCCCACAATTTGAGGATAAAGCCGGTAAAAACGTAGGTAACGATAGAGCTGGCGGCGATTGCAATTACTCACATTGATGCCTGTCAGCCGCTTTGCCAGTTCTGAAAGGAGTTTATCACCGTAATCCGCCCGGTCCGAACCGTTCAGTTCATATTTGTCAATATAGGCGCCGATCATCCAGTTTCGAAGGGTCAGGCTGACATTGACCGCCCGCCCGGCCTGCGCAGCCATGTTTTCGTCTACCTGGTGAATAGCAGTGACCAGGGTGCTGAAGTTGAAGCCTTCGTGGTTATTGGCCATAGCCCAAGCCCTCCAGGTTCTTTTTGATAGCGGCTTCGAGCCGGGCAGCTTCGGCGAACTGCTCGTAGAGGGTGGCTGAAAGTTCGGCCATCTTTTCCTCAAACGGAATGCCATCGTCCTCGATCTCTTCCATGCCTACGTAACGGCCAGGGGTCAGGATATAGCCGTTCTTTCTTATCTCATCAATCATTGCCGTTTTACAGAAGCCGGGGATGTCTTCGTAACCTTCAGACTCTTCTCTCTCGCCGGATTCCTTCAGGTAGTTCTCTATCGTCGATTGCTCGGCGGCAAGAAGCGTCTGGCCGGTCTCCATCGAAGCCATCTCCCCGCGCCAGGTGTGATAGGTGTCCGCGATTCTCTTTATATCCTCTTCCGTCAACGTCTTATGTTTACGATCAATCATTACGCCAAGCTTTCTTGCATCTATGAAGAGCGTCTCTCCCCTTCTATCTCTGAACTTGTTGTTCTGTCTGTCCCGGGAGACGAACCAGAGGCAAACGGGGATCATCGTGTTGTAGAAAAGTTGGCTGGGAAGGGCAACTATGCAGTCAACGAGATCTGCTTCGATTATGTTTTTTCTTATCTCGCCTTCTCCTGATTGATTTGAAGACAGCGAGCCGTTAGCCATTACGAAGCCCGCGATTCCGTTTGGTGCGAGATGGCTTATGAAATGTTGTATCCAGGCGTAGTTGGCATTTCCCGCAGGGGGGATGCCAAACTTCCATCTGGCGTCGTCCCTAAGAGAGTTGCCGCCCCAGTCGCTGTCGTTGAAGGGAGGATTAGCCAGAAGGTAATCTACGCGTAGATCTTTGAACTTGTCGTTGTGGAAGGAGTCGCCATATTCGATTTTAGCGTCTATCTGTCTGATCGCCATGTTCATCTTTGCAAGCTTAACGGTCGTGCTGTTCGACTCCTGACCGTATATAGAGACGTCGGTTCTTCTCCCTCCATGTGATTGTATGAATTTCTCGCTCTGCACGAACATTCCGCCAGAGCCGCAGCACGGGTCGAGGATTCTGCCCTTATACGGTTCGATCATTTCAACAAGGAGTTCGACAATGCACTTTGCAGTGTAAAACTGCCCGCCGTTCTTTCCTTCGGCATCGGCGAATTTCCCGAGGAAGTATTCATATACCCGCCCGAGCACGTCTTTGCTCTGGCTCTCTTTGTCACCCAAACCTATCGTGCTTATTAGGTCTATTAGTTCGCCGAGCCGCCTTTTGTCGAGCGATTCCCTGGAGTAATCCTTCGTCAGGACTCCGGCCAGCGTATCGTTCTCCTTCTCGAGAGCCTCCATCGCTTCGTCGATAATCCTTCCTATCTCGGGCTTCTTGGCCGAGGTCTTTATATTTGACCATCTGGCCTTCGCAGGCACCCAGAAGATGTTATCGGCAAGGTACTCGTCGGGGTCTTCGGGGTCGGTGAAGTCCGTTTCTTCTCTCGCTTTGAGGTCGGCATACTTTTCTTCAAAAGCATCGGAGATGTATTTGAGGAATATAAGGCCGAGCACCACATGTTTGTATTCCGCCGCGTCCATGTTGCCTCTCAGCTTGTCGGCTGCCTGCCAGAGTTTTTCTTCAAAACCGAGATTTGCTCCGTTTTCGTTCTTCTTTGCCATGCCTTCATCTCTCCCTGAGCTGTAGTAGGTCTTCTCTGTGGCCATCTGAGTCTTTTCAATATTTATAAAGTATGTCTATTCGGCTGCTTCTTGCGATAATGAATAATGGACGTAACTGCCAGAAGATTGAGCACAGAGTTGCAGAGCTGATCAGATAGCGTCTGTTCACTATTATATTCATTGTTACAAAGAAAACCAAATGCAACTTTACATTCTAGCAGGGATAGATGGAGACTTCTGCCATACAGAAAGGTCTTACGCATTCTTTCTTTAGGGTATTCTGACGCGTCTTTCGTTCCAAGTAGCTTTCGCTGAAGGGAACACGCTAATTCCTGCTCCAGAAGTGGTGAGACGCTCACAAAACACTCGTGAGTTGGTAGTATGGATGCAGAAATCAGTTTTCTAGGTTCCATGGTCTAGTTGATAAAGGTTAGAAAGACGAAAGCACTATGGGGAAGCTGCAACAGAAAGAAGGGAATCATTGCGCTGAACTACTGCCTCCACAAAGCCAACCAGCCCTGTATAGAATTCGTATACTCCATGAACCTGTGCACTTCATCTACGCGGGGCACAGTAGAGAATTCTACGACTTCTTCAGCACACATATGCCTAGCTGGAAAGAGCGAAAGAGAATCCTTGACTATGAGGTTGTTCTGGGAGATCGAGAGAACTATACTCAAGTCGGGAGCCAACTAGCTACAATCGGGGCAAATACGTCAGTAATGCGACTAAGTAATGAAACTTGGTAGATCTCAGAATTGTTTAGCAAAAAACACTGCACAAACAACACTCCCTTCATGTATGAGAAATTCTGTGTTTTGTGACACATCATCAATGCTAGAAGAAAAACTAGTTGACACCCGAGTAGTAGTAGGCTACCAACCCCGGATGTGTTTCCCGGCCTCAGTATAGTCCCGTTTCTTGGTATTGCTAGACCTAATAATCGCGAATTCTCAGCCTGATACACTCTTCTATCAAAGACCTTTTCAGACCCTCGTCTTTACATCTTTCTATTACGCTATCGACAGAAGCTCTGCAATTCTGTGTTAAGTAGACTTGTTTTTTTGTCTTTAGCCATTTTGATAGTAGCTCGGCACATAGATCGGCGTTTTTTTCACATAGCTCATTATTATTCAAGAATTTGGGCATCCACCAGTTGTCTTGATTGCCCTTCGTCCCTAACGCTTCCGCTAAGTACCCGGCGCCTTCTATGAACAAATCTTTGTGCTCTGAAAGCATATCAATGGTTATGCTAGCTTCTTCAAAGGAAAAATTCTTGGCATATTCTCCATTTGCCCTATCTCTCACGTACTCCCTAATCCAGTTACTCCATGCTTCGAGTGCTTTCTCTTCTCCGAGATCCTTCATTCTGGCCTTAATACTCCTGTGAACCCCTTCCAGCAGCGCTTGGTTTCCTGCGGCTATAACGAACCTCAGAAAGCTATTTCTATCTTCTCCATCGAGCAAGAAAAACAATACATCTGACAAGAGGGCATAGAACCTCGGAGTATATCTTTCATTAATTAAATCGATCTTCTCTATAGTTTGTTTTATGTACTTCAGAATCCCCCCAAGTATGGGTATATTATAGTTGCACCAGCCTAAAAAGCCACACCACGCTTGTAATGCTCGTTTCGGTTTATTCCAATCGAATGCAGTCACCACTTTCCTCTTGCACCAATCCTGATCAATATAGAATAAAACATGCAACTGGCTTGCGATAATGGTCCTCCCTATTCCATCGCTGAATGTCTTTCCGGAAAGAATGAGCTCCAGAAACTCAATAATCTTGTATCGAAGTTCTTTATCTTTATAATTACTTTTCACAGCATTATAAAGAACAATTATCATGAACATTGCCAGTCTTCCTGAAGGTTGATTTATTGCCCGCATAAGCCATTCGGGCTTTTTCTCTTCTGTTAGAAGTACTGACTTTTCATTATTTCTCAACCTCTTGAAGCAGTAGATGGCAAGATCTATACCCTTTTGCAGAAGTGAAGAGCTGATAGTCAGGTCTTCTCTAGGAAAGGATTCAAGTATCATAGCAATCTCAGCAATTATTTCATCCTTGTCTCGTGTCGACGATAGCTGCTCTATAACAGAATCCCAGTGGACAGACTCTTTCTTTGCTTTTGTTAGCCCATACGAAAGCGCGTGCCACAAGGACTTGTTTAGCTCTGATTGATTCAGATACTCTAGCAATGATTCAGCATATTTCCAGTCTGTCGAAACAATTTCTGTTACTTGATTTAGGATTGCGTAGTTACTGTATTCGAGTACTCTATCTTCTTCTTGCTTATGAACAGGTGCTGCGAATCTGTTCATAAGCTCTATAAGTTCAGGAAAAGGCATTCTTCTCAGCTCATCTACTGACTTGGGCGATACGAAGGTAACAGGATAGCTTCTAACACCCCGTTTTAGAACTTCTGTCGAAGGCTTGAAGCCATATTGTTCTTCAATACGCGTTACGGTGTTATTCACATAATCCGTGCTATTCTTAGATTCTTTTGTCCATAGTAGGCGATTGTAGAGTTCACGATAGAATACTCTCTTCTTCTCCCCATCATCCAGGGCTCTAATCTCTTTCTCTTTGTCAGCAAAGCATGCTTCCAGGCTCAGTACGGTGTTGTGCGATAACTCGGAACTCTCAGTTAAAATTGCTTGCACTTCTACTTCCAGAAAACTCTTAAATAGCCAATCACTCTTAAGAATGATGTTTACCTTTTCATCGTTTGAGTAATAATCGTCCTTCTTAACGCAGTATAGGAATAACCTTTCAAGCAAAGGCATTTTAGAGTGCTTCCAATTGTTATAGTGTAACAAACGATCGGAATCGGAGTCCATTATCTGAAAGTCAATTGCTTCTCTTAAAATGTCTATGAGAAGATCGATCGACTCTTCTCTAACACTCTCTTGTTTTTCGATACTGCTTCTCATTACGCTGAAGTGATCCCAGTTCTCGTCTGCGCTCCCGGTGGCTTTCAGCTTCTTGAAGATGCTAACGAATTTATGAGTAAGTAGTTCTAGCAAATCGCCAGATAGCTCCGCCAGTCTTGGTTTAAGTATGCGTTGCCAGAATTCTTTAATCGTATTCTCGTCTGCCAATGGTTTCACGTCGTGGAGAACAAGATTTTCGAATACTGACGACTGTCTATTATCAACAAAACGAAACAGGAAGTCCGCGACAGTAAGCACGAGTGATTTGTTCAAAGCACTGAACTTTTTCTCTAGCATATCAATTACCCACTCTAGAGGGTAGACAATTCTCGACCTGCTGTTATCAAGGATAAGCATCAGCCATTCTGAAAGTATACAGTCGTTCTCAGCATTCTTCGGCATTTCTTTGTGGACAAGAGCCCGAACGAGATAGTAAACTACTTCAGGATGAATATCCTTCCTTTGCGAGGCAATAAGCTTAATCGTCTTCAGAGAAGTGTCTTGAGAAGCAATCTCTGCAAGCCAGTTTGAAAGTGCTCTCTCGATCTCAGTCAATTCAGTGCTCTTTGACGAGAATAGGCTGTCAAGAATTCCATTTATACTTGCCCATTCAAGCCAATCATAGCTGAGTGCTTCGCTGCAGAACTGCTTAGCGAGATCCACTCTAGTCAGGATATACTGAATATAGTCGCTTTCCTCATTTCTGATAGGAGGCTTAGCTTTAGCGATGGACTGTATCCTGTTAGTGTGGTCAAGGAAACCCATGTTGAACTGCCTTGCCAGCTCGGAGACTGCTTCTTCCAACCTGAAGAATTCGCCCTTGTTCTTCTTCTTTGACGTAGGGAAAGAAATAACTCCAACCCCGAGGCTGCTCCAAAATGCATCTTTACCTTTCCTAATCTCTTTGCCAGACACGAATGAAAATTTGTTGTTTTTCCGAATCCTCAGACCCCTTGCAAGGTACTTTAGCATTGGGTCTGAATGAGAATAGCCTATAAACAAGATGGTGTAATCAGAGCCGTATAGAGTACGAACAAAATCAGAGGCCCACCCCTCTGAAAGATATGCTCTTCCGAAGTCAGTGTCAGTTACGATAAGTTCTTCCGCATCCTGGGCGATATTTCCGTGCAGGTAGACCACCCCCTTGAATTTGTTGCCCCTAGGCAGTGCAGGAGCGGAGAATTCATTGGGCAACATGTCAAAATGGCCTTCTGCTTTCAGTTTTTCAATTGCGGTTGAAAAGTGCCTGTCAAAATTCGTTGTCACTATTCTTAGATTGTCAGCTGTGAATAACTGTGAAATGTCTCTATGAAGGATATTGGGAGACGAATCTGGTCGACCGATTATGGCTCTTACTCTTTCATTCACCTTACCGTATTTGATGTCCAGTTCACCTAGGTATTCATCAAAAGCTGGATGTTTTCTCTCGTTGAAAACCTCGGCACACTGTTCAGCAATTTGCTTAACTAGTTGTGGAAAATTGGGAAGACACGATGGGGGACCCATTGACACTCCGGCTCCAGCAAAGACAACAAGCTTTCCATCTTCGCGAGCGCGCAAAATTTCGTCAGGAATATTCACGTGTCTAGTAATATACATACTGCCCTTCCCACATCGAATGTCCTTTGCTACGATTAGCCCTATTGTCTGCAATCAGAAAATGGCTGATCCAAAATGATTATAGAAGAGTTTACATTGAAAACAAAATTAAGCGCTTTTTTTCGATTGTTTAAAAAAGACCCGGCTCTGAAGCCGGGCCAAAAAAGAAGGTGAGATACACTGGGTTTGTTTGTTTTCGAGTCGCCTAGAAACATTGTGTTTCTCAATCGCTATCTGCAAATAGCTATTACTTAACCAGCACCTTCGTCGCTGTCTTCCAAAGGCCTCTGTTCAGGAACATGACGACGAGGTCTATCAGGACATCCAGGATGAAGTCGAAGAATTCGGGATCGATCTTCCATTGTTCATCTGGAAGCGCGTCCTTTATCATCTGCTTCACTTTCTCTTTCTTCTCTGGTCCGTTGCCGGGAGATTCGACATAACTTGCGAAGATTGTGATTAGGGATAGTAACTCTTTTATTCACGACATATTATCACTCCTTCGTAATAATCGTTACGGATCGTTCTTACAATAATATAACTTATAAGTTATAAATGGAGGTAAGATGGAGAGAAAGATCGATGTCTTATCCGACGAAAAAATGCAGAGGGAATTTGACAAGTACGTAGAAAAGAATCCCTCCAGAAAGAAGGATCTAATAAAGAAAAGGTTTTTGTTCACCGAGCTGCTGGAAAAGGCGGGGGAGAATTATGTGAAAACGGAACTTGCAAAATCGCGAAGATCTTCCCGCCTGGAGATTTTAAGACGTACGAAGACCAATTATTCGATATATTCTCTTCATCTTACAGAGACAAAGAGGAATGATCCGGAAAACGCAAGGATTCTTTTCTGCTTCTTCAATGATAAGAAGGTTATCGTTTATCTTGTCTTCTTCGATGAGTCCGATGAAAAGTATGAGAAGGCGATCGAGAGACTGAAGTCGAGGATTTGTAAATGGACCGGGCGGGGATTTAATGTATGCAAGTTTTAGGAGGTGTAGATACTTATGTTTTCATGGGGCGTAGGCGACGGTAATAAAAGGATGGTTACTGAAAATCCAGAGCCTCCATTCAAGAGAGATAGCGAACTGCTGTTAGAGTCGGCAGACGATGATACGAGATTTGAATTGAAATTGATTGGAGTCATGACGGATATTTCTGCAGCTCTTATTAACTATCGGGCGGATAACTCCCTTTCACAAAAGGAGCTGGCAGAAAAACTAGAGTGCAGCCAGGCAATGGTCTCGAAAATCGAAAGTGGCGACTATAACTTCACATTAAGAAAGCTTTTTGACGTTGTCAATAAACTCGGAGGTCGTGTATCTTTTGAGATTGACTTCAAAGACGGTACTTCGGTTACAGATTCTTCAGAAGGGCGAGTCTCAATATGGGAGTACGTTGGCAATCAAAGCATCAAAGGGATGAAGAATAGTGCCTGAGCCAGTGTATGCTGAGTTTCGTTTCTTGGCACACAGAATTTCTGATTTTTCGTTTACTCTCCAGGAGGGAATCAAAAACATGTCAGTTTCGCTGGACCTGGATGATCCAGAGCTTGAATATTGGCGTGCCGATAACGGTTGTCTCCTTGGTCTGTTGTCTCTCTCAGTCAAAGTCAGGGGTCGGAGCGGAAGAAAGATGGCTTTGAAGCTTGATGCAACAATCAAGGGCAGGTTTGAAGCTCCAGGGAATATGGAAGATAAAACATTCGAAGACTTCTGCATGATTAGCGGGACCGCCACTCTGATCCCTCTTCTTAGGGCCGCGATTATCTCTTTCACTTCACAGGCTGGAATGAATCCTCCTATCAGAATACCTTTGATCAACGTGCCTCAGTCACTCTCAAAGACCGCCTTGTCAGAGAAAAGAGAAAAGAACAGCGAATAGTCTGATTAGAGCTCTTTTGAGATCACATTGTTTACCTCACTTTCATCGAACATCTCGAGTGATCATATGATATGGCCAGAGGATATTTGTTTTGAAGAAAGCGGCCGCTTACGCGAGGCTTCCCGGAGAAAACCGCTCGAAATCAGCGTAGAAATCCTATGACAATTGCTGTAATTACGGGATTCGACTTCTTGAGACCGTCTTTCAACAGAACAAATGGACATTGAAAATCAACCCCCGGCGCCCGAGGCACCTCCGCAAAAAATTCTCTTTTCGGAGGAATTTTGTTTTCTAAAGAGAGAACAATAAACAGGGTCCGCAAAAGAAAAGCCTGATTCGCGTCTGGGATCATAAAGATATTTGACGGATTAAGCACGTTGTCATTTGAAATGCGGTGGTACGTCTGGATTTACTTTCAATTTTGCTCTTCTTTAGCGCGTTTCAGGATTCGTGCTGTCAAAGTTGACTGTATTCATTATAAGAACAAGGGCCCTTTTGGGCCCTTGACTTGATTGAGTAGGGGTTTTATCTCTTACAGCTGTGCTGCTTTTCCGAATCCTTTGCCGAGTCCCGGTCCCTTTTCGCCAGAGGCTCCGTGCCTGTAGCCTGTTCCGTCCTGGGCATTCTTCAGTTCTCTTACACCGTCATTCGGGCAGTTGTCATTTATTCCGTCGCCGTCTGCATCTACGAAGTTCTCACAGGTTGTAGGGTCCTGAACTCTCTGCATCGTCTTCGTTCCGTAGCCTACTGCCAATGTCATTCCACCGATCAGAAGAACCGTTATCGTAATTAACACTATCTTTTTCATCTCTTACACCTCCACATGATTTTTGGTACATTCTCAGTCTACGGCCCGTTTCTTGGAGCCCGCTTAAAAGCCGCTTAGAGATTGCTTAGAGATTTGAAGAGCCGGGTCTTGGGTTGTGGAATCTAGAGTCTGGCAAGAGCGGGATCCCTGAACAGGAGCACTTCAGTGACGAAGTGAGAACGTACTTCACAGCGGCCAGCAAAAAGCGGTTCCTACGAAGCGGCTCCTCCAGCGATTAGGGGATTCTTGTTCCTAAACGCACAGCGGTTTTTAGGAGCGAGATGCTGAAACAAGTTCAGATGACGCGAAGGGCTGGTATCGATTACAGGGTATGGGATCTCGTGAAGAGAACCGGCTATCAATTCAGGGTTTCAATGCAACTGAGGAAGTTATCCCGACATAGGCTTTGGGAAGTTTCTCACTGTGTCATCCCGAACTTGTTTCGGGATCCGTTTTTGATCTTTCAGCGCACAGCGGTTCTTAGCGCGAGATGCTGAAACAAGTTCAGACGGGATGCGGCGTTTTGAAAATAACCCTACGCTGTAATCTCATTGGCGATCAGGGGATTCTTGTTCCTAAGCGCGCAGCGGTTCTTAGAGCGAGGTGCTGAAACGAGCATGACGCGAAGGGCAGGGTATCGATTACAGGCTATAGGGTCTCGTGAACAGAACCGGCAATCAATTCAGGGTTTCAATGCAACTGGGGAAGTTATCCCGACATAGGCTTTGGGAAGTTTCTCACTGTGTCATCCCGAACTTGTTTCGGGATCTAGGTTTTGATCCTCTCGGAGGACCGTGGACCGTTGACGGACAACGCGGTTTTTCACGGCGTACAGCGGGTCTTCGTTCTTTAGCGTACAGCGGTTCTTAGGTCGAGATGCTGAAACGAGTTCAGCATGACGCGAAGGGCAGGGTATCGATTACAGGGTATGGGATCTCGTGAAGAGAACCGGCAATCAATTCAGGGTTTCAATGCAACTGAGGAAGTTATCCCGACATCGGCTTTGGGAAGTTTCTCACTGTGTCATCCCGAACTTGTTTCGGGATCTAGGTTTTGATCCTCTCGGAGGACCGTGGACCGTTGACGAGCAACGCGGTTTTCATCGGCATACAGCGGATTCTTGTTCCTAAGCGTACAGCGGTTCTTAGGAGCGAGATGCTGAAACAAATTCAGCATGACCAAAAGCGGCGTTTTCTAAGAAAGTCGAAATCGTGTATGGAGAGATCTACGAAGACGCCCCCGCTCTTTGTAATATCGGCGAACCAGTTGTCTATACCGTGAGAGGGAAATGAACCTCCCCTGTAAAGCCTTGCCATGACGATTTCACCCACGTCTCCGGCGGCAGCTAGTTCCTTCACTCTTATATACTGCTGAAAGAAGCGTACGACGTGGCCCACCATGAATTTCCTCCCGTTCTTTTTGGCCGCCCTGTCCATTGCCCTTGCGTCTTCAAGAGTTAGCGCCACGGGCTTTTCGCAGAAGACGTGCTTGCCGGCCTTGAGCGCCCTGACGGCAAGTTCCCTGTGCGTGAATGTCGGGGTGCAGATATCTACAATGTCTACACTGCTGTTTTCCAGAATCTCCTCAAAGCTGGCGACGGTTGCTCCGTATTTTTCGGAGATCGCTTTCGCCCTGCTTTCGATTGGATCGACTATCCAGAGGGGATTTCTTTTATCGATGGCCCAGTGGCCCCCCGCTTGGACTTTCCCATCATCCCCGCTCCAAGTATCGCTATAGAGTGCACACCGTATCTCCCGGGATTTTCCGTTATGTCAAGATGTCAAGCCAGTTGTTTGAAGAATACAGGTTCATGGTATTCGTGGAACGGAAATCTAGAGCTTCTCCACATTCATGTCCATGATCGTAAGCTTCGTGTTCTCAATTCCAAGAAAGTCTTCACTTGAAACGCCACGGAAGTCCTTGCCCAGCATGTCGAAGATGTGTGAACTTATGCTCAGTTCGGGAAGCCTTCCAATAAATCTGTCTCCATCAAAGAGAAAGGCCAATTGAGCTGGGGTCGCGAATCGACCGTCCTGAGTGAAGTCACCTCCGCTCGCAATTAAAATGAATATGGCCTTCTGACCGTCAAGAAGTTGCTTTGCGGTCTTGTGCGATTCTGCGAATTTGAGCATCGGCATCCCTAACTCAGGCAGGCCATCGTACTCTCCTCCTGCAGAACCGGTATGGGTAAGATTGAAAGTGGCAGCGGTTTTCTTATCTGTATATGGAGAGATTACTACTCCGTCCTCTATTAACGCAAATCTATCGGAGTCGTTCACGGTTCCTTCCTTATCGAAGAACGGCTCGAAGAAACCATCTTCCACATTGCGCGTCTGGAAAAGAGTGACTTTGTCGGAGAAGACTTTTTTGCCGATCTTCCCCGAAAGAAGGGATCCACCCGAGCCGAAAAGCATACCGTTTAGAGACTCGTAGAGTTTCTTGTAGTACGTCACATCATTCGACCCAAAGACCACCGGATAAACTCCTTCTTCTAATTCAGGCAGCTGGTTCATGTATGCATCACAAATCATATTAGTCAACTCGATAAAGGAGTCTTTATGGAACTTCCTTCCTTCGTATCCCGTCATCGCATCGATGATGTTCGATGATTTCTTGTCCTTTATTACTAGTTCGAGACTTATGGATTCGCGAGATGATTTCAAGTCAAGACCGAGATCGTTCTGCATGGAAGACTCGACTCTCGCAGATTTGAACAAGTGGCTAAAACTAAAATGAGGTTGGTCTCTTCTCAGTTTCTCGAGAATTTCTTCTGTAGCTTCCAGCAATTCTTCTTCACCCTGGAGATCTGACTGGTGGCGTTCTTCTCTCACGAGCTCTCTAGAAGCCTCGTAGGGATAAGGAATCGCAAGCTTCAACGATTCTTTTGCCTTTGCCACGAGTTCTTCTTCATTACACTCTCCAAGCGCACCGGCAACCCCCATTGACTTGCCATCGTAAAGTCGAATCGACGTGCGAAGAATGTCTTTCTTCCTTACAGAACTGACCTGTGTTTGAACTATCTTTACTGCATTTTCTGTATAATGAACGACATATCTTTCTTTCGTCATATCCAGCACCTCCTAGTGAACACTCAACGAGCGGACACGGACGTATGGTCCCCCGAATCCAACGGGAAGGGCATATTGCTCCATCTTCCCACACCCTCCAAGCGCAAACGATAGAAGCTTGAACTCCTCGGTCAGTCCCTCGATCTCGTTAAGGGTTTGGAAAACACTTCCCGTCACCACAGAGATCTTGACCGGCTCTGCAATCTTTCCGTTTCTGATCATGTATGCTCTGCATGGAGCGAGCGTGAAGGTCGACATCCCGGAGCCGTGGTTGAGAGAATCAACGTAGACGCCTTCTTTTATGCCGGAAAGAAGCTCATCAAAGGATAATTCACCAGGCGTAACAAAAGTGGTGGTCATTCTCACAATTGGTTCATACTCGAAATTCACAGCTCTGGCATTTCCCGTCAGTTCTTCGCCTAAAGCTGCCGCAGTTTCTGCACTGTGCAACCGTCCAGATAGAAGACCCTCTCTCACCAAATAGGTTTCTTCTGCCTTTGTTCCCTCGTCATCAAAAATGACATTCCCGACACCTGGCTTATTCCCATCGTCGACAATAGAAAGAATTTCGCTTCCCACTCTTCTGCCAATTTTCCATTCTTCCATCATTGTCTTGTCTCCGATCATGAAATCCGCCTCGCTCTTGTGTCCAAAACTCTCATGCGCAAAGACACCGGCAGCTTCTGGAGAGAGAATAACCGGATAACTGCCCGAAACAACCGGTCTTGCATTTCTTATGAAATCTTCAGAGGTCTCAACAGTCTTTCTCACTTCTTCATGAAGTCCCTTTATAGAATCAAGCTCGTTACCGGCAAGATCATATCTTTCCATGAACTGCTCTTCATCTTTGGCCATCTGGAAAAGCAGTCTGAAACCTACTCGTTGGTAATCGAATTCCAGATTCGCCCCCTTGCTCGAAAAGAACCTCTTGCCAACTCTCTGATCTATATACTGACCTCTCCAGAACTTCACGAGTTCGCTCTTTTCGACATGGGGGAAGTAACTTGAAAGAATATCGTATTTCTCATTGAGAGAGGCTTTAAAAACGTTTGAGTCTCCATCGAATCTCAAGTACGACCCTTTGTTTGCCTGGAGTTTCCGTACCACTCCATGTTCTTCAATGGAGCGATTCTTCTTTGCAAGAGAAGCCAACCTGTCAAGTTCGTCCTGAATTGAATCAAGATCTGTCGTCGCGCTGAAGTACCATCTCTCTCCATCAAACACCCTGATGAAAGCCGCCGAGTACCTCTGCTCTTTCATATTGTCTGTTCTTCCAAGTGTCACCACAATATCGCTTTTCGAAACATCCTCGATTCTGACATCCGAGTACAAAAGGTCCGGGAAACTATACATATTTCACCTCCAACGTGTCCTCCTTCGAAAAGTATACTACGAGATCTTTAGACATCAGGGCGGAGATTACCGTGGTAGGCTTTAACTAAGGAAGACACAATTCAGATCTCGTTTGACCTGGTTCTTATCCATAGTCTCTGCTAAATTGTGGCTGCGTTCGCAATTCCACAAATTTCATGTAGTATTTGACGATTCGACATCTTACGAAGCGAGGTCTTTTATTAACGTGTTAAATACGATAGGAATTATCGATGTGAACCACTACCTTTGCACAATCATGGCCCAGGACAGAGGAAATCCTATCGCTCCTCACTCCCTTGATTTTCTGGACTTCTGAAGCACTGAAATTAGAGATTCCCCTCGCGACTTCCTTTCCCTCGACTGAGCAAATACTTACTACATCACCTTCAGAGAACTCTCCAGAAACATCTTCTACGCCTACCGCCAAAAGACTTTTCCCTCGAGCAATAGCCCCTTCGGCTCCTCGATTTACTGTGATCTTTCCTCTCGGAGTTGAAAGAAAGCCAATCCACGTCTTGCGGGCGCCGGGAGATTCTATTGGGGAGAAGATTGTTCCGACATCCTTTCCCTGAACAAATTCCTCTATCTTTCGGAAATCCCTTCCATTACAAATACAACTTCTAATGCCACTTGCAGACGCGGCGCGTGCAGCCCTTATCTTTGTATCTATTCCGCCTGTACCCCAGGAATTATTCTCTATGTTCTTGAGTCTCTTCGATGGGTCAAATTCCCGAATCACTTTTCCTTCCTCATCGACGATTCCATCTATAGTTGACATGAGTATCAACAGGTTAGCCTGCCATCCGATAGCAAACATTGAAGCGAGAATGTCGTTGTCCCCGAACATGATCTCTTCGGTGGAGGTTGTGTCGTTTTCGTTCACTATAGGAACAAGACCGAGTTCAAGAAGCCCTATAAGAGTATTTCTGAGATTGAGAAATCTCTTTCTGTCTCCAAAATCGTCTCTGTTAACTAGAATCTGTGCGATTCTCTCTCCAAAGAGATCGAAAACCGTCTCATACAGCTTCATCAGCTGGACCTGCCCTGCGGCGCAAAGGGCTTGCTTCATGTAAAGATCGCCATTCGACTTTTTTCCCTCCAGATAACCAAAGCCAGCCGCTCTGGCTCCCGAAGACACTAAGACAACCTGGCTGCCTGACGATTTCAGCAAAGAGATCTCTCTCGCAAGCTCAGTCACATATTTCTTATCGATTTCTCCGTTACTCTTTACAAGCAAGTTGGAACCAGCTTTCAGGACCACTCTAGACATCACTTTCTCACCTGATTATTCCCAAGTATCGTATACTTGTAACTTGTTAGCTCCTTAAGACCAAAAGGTCCTCTTGCGTGCAGCTTCTGTGTGCTTATGCCTATTTCACTGCCAAAACCAAATTCTCCGCCATCGGTAAACCTTGTTGAAGCGTTAACGTAAACGGCTGCGGAATCCACGTCTTTCAAGAATTTTCTGGAATTAGCGTAGTCATTGGTCAAGATTGCTTCGGAGTGCCCCGATGAGTATTTCTCAATATGCATAATCGCTTCATCCACGTCTTTAACTACCTTTATGGCAAGCACCAGATCAAGAAACTCAGTGGCGAAATCCTCATCGGTGGCAGAAATCATCTTCCAGTATTTGGTTGATTCATCACAGCCCCTCAGCTCCACTCCTTTTTTAGAGAGAACTTCGGAGACTCTTGGAATGAACTCTGCAGCTATGTCCCTGTGAACAAGCAATGTTTCAACGGCGTTGCACGTTCCTGGTCTCTGTGTCTTCGCATTGTCAACTATTTCCACCGCTTTATTAAGATCTGCATTGTAGTCCACGAAGATGTGGCAGTTACCAGTTCCAGTCTCTATTACGGGTATTCTTGAATTGTTGACCACGAACTTTATCAGTCCCGCGCCGCCCCTGGGTATTATCAAAGATAGATATTGATTCATTTTCAGCATCTCTTGCACAGCTTCATGAGAAGTATCTTCAACGAGTTCCACCGAACTATCGGGAAGACCGGCCAAAGCTAGGGCAGTCTTAATTGCGGAAACTATTGCCTTGTTGGAGTTAATAGCGTCGCTCCCTCCTTTTAGAAGGACCGAATTGCCGGATTTTATGGCGAGTATGGAAGCGTCGACGGTGACATTCGGCCTCGACTCATATATCATACCGATTGCCCCAATCGGAACTCTCTCTTTGGAAATAAGCAGCCCGTCTTTCTGAATCCAAGCGCTTTCTATTTCGCCAACCGGATCAGGCAGAGAGGCAACATTCTCGCATGATTTAACCATCATAGCAATTCGTTCTTCGGAAAGAGCTAGTCTGTCAATGAGAGACTCCTTCATTCCCTTCTTTCTCGAGTTTTCAACGTCAATGGAATTGGCCCGAAGGATCTCTCCTTTCTGAGCTTCGAGTTCTCCGGAGATCAACATGATCGCTTCATTCTTCTCATTGGTGCTCAGCAACCTGAGCTTTCTCGAAGCGGTCTTAACTCTCTCTCCCTTATTCAGAAGATCCATTATGTGTCACCTCCAGCTCGGAGTTGATCTCTTCAGCTCTCAAATAGGTGTCAAAGAGAGCCTTCATTATCGTGCCTCTCAATCCTTCTCTCTCCAAAGAATAGATTCCTTCGATAGTCGTGCCTCCGGGTGAGGTTACGAGATGACGGAACTCGCCAGGGTGATTTCCCTTCACCTTAAGCAACTCGACCGAACCTCCAAGAGTGCCGAGAATAAGCTCTCTGGCAACGTCATAAGAGAGACCCATTTTTAGGCCCACATCAATCAATGACTCAACAATCACAAACACGAAGGCCGGGCCACTACCACTTAGAGCGGTAACAGCAGAGAGGTCTTTCTCCCTGACTTCCACAATCTCACCCATTGTGCGAAGGATTCTCTCGACTTCTTTTTTCTCACTTCCTGTAAGTGAACTTGAGCAAACGAATCCCGTGACGCCCCGTCCTATTGCGCTTGGAACGTTTGGCATAATTCGGGCAATCTTTTCCAAGCCCGTCTTCCTCGAAATCAAAGCTATCTCAATTCCAGTAATTGTGCTGATAATGACTGGAGAGGAGTTCTTACCGTTTATGACTTCCGCAAATAACTCCATACAGTCCTGAGGTTTCACCGAAATTATTACGTGGGTGCAATTCTCCAGGACTTCACCGGGAGTCTTCGCGATAACCACTCTCTCAGTTTCGCCAGAATAATTTGAAAGCCTTTCCTGATTTCTGTCCATCAAGTACAGCTTCTCGAGACCCTCAAGCTCTCCGAGAAGCCTGTCGGCGAAGATTCCACCTATGTTTCCTACACCGATAATCCCTACTCTCATATTCCCCTCCTGAGTCATCGCTTGTGAAAGCTGACGATCCGGCAAAAATTGGCAAAGATTCTTTGCAGCTGCTCGTCAGAACCAAGCTCAATTTCCTCTGGATGAAACTGTATACCGAATCTCAAACCATCTGTAGAAGATATTCCTTGAATGAAAGTTTCATCTCCCCATGCAATCTGCCTGTAGCCATAAGGTACATAAGGCAGACCATAATTGTGTCTCTGATAGGTGCTAACTTCACTTTCAATTCCCGAAAAAAGTTCATGTGAAGCGTCCAGTCTTATCTTTGAAACTCCCAGCTCTTTAGATACGACCAGTGACTCACCACCGATCCTGGCCAGAATCTGCATTCCCAGGCAAATACCCAGAATTGGCCCCCCAAACCTATGAACGAAGTTTCCTCCAGGAGATAGAGTTTTTCCTTCGAAGTAGTTGCTCATAGAGAAACCACCAGTTATTACCAATCCGTCACAGCTCAACTCGTCTTCAGGAAACCCGTCAAGAAAGGTTCTCCATGTCGAAGACTCATACCCCGTGTTATCCAGGGCCTTTTCAACAGGGGAGATTTCTTTGTAAAAATCACTGTCGTTTTGCAGAATGCAGATCACAGAAATGCCTCCGTTGTTTTGGCTTATTATAGCACCTGAAAAGCAGTAGACCTTATCGGAAGAGCAACAACATTTGTGGCAAAAGATCTTCAATTATGACTTTTATTGGAAGCTCTAAAAGATCAGGTTTTTTAGGATTGACTATTCAAATATATGGATAAGAACCTCTCGCTCACTTTTCGGGATCCGATATCCGCTCTTTGCAGTTTCCGGTAAGATTTTTGGGTGGAAACGTGCATGATTCAATTTCGATACGCTGAAAGACACTTAATTGATGAAAAGTTGGAACTCCATGCTTCTCCTGCCGCACATTTTCTTAGCCTGATAACGCCCCGGAATAAACGGCGTGGCTTTCTTAATCAGGCACTTCCAGTGACAGCAATGAATCTAGAGCTTTCAAAGCGCTGTGGGATCTATTAGTCAAAAATCCCAAATCATCAAGGGTTTTATTTGTCAGCCTTTCATGCTCTCTTCCCAAGCAGGCTGTTAAATATGGAGACCTCTCCCCCAGACTTCGTCGTTATGGTTTTGTAGGCTATCTCATGATAAGCCCTTATCCTTCTTACTGTTCTCGTGCTCGATCTCATTGCTATTGAATCAGTAATTGCTTGACTGTGAGTGAACCGGACTCCCTTCAGGAAAGAGCCATCAGTGATCCCGGTCGCACTGAAAACTACTTCTTCGCCATCTATGAGATCCTTTGTCCCGTAAACTCTGTGGAGTTCAAAAGAGGATTTTTCTACTTTTTCAATTTCGTCTTTGTCTCTTGGCCAGCACTTCACCTGAATTTCGCCTCCCATGCACTGAAGTGCGGCGGCTGCAAGAACTGCTTCAGGCGATCCTCCTATTCCCATGTAGATTTCTGTTCCTCCATCCGGAAGAGCGGTAGCGATAGCGGCAGCAATATCCCCGTCGTTTATAAGCCTGATTCTGGCACCAACCGTTCTAACTGCTTCCACGAGCGGATGGTTTCTCTCTCGGTCTAGTATCGTTACTGTGAGCTCCGATACATTAACACCAAGAATGGCGGCTGCAATACGAAGGTTTTCCCGCGGGGTAGCTTCAATATCCAGATTCCCTGCAAGTTCTTTCCCGACGGCCAGTTTGTCTACGTAGTAAGTTGGGAGAGGAGCGATCTTTCCGTCTTCAGTCGCAGCAATAACGCTCAACGCGTTCGATCGGCCATTTGCAACTAGTCTGGTCCCATCGACTGGATCGACAGCGATAAGAACCTCGGGATCATCTTCGTTCCACTTACCCACGTGCTCTCCCGCAGCCAACATCGGAGCCTGATCCTTTTCTCCCTCTCCGATAACGACTGTACCCTTCATGTCCAGCAGATCAAGAATTCCTCTCATGGCATCAACGGCTCTTTGATCCACAGCTTCTTTGTTACCTCGCCCCAGGAAGACACTCGAAAACAGGGCCGCCGCTTCGGTTACCCTAACCATGTCCAGGGTTATCTCTGGAATCAAATCTATCACCCCCTGACAAATCATATCACCGGCATACCGTTTTTCTGCCTTACTTCTCCAAACAACCCAGTCGCTCTGAAAATGGCGAACCTCTGAAATCAATGACAGAATCGCACAAGACCCATTTACTTGATTCATTTTGAGTAAAATGATGTGATTAGTATCAGAGAAAGAATTGCACAATCTTTTTTGGCTCACCCAGCGGCAGCTCGGTGGTATTATTCTTCTATGAAGATGCTTATTCTGTCCTTTGTAGTATTTACAATATGAATGAACGTTAAAAGGAGGGGTTTCTATGCGAAGATTGTTGATTGCAGTCTACTTGGTGTTCGCTCTTGCCGTTGCGTTTTCTTATACCGAGGATCTTCCTGAACAGATCTTTCTTTCCAATGGAAACATGATATCCGTTCTTGGGAAAAACATTGTCGAAGACTCTGAAATGTGCGAAATAAATATTCAGATTCCTTCAATAAGCGGTTTGAAAGACAAGCCTTTTGAAGACTATCTTAACGCAACTATTGAGTCTGAGATTACGGATTATAGAACTCAGATCGAAGAAATGGCCCAGGCCGCTTACGAAGAATCGAAAACTTCCGAATGGCCATTCCGAAAATTCAGCATATATGTCTTATATGAGGCTTATCTCAGCGATGGCATTCTTAGCATCGACATGATCTTCAGCGAGTACACAGGCGGGGCCCACCCGGGGGCTTCCAGAAGAACTTATAACATCTCTGTTGACAGATGCCGCCTTGTTGCCCTTCACAGTGTTTTGGACAGTGGGGCCGCTGAAGACAGACTGAATGAACTAATAACAGGAGAGATTGGAAAGCGAGAAGACCTGTGGCCGGAATATTTCAAGGGGGTCACAACTGACCAGGGTTTCTACCTGAAGGCAGGAAGACTATGCGTATACTTCCAGCCATACGAGATAGGTCCTTGGGCAGCAGGAATGCCGGAGTTTTGTTTCTCGCTGGGCGAATTGTTGAAACAATAGGAAAGCGTTCTGGCTGCTGTAAAGCCGACCGTTCTGACTGGTGGCATATCCGAAAGAAACTCGTTGACACTGATAACCTTTGATGGTAAAGTTTTATTGCTGGCCGAGGTGGTGGAACTGGCAGACGCGGCGGACTCAAAATCCGCTGGGGTTGAGAGCCCCGTGCGGGTTCGATTCCCGCCCTCGGCACCAGAGGAAGGCTAAGCCTTCCTCTTTTCGTTGAAAATGTGGCTCTTCGTGTTTTAATGAAATGTGGAGGTGTTCGTTTGAGATTCTTAGATTTCGAACTGGAAGAGAAGGATCTAGTTTCTGTAGCAAATGAACTCATTCAGCGAACACAATCGGGAGTTAGATCACACGTCCTTACTATAAACGCTTTGATTGCTTACGAATACATACACAACGAGGAGTATTGCAGGGCTCTACACAAAGTGAATTACGTCGTTCCTGACGGAAGCGGTGTACTGAAAGCAATTAAGCTAATTTCCAAAAGGAACCTTGAAAGAGTTCCGGGCATCGATTTGATGCTTAAGCTCTGTGAACTCTCCGCTGAAAAGGGATTGAGCATATTTCTTCTGGGATCTAAAGAGACTGTTGTAACAAAGACAACCGAAAAACTAAAACAAAGATTTCCACTAATTGACATCGTCGGGTATCACAGTGGCTTCTTCACGCAAGAAGAAAATGATACAATCGTTTCGAAAATAAACGCTTCATCTGCAGATATTTTGTTTGTCGGCATGGGTGTTCCAAGACAGGAACTTTGGATTGCAGAGAATGCTGAGAGACTCCAGGCAAAGATATTGATGGGTGTCGGCGGGTCTTTTGACGTCGTTTCTGGCAATCTTAAGAGGGCTCCTTTATGGATGCAACGAGCCGGCCTTGAATGGCTTTACAGAGTGGTTCGAGAACCTGGAAAGCGGCTCAAAATTATTCCCAAGCTCTTTAGTTTCGAGACTTACGTTATCAGATCTTATTTAGAATCAAGAAGAGGTGGTTCCAGATGATCGTAACTAACGTTTTGGCATTCACAAATGATCTAAAGAACCCTCTTGTGGATGATGCTTTGGTTAGATTTGAGGACGGGGAAATCACTTTCGTTGGCCCAAGAAGAGAATACAGCATCCAGGAAGATGAAGAGATAGTCGATGGCGAAAAAGGCATTCTGTTGCCCTCATTTTTCAATGCTCATTACAGTATCTATTCCAGCATTTCCCCATACCCAGTCAGAGTCCTGAAAGGCGAGAGAACTGAGATCGATTTTTTCGGTGGCTTACTTGATTCGGGAAGGAAAGAGGTGAATTCCGAACTGGTTCGACTTTCGGCTGAGTTAGCCGTAATGAAGGCAATTAGAAGCGGTTCAGTTGCCATGAGCGGTCCGGTTGTTGATCATCCCGATGTAGATCCGGAGCTATATAGGGAGATTGCTGCGAAGTACGGTGTCTATCTTGCGGTCGGACCGGTTCTGACTGAAGACACGCTGGACGAGATCGGTGGTCGTTGGGAAAACGTCACCAGAGACTCCTCGTTCTGTCCGATGCTTTATGTTAGCAATCTTGCAACCTTTGGAGAGGAATCTATTCACAAGCTACGAGGTCTTTATGAGAAGGGGATGAATCTGAATCTGCTCATCTTCGACATGAAGCGGGAGAATGAAGTTTGTCTCTTCAGGTGGGGAGAAAGCCTCGTAGAAAGGCTTATGAAGCATGGAATATTGATCCCCGAATGTGGTGTTGTCTACGGTGGAAACCTCAGTGAGACAGATATGGACATAATCTCTTCTCGAAGAATCTTCGTCACAAAGTCTTTGAGATCGGAAATGTATGCCGGGACCTTTCAGCCGAATATCTCAGATTTGCTAGGTCGAGGTATGCAGGTCTGCCTCGGCACGGGATTTCTCGGGCCGGACATCCTTGGGGAAGCAAAAGAGATAATTCTCACTGAACGTTGCCATAGAGGTTTTGGCAATTCAGTTATCGACTACGAGATAAGGAAGACGCTATTTGACAATAATTACAAACTCTTTCAGAGGTTTTTTGGGAAACATTCTGGAGTACTCAAAGAGGGTTACTCAGCAGATCTTGTTCTGGCGAAATCATCGCTTGATTTAGAGAAGTTCGATATGAATTTGCCGATAACCCTTCAGCTGGTTCTCAAGTCCTCTTTCGATACATCGTTTGAGAAAGTCTGGAATTCCGGAGAGTTGATTTTTGACAAGGGAGTGCCTCAACGGATCTCGAGGAAGGAGCTTAGGGAAATATCGAAGCAGCTTAGAAGCCTGGAACTGTGATTTCTCCCGATTTTTTGTAGACATCTATAGCATGTCTTATTGCTGAGGCCCGTTTTTCGCCGATTCCGTCGACATCTTTGAGCTCGTCTTCGCTGCTTTCAAGGAGATTCGAAAATGTGCCAAACTCCTTGCCCAAATTGATGGCAACCTGCAAAGGAATTCTGGGAATGTGTCTGGCAAAACGTATACCCCTCGACCGGATGAAGTATTCAACCGCTTGAGAAGCGGTATTTATATCGTAACCCAGATTTCTCAATATCACTCCGAAACTGCTTATCTCCTTCTCTCCGAGACTCCTCATCTTGTCGAAGATTTCCTCCAGGCTATCTTGATCCAGTAACTCTTCGTAGAAGTCTAGGATTAGGCTCTCGATCTCCTCATTAACATTGACGAGGATCTCCGCAAGCTGCATTGAAGGAAATCTTCCGTGGTTGCCCAGCTCGGCTATCGTGAATTCCGCTTCCTCACAGATAAGAGCAACCATGAGTCCTTTCTGGATTGTCTTCACAACGTCGTAAAGAGTAAGAGACCCGGCCCGTTCCATGAACTCTATACCCTGTAAAGCCTCGATGAATGCCTCTTTGTACTTCTCGGCCGTTCTTATCGTCTGAGTGATCTTAGAAGTGAGAGTCTCCACATTGTTCAGAGTGTAGGCGAAGTCCCCCAGAAAGATCGTCATCGTATTTCTTCTCTTCGAAATTGCAACAAGCATCCTACCTGTTTCTTTAGCCATCCTCTCTGCAGCCCGGTGTCTCATCCCAGTCTGATTTGTAGGAATCGTGTGATCGGGTATCAACTGGACATTTGCGCCAACGATTGTAGTAAGGTCGTCATCGACGACAATGGCCCCGTCCATCTTTGCCAGTTCATAGAGTTTGTTCGGATTGAACTGACAGTTTAGAAGGAATCCTATCTGCATTAAATGACTGTATTTCTTGTAGTCGTCAACAAAAAACAGCAATCCGCCGACGTTGGCATCCTGAATATCATCAAGAGCGTGACGGAGGGGCGTTCCCGGGGCAATTTTCTTGATTTTTTCTATCAGTTCACTCCTTTCCACTCTTCATACCTCCGATGAATTTTAAGAGTTGCTTTACATCTTTTATACCATTTCTTCCTTCCGGTGCAACTATACTCATGAAGGATGATTTTTTCGCCCTCTCGATTCTTTTCTCCGTAGAAGAAACCGAGCGCACGGTACCATCAAGACCAATCTCACCGAAGAAAACTACACCTTCGGGTATTGAAGTATCTGTATAAGATGAAATCAAAGCAGCTGCGATCGCCAGATCGACGCCAGTATCTTCTATCTGCAGTCCTCCCGCCACGTTCATATAGAGATCTAGGCTGTCAAGAGGAATTCCCGCTCTTTTTGTCAACACCGCGGTCACAAGAAGAAGCCTTTCAAGAGGTATCCCCGAGGCGAGTCTCCTTGGTGTACCATAAACAGGTTTTGAAACCAGCGCCTGTACCTCTATCAACATAGCTCGGGAACCCTCATAGATTGCTGAAACGACATTTCCGGGGGCGCTAATGTAGTCCTCAACAAACAGACTGCTGATGTCGGGAACTTCTTTGAGGCCTTCCGAAGTCATTTCGAAAACAGCAATTTCGTCTGAAGGCCCAAATCTGTTCTTAATGGTTCTCAAGAATCTGAAGCCGGTTTTACTAGATTCGAAGTACAACACCGTATCTACAAGATGCTCCACAAGTTTTGGGCCAGCGATTTGACCTCCCTTTGTAATGTGTGACACAATCAGGACGGGAATGTCAGAGGATTTTGCAAGAGAAACCAACATGTTAGCGCACTCCCTGACCTGCACTACAGAACCAGGCAAAGAAGGTACAGAAGACATCTTTATTGTCTGCAGCGAGTCGACGACAATCATGCCGTACTTTTCAATGGCCAAAGATCCCAGAAAGTCTATCTCGGTAGCCGATACTACTTCTATCTGTTCCTTGCTTTGGATTTTGAGCCTCTCCGCTCTCAATCTTAGCTGACGCGCAGATTCCTCTGCCGATATATACAGGACGGGCCTTTCTCCGGCGATCAGCGCCGAGAGCTGGAGCATGAGTGTCGATTTGCCTATACCAGGTTCTCCGCTGATAAGAACCGCGCTTCCCGGAACGACTCCACCTCCAAGTGATCTATTGAGTTCTTCAATTTTCGTGTCAACTCTAGATGATTCGGTCGTGTCAATTTGCGAAAGCGGTCTTACTTCTATATCTGCAACAGAAGTGTTTTCGTCCTTATCTCCTTCGCTAACAAACGATATGGCAGTGTTCCACTCATGGCATGAAGGGCAACGACCAAACCAAGCGGGCGATTCATAGCCGCACACATCGCAGACATAGCTTCTTTTCTTCTTCATCTAGAACGACTCCGTAGTATACGGAGATACACCTCCGTTAGTATTTTAAAAAAGGGGGCCACTAGTGCCCCCCGAAACCTCGCCAATCAATGAATCTAGGTGATAGCCTTCACTTCAGTCTTCTCATCTTTTTTCTTCTTGAAGATCAGAACCCTATTGTCAACTTCGGCCGTAATCAGATCACCGTCCTGAAATCTCCCTCTAAGCAGTTCTTCGGAAAGAGGGTCTTCAACATACTTCTGTATGGCTCTTTTTAGAGGCCGGGCACCATACACGGGGTTGAATCCTTCTTCAACGAGGAACTCCTGGGCTGCCTCTGAAAGTACCAACTTCAGATGCTTCTCATTCAGTCTCTTTCTCATGTCGTTCATAAGAATATCGATGATAGTCTTTATTTGATCCTTCGTGAGCTGATGGAAAACCACAACTTCATCGAGCCTGTTCAGAAATTCCGGCCTGAAAGTACGTTTTACCTCTTCTAGAACGGAGGTTTTCATCGCTTCGTATTCTTTTTCTTCGTGACTCGACTCTACAAATCCGATCGATGACTTTGTCTTGTTTATGAACTCCCCGCCCAGGTTGCTCGTCATTATGACTATGGTGTTTCTGAAGTCTACCTGTCTCCCCTGGGAATCGGTGAGCCGTCCGTCGTCCATTATCTGAAGCAAAATGTTGAAGATATCAGGATGAGCCTTTTCAATCTCATCGAACAGGATTACTGAAAACGGTCTCTTCCTGATTCTCTCAGTCAACGTACCGCCTTCATCGTAACCGACATAGCCTGGCGGAGCTCCAATTAATCTGGAGACCGAGAATCTCTCCATGTATTCCGACATATCAAATCTCACGAGAGCCTTATCATCGCCAAAGAGATATTCCGCGAGGGCCTTCGCCAACTCGGTCTTTCCGACTCCCATCGGTCCGAGGAACAAAAAGGCACCAATCGGTCTACGGGGATCCTTTAGCCCGCTTCTTGCACGCCTTATCGACTTAGCAACTGCGGAGATGGCCTCATCTTGAGATACAATTCTTTGATGAAGAGCGTTCTCAAGAGTAAGGAGCTTTTCGCTGTCAGTTTCCTCTAGCTTCCTAAGCGGAATTCCGGTCCAGTTGGAAACTATTTCGGCAACTTCATCATCATCGAGCGTGACGATCTCAGAGTCTACTCTGTTCCTCCAATCGTTATACCCATCTCTATACTTTTGCTGTATTAAACGCTCCTTTTCTTTGAGTTGAGCGGCCTTTTCATACTCCTGATCGGCTGCGGCAGTTTCTCTCTTGATTTTGAGAGACTCAATGTCACCCTGCATTTTCTTAAGCTCATCCGGTATAGTGAGCTTCTTCAACCGAGCTCTGGAGCCGGCCTCATCAATGATATCAATGGCCTTGTCCGGCAGGAATCTATCAGACACATATCTGTGCGATAGAGTCACCGCTGCCTCTAAACCCTTTTCCGTATAGTGCACTTTGTGGTGGAGCTCATATTTATGTCTAATCCCTTTCAGAATCTCCACAGACTCTTCTGGAGTAGGTTCCGTCACATATATCTTCTGAAATCTTCTCTCCAGTGCGGCATCTTTTTCTATGTACTTTCTGTATTCATCGGGAGTGGTTGAACCTATGCACCTTATTTCTCCGCTCGCAAGAGCCGGTTTCAGAATATTAGCAGCGTCTACCGCACCTTCTGCAGAGCCTGCTCCAACAATCGTGTGAACCTCATCGATAAAGAGAATTATGTTTCCATTTGTCTTGACCACGTGAATCAGTTTCTTCAGTCTCTTCTCAAATTCACCTCTATACTTAGTTCCGGCTATGAGAGAGGCAACGTCAAGCGCGAATATTACCTTATTCTTAAGTGTTTCAGGAACCTCTTCATCTACGATCATCTGCGCCAGGCCTTCAACAATAGCGGTCTTCCCAACACCGGGCTCACCGATCAAGACAGGGTTGTTCTTCTTTCTCCTTGATAGAACCTCCATCAATCTCTGCCTTTCGATCTCCCTGCCAACTATCGGATCAAGTTTACCCGCCTTTGCCATGGCAGTGAGATCGATGCCAAAACCTTCAAGTTGCTTAATGGCGGAGCTCATTGTGGAACTCTGTTGAGCAAAAACATTCTCGGGCTGTTCTCCACCTTCTTCCCAGTCCCCTGTTATGTTCTCAATGATCTCCCTTCTCAGCTGAGATAAGTTGACTCCCATCTGTTTCAATATATGGGCAGCTATGCCCTCTCCTTCGCGAACGATTCCGAGCATTATGTGTTCTACATCAATCTTGTCTTGCCCCAGCATCTTAGATTCATCATTTGCCAGCTCAATGACTCTACGTGCTCTGGGAGTCATTTGCGGGGCACCTACTACAGATTGATGAACGTTAGTCCCAACCATCGAAGTGACTTCTCTGGAGATTCTCTCGTATGTAATCGAGTAGTTTCTCAGAATCCTAGTTGTCTGCTCATTTTCTACTTTAATGATCGCCAGAAGGAGGTGTTCAGTTCCAACATAAGGGTGGCCGAGACTTCTCGCCTCGTCCTGGGCTGTCACGAAGACCTGCGCAGCACCTTCAGAAAACTTGTCGAAGTACATTTCAGTCACCTCCCATTTTGATTTTTCTTATCAAACAAAACCGACAACGACTTCCTGATATCAGTCTGAACTTTCTCTTCAGATTGTTTTCCATCTATCCGAACAAATCTCTCACGATTCTCTACCATCAGTTTCTCATATCCTTTTCTCACTCTTTCGAAGAAATCTAAATTCTCCATCTCTATTTTATCATTTTTCTTTTCTTTTCTCATCCGAGAAATAGCTACATCGGTCGGTACATCAATGTACAAGGTAATATCGGGAACGGTTCCCCCTACCGCGAATGCGTTCATAGCTTGAACTATTTCTCTACCCAGTCGTCTACCCACTCCCTGATAGGCAACTGATGAATCCATGAATCTATCAGCAATCACCGTTTTGCCTTTCTCAAGCTCGGGCCTTATGACCTCCCTAACTATCTGTGCACGTGCCGCCATAAAGAGTAGAAGCTCAGACTCAGAGAACAAATGATACTCCTTATGGAGAAGTATGTCCCTTATCTCTTCACCGGCCTTTGTTCCTCCGGGTTCCCTGACAATTATGAATTCTACATCTAATTGACTCAAATACTCCGCTAAAAGTTTTATCTGAGTCGTCTTACCACATCCATCAATTCCTTCTACACTGATGAACATAACTTCACCTCATCCTTATGGGAGGTTCTACAACGATTTCAGAAGATGAACTCTTTCTCCCACTCACTAATACCAACTGTGCCTGTCCTTCCATCGACCCATGTGCGAAACGCATTTTATGGATTCCAAGCTTCAAATCCTCAAGCAGGCGGACCCACTTCGTTAGATCCCTCGGATGGAGTAAAAAGAAAAAAGCTCCTCTATTTTTGAGCAACTTACTTGTTGCGGAGGCGAAGACCATAGCCAGTTCAGGGTCGATTCTCCTCGCCCTATTTCTTTTGCCATCGGGACTTTCTACACCGGAATGAAGAAAATGAGGAGGATTCGAGACTACCATATCGAATACCTCTCCCCTGTTGTTTGCCGCATAATCATCTATGTCGCAGTTCACAAATCTTGTGAGATTTTCAACTCCGTTCAGTGAAGCATTCTTTGTCGCAACTGTGTGTAATTCTCTATCAACTTCGACTCCCGTCACTTCAAGTCCGAAGGTTTTGGCCAAATAAATGGAAATCACTCCGCTGCCTGCACCCAGTTCAAGCACTTTTCTCGAACCTTTGGGGGGTTCAACGAACCAGGATAGCAAAACCGTCCCATGATTGATGCGTGCGTGTTTAGAAGAGAAATCGAAATCAAAAGCCTCTAGAACGTAAGGATCAAAATCGCGAAACTTCTTTCCCATTTCAAAATACCTTTATTGCCGACTTCTCATCCGAAACAATCTCGATCGATCCTTCGAAATCCTTCTGCAGACTCAGCCTTGAAAGGTCTCTGAGCTCTATCTTGACTGCTCCGGTCAAATTGGGTTCTTCGATATGGATAGATGATGCACCGGAAACGGTGATTTCAGTTTCTATCAAGGCACCTCTTGTCTGCAACAGATGAGATGTCTTTTGAACAAACAAACCTTCAGCTTCGAAAAGCGATTCATACGCTTCAAGCCTCGAATCTACTATCTCGAGAGAATGGAATCGTAAAGAGCTTCTAGAAAGCGAAACCCTACCCAAACCACTCAAAACCAGACTGCTTCCCGAAAAATCGCTTTGATGAATCAGCAGCTCTCTAACGTTCTCGATCTCCATATCTCCGCTGAAATGGCTGTTGTATATTTGAACCGTTCTGGCTCCACTAATCTTCAGATCTCCTGACAGCGTGCAGTCCTCAAACACAGCAACTGCAGCATTTTCAATCGATACAGTGGAATTATTGAAATCTACGCTCCTGGCAATGAGAACTCCGTTATTTGTTACTTCAATTGTTCCCGAGGAACCGCCGGGATTCACTTTTATTCTATCCTTCCAGCCTTCCAGATCAAGAACACCGCTGACTAGCAGAGTGTTTCCTCGGGGAATCGTCAGAGACGTGCCCGATTCAACTCTCATGACAGTGTTGTCTCGAACGACGATGTTTCCGTAAAATCTGTAGGTATTCCCGCCAACTAGCAGGGCATCCATTCCGAGAAAGGACGATATAAACTCCGTGCTGAATCTCCTAAACAGACTTTCCTTTGCAAAAACCGGAATTGAAGGCAGTAATTTCTCACTATCAGAGTTGACAACAATTCGGTAAAGATCGCCTTTTTCAGAAATGCTGTCCTTTGCGATTATTGATGACTCCTCTTCCGAACTGTGGCTGGACAGAGTTATCCATTCGCCTTCAATGTATCTCTGAAGTTCAACCATTCCCTTTGGCGTCGTCCATCTTGCGTTCCTAATAGTGCCTTCCTCAATGTACAGTTCAGGAATTTCAACCGAGGTCTTTCGGACTGTTTTCAGCTCCCTCTTTAACTCGGTCACGTTTCCCGATGAATCGGCGACCCGAACAACAAGTGTATTTATACCCTCGGGAAGGGGTATCTCAGGAATCAACCTGTTTCCATCAAAAAGCAAAAGAATGTTACTTTCCTCAAGGAAGGCCTTTATAGAAAGATCGTTTGTTCTATCCCAGTCATCGACGACAGTAATATCGACTGCGCCATTCGTAAAAGGAAGCACAGAAGTAAGTTCTACTTCGGGGGCAAAATCTTCCGAAAGCTTGAGATCAAGAATTGAGGGGTCGGATCTTATATTGCCAGCCACCGAAAAGGCCTGAATAACATAGTGGGCATCCCGCTCAACGGGAAATGAGAATGTTCCTTGGGTCGAGCTGTGCAAGACGTTGTTGACAAGAATGCGATAGTCAGTGACCGAATCGGAACTATCGCTTCGAAGAGACAGTTTGAGCTCACCTTGAGAAAGGCTCCAAGTGAGATCAGGTGCATCGGGAGGATTCAGATTTATAATTACTTCTTTGGAAACCGGGGTGCTTAAGAATCTCTTTCCATCGACCAAAGTGACAAAAATCGTGTGGCTCCCCGCCTCCTTCAGATCTAAAGAAATCTCTGTTCCTTTGATTCTAATTCCATCACTTCCGTCGATTGGAGGGCGATCCAAAGTGATAAGGAATTCCGGAAGACTTAACCCGTCTTCGGAAATCTCCAGCCTCAAATTACAGGTTGAACCTTCACAGTCAATCTGCTTTATCGAGACCGCGTAATTTGTGCTGTTACTACAAGAAATCAACATGAGAAGCATAGCGAAAATCAAGACTCTCCAGGCAATCCTCTTAATCTCTTTCACTCTCCCATCTAAAGAAGAATAACATATCTTGATCAAACTGACTCTCTGGCATTGTTCGGAGAGTCAAAAAAAGATAAAATGAAGATCATTGGACATCGTCAACTGGGAGGTGCTCAAAGTGAAAGTCATTGCGGTTTTTGCAAGTACGTTGAATGGAAAGATCTCATTATCAGAAGACGATAAGACAGAGTGGACATCGAGAGAAGACAAAAGGTACTTCAAATCCCTGACCTCAAGTGTCGGCATAGTGATAATGGGGAGGAAGACCCACGAAGCTATCGGGAGGGCCCTTCCTGACAGGCTCAACATCGTATTGACGAGAAATCCAGACTATTATAGACCATCCGAAAACCTCATCTTCACATCCTCAACCCCAAAAGAACTTCTCGAAGATTTGGAGAAAAAGGGGCACGATGAGGTGTGCTTGATTGGCGGCGCCGAGACTTTCGATCACTTTGCGGATTTGGGCCTGGTCAATGAACTCCACATTACTTTTGAACCGATTATAAGAACGGGCATCGCCGGGTTGGGAGAAACAATGGAACGCGACCTAGATCTCAGCCTAAAGGAGTTTCGAAAACTCGGGGAAGCAATTCTAACCGTATACGAAGTCAAATAATTGGAGCGGGCGACGGGACTCGAACCCGCGACCCTCAGCTTGGGAAGCTGATGCTCTACCAACTGAGCTACACCCGCATTCATGGAGATTCTATCACCCCGAGGAAACGCTTGTCAATCTGGCCTTACGGATTAATCGAGCACCGAATTCAAGTTATGTCTAACTCTTCAAGAGAGCTCTCAACAAGATCTCTAGCAGAAGGTAAATCGACGGTCGAAATCAGACCAACTGCGCCAAATATGTAATTTCTGTCCCGGAATAATCTTACACTGGATTTGGGCAACAACTCTTTTTCGTGTTTCGCGGAGAGAGTCCGTATGATCTTCATGATCTTCGAAGAGAATTTCGATCTACTAAGGATTCCCCCGGTGCCGATCACCGATTTCACGGCGGTCAGATCCTTCCCATAAGCAACTTCGGTTCTACCAGTCGGACCATAGAGCTGTTTTATGATTCCTGCGTGTCTTCGGATAGAGGTCTCGAAACAGTATGCGGCCAATCTCAAGGAGAAAGCCTCATCACGATCATTCTTTGGATAAGGAGTTAGGTTTCGAAGGATGTTCTCAAGGTCGGGAAACTCTTTCCCCAGTTCATCTCTTCCGATTTGCTCTATTACATGACTGGCGTTTACATAGATTCCAAGATCACCTTCAACCGTTCTCTTCGATCTTGGCTCGGGAGCCAGCAAGATCGACGCTATTTCGGGATCTCCGTCTGTAACGGAATCGACATCGGTAGTTGCTCCCCCGATATCTACCACAATAACGTCGTCATTAACTTGGGAAAAGAGTTCCGTCGCCAGCATAACGGCCGCGGGAGTCGGTATTATCGGTTTGTCAATAACCGAATAGACCTTTTCCATCCCGGGACCATTGACGATATTTTTGGAGAAGACTTCACGAATCACTTGTCTCGTTGGTTCGACGTTTAGCTCGTCTATTCGTGGATAGACATTGTCGACAATATGGACGTCTCTCCCGTTAGTCGAGATTATTTCTAGAACGTCATCGGCAGCAGCAACATTCCCAGCGAATATTATTGGAATATTCTGATCAAGCTCTCTAAGAATCTCGGCGTTATGTACCACAGTCTCTTTTTCGCCGTAATCCACCCCACCTGCAAGAAGTATAAGCTTTGGATTGGCTGCCTCAATCTTCTTTAGATCTCTCCCACTCAATTTGCCGGCTGTTACCAGCTTTATCACTCCGCCAGCTCCCAGGGCAGCTTCTCTTGCCGCCTTTACGGTCATGTCGTACACCAGTCCATGAACCGTCATTCTCAAACCACCAGCAGCGCTTGATGATGCTAGGAAGACACTCCATTCGAGGTTATCGCAGCCTAGAGATCTCTTCAGGTTTCTCAAAGCATTGTCGATGCCGATTGTGACATCGTTCTCATTTACGGTCGTATAGGACTCACCCTGTCCCACAAATCTCATCGATCCAGAAGCGTCACATGAAAAAGCAGAGAGCACTGTCGTAGTGCTCCCGATTTCTGCAGTCAAGAACTCGACTTTCATCTACTCTCCAAAAGCTCCCTGACAATCTTGTTGACAAGTTTCCCATCCACTCTCCCCTTCAATCTAACCATCAGTTCCCTCATAACCTTTCCCAAATCGGAGGGGTTGTTTGCCTTCAAATCCTCGATTGTCTTTAGTGCTACTGCTCTTATTTCATCAGGACTCATTTCTTCAGGAAGATAACTCTTAAGTATTTCGAGCTCTTCGGATTCACTTTGTACTAAATCGTTTCTTTCTGCCTTTCTGTACGCTTCGATGGACTCTTCACGTTTTTTCGCCTCTTTTCTTACAAGGCCGATCACAATCTCATCCGTTAGCTCACCCGATCTAGCTTCTTCAGAAGAGGCAAGATACATCTTTACCGACGAGATCACACTTCTCAGCGTATTGGTCTTGAGAGAGTCTCTTGCCTTCATTGCTTCTTTCATATCCTGCTGAATGCGATCATAAAGAGTCATCAAATCACCTCTACTGTTCATCGCTTATCTCTAATGCTTCTTCTTCCTCAAAGGAGATAGGTCTTACAAGTGGAAAGGGAATTATATCCCTTATCGATGGGGAATCAGTAACCAGCATAATTATCCTGTCCCAACCTACTCCAAGCCCACCCGTAGGGGGCATACCGTATTCGAGGGCTCTGATGAAGTCATGATCCATCATTTGAGCTTCCTCATCACCTATATCCCTTAAACCCGCCTGATGAAGGAAACGGTTGTACTGCTCTATGGGATCATTCAACTCACTGAAAGCATTAGCCATTTCCATCGAGCTTATTATCAGTTCAAATCTCTCTGTTACTCTTGAGTCTTCTCTGTGCACCTTTGAAAGCGGAGAAATAATTACCGGGTG
The DNA here is from genome assembly GCF_002752615.1 of Mesotoga sp. H07.pep.5.3. Taxonomy (NCBI): domain Bacteria; kingdom Thermotogati; phylum Thermotogota; class Thermotogae; order Kosmotogales; family Kosmotogaceae; genus Mesotoga; species Mesotoga sp. H07.pep.5.3. The sequence goes on from NZ_AYTV01000025.1 coordinate 179,939, forward strand.
TTCGGTAACAAAGGTGGGATTCACAAGATTATGCTCAACCAAATCCCACAACTTTTCAATTAAATGGCCTCTCTCTTTAATCTCCGGTTCTGTGTTGTGTTTCTTAAGGACGGTCATCATTCTATCATCTGAGTCCTCCAGGATATCAACACCTAGATTCTCCTTGATAAAATCTGCCATCTTCACTCTGCGCCAAGGCCTTGAAAAATCGATCTCTTTACCCTGGTATGAAATAATCTCCGAGCCAGTGATCTCACGGACCACGAAATTTATCATCTCTTCGGTGATGTTCATTATGTCGTTGTAGTCCGCGTAAGCCCAGTACAATTCCATCATCGTAAACTCAGGATGATGCTTGTATGAGACACCTTCGTTTCGGAAGTTTTTCCCGATTTCAAAGATTCTCTCAAATCCTCCGACCAGATACCTTTTGAGGAAGAGCTCTTCCGCTATCCTCAAGTACATATCCGACTCGAAGACGTTGATATGAGTCTTGAATGGTCTCGCTGACGCACCCCCGGTCAAATAATGGAGCATTGGAGTGTCCACTTCAACAAAATCCTTGGACTGAAGAAATTCTCTGACCAGCCGGAACAGCTCGGAACGAATCTTGAATCTCTTCAGCGCGTCGTCACTTGAAAGCATCTCTACGTATCTTTGCCTGTAGATTATCTCCTTGTCCTTTACACCGTGCCACTTCTCCGGCATCATCCTGATAGACTTGGAGAGTATTTCGAACTCCTTAACAAAAACGGATATCTCTCCCGTGTGGGTCTTGAAGGGAAATCCCTTTACGCCGACAAAATCACCAATATTAACGTATTTCTTGAAAACCTCGAAGCTCTCCGCTCCCACTCCGTCAAGCCTGATGTATGCCTGGATTCTGTCAGAGTTATCCCTCAAAACAAAGAAGCTCGATTTTCCGTGATTTCTCAAGGCGACAACTCTCCCGGCCGTACTCAGAACTGTATCTTCCTTCGTTTCCGAATTTTGAAGATAGGCGAACTCGCTCTTGATCTGACCTGCCCAGTGCGTCTTATCAAAGCTATACGGGTACGGTTCAATACCCTCCTGACGCATCTGATTTATCTCTTCGATTCTCTGTCTACGTGTTTCTTCACTCATTAGATACCCCCATCACTTTCCGATGGTAAGAATCTTGTATTTCGCCCAACCCGCAGGAGTCTTAACCCTTACCACCTCATTGACTTTGTGCGTCAACACTCCGCGGCCAATAGGAGAATCGGAAGAGATCTTCCCTTCAAATATGTTTGCTTCCTGAGCATTAACGATTCTGAACTGAGATTTTTCATTAGTATCTATATTCTGTAACTCCACAACATAACCCAACTTCACAGTGCTGAGGTCGCCGTCGTCCTCAATGATCTCGGCATTGTTGAGAATCTCTTCCAGCTGTTTTATTCTGCTGTCGATTCTTCCCTGCTCATTCTTGGCCTCATCGTATTCGCTGTTTTCGCTGAGATCGCCCAGTTCCCTGGCTTCCTTAATCCTTTCAGCAATATCGTACATTAGCTTTTTCCTGAGGCTTTCTAGTTCCTCTTTCATTCCGTTGAAGCCTTCTTGCGTAAGATAGATCACTTTCTTCTTCACGACCTGGATCCCTCCATTCAACGATTTCTGTCGTCTCTGAGTTCCTCAATTATATCCATGAAATGGTCTATATCTCTAAATTCCTTGTAAACAGATGCGAATCTAACATACGCAACCCTGTCCAGAGACTTGAGTTTAGTCATCACCATCTCACCAATCTCGCTTGAAACAACTTCATGTTTCCCGGACTTCACGACTTCGTTTTCAACGGAATCAACGATTTCATTAACTGTATCAACAGATATTGGCCTCTTCTCAGAGGCTCTTAGCAGTCCATTCAAGAGTTTCTCCCTGCTGAACTTCTCTCTCCGTCCGTCTTTCTTTACCACCAAAAAGGGAAGTCTTTCATATCTCTCGTATGTCGTGAATCTAGCACCACATTTCTCACACTCTCTTCTTCTCCGAATCGAAGTGTTTTCATCGGTTGGTCTTGAATCCAGAACCCTCGTAGAATCTCCACCACAAAATGGACATTTCATTTATTTATCTCCTAGCTCTTCGGCCAGCGCCATTAGTTTTTTCAACCTATTATATACTGCTGACTTGCTCATCGGTGGATTCATGATTTCGCCAAGCTCTCTCAAACTGAGATCCTCGTTCTCCAGACGTAGAATGGCAACCTGTTGAAGGTCCTCTTCCAGGTTTTCTATTCCAAGCTTCCTGTCGACAATTCTGATGGCCTTGACGTGTTTTGCCATGGCCTGTCCGGACTTATTTGCATTTGCTGTCAAGAAGTTCAGGGTTCTACTAACATCACTCCTGATCTTTCTCACTTCTATAGCGCTGGAAAGCCTTGTGACGGTCTTCTTTCCACCCATCAGGGAAAGTAGCTCGATGATATCCATCGAGGACTTCACATATGCTTTGAATTTGTCCCTGACCTTCACTACACCAACTTTTATGTTGAAGTTCTCAGAAACATACTGTTTCACCGAATTCACAAATGCTTCGGTTGTATCGAGAGTAATCTCAAGATGATACTCCTTCGAAGGATCAACTACCGATCCACCGGCCAGATAAAGGCCTCTAAGAAAGGCTCCGAAATAGACCGGATCCTCCCTGACAGGTCGTGGAATCGAATCATCTCGGACAGATATTCCATTCCTCCGAAGAAATTCTTCAACTTCTCCATAGAGATAACTCAATTCTCCGCCGCGTTTCCTATTTAATCTGACTTCTTCGATTACCTGGGTTTCGAAAATTGGAATAGAAAGTCTCTTTGAAACCTGAAACAGCCTCTTCAAACTTGTAATTGACGTGAGAGGAATTACCAAGAATGAGGTGTTCCCCCTTAATCTCAAAGTCCCCCTTGATTTAACGAAGCCAAGATACTCGGCTCTACATTCCGCCTGATCATCGAGCGGAAGATGACATAACTCTTCTTTGAGTTTGTCGGCATAGCTCAAATTCCTTCCTCTCCCAACAAGCCTAATTCATGAAGAATCGAAATTATACCGGCTCGAGAGTGCCTAAGTACAGGGCGTCTTCTTCCATCGTCTATAAACTCGGTAGTCGCTCCGGTTATTACCTTAACCCTCCCATCCGAAATCATGTCATTTTCGACCGGACGTGAGCCTTTCTCTTCATAACTGCTCAAAACCGACGATGCAACACCCCCGATCTCAGTCCAGAAAATAAGATCGAATTCTACCCCACAATAACTCTCTGCGATTTGTACGTGATTTGCCAGTGAAAAATCATCCGTTTCACCCGGTTGAGTCATGATGTTACAGACATAGATCTTTCTCGCTTGAGATCTCTTCAGCGCCTCCTTTACACCGGAAACAAGGAAGTTAGGTACAACGCTTGTAAAGAGACTACCGGGACCGATAATTATCGTATCTGCCGAAACCAGCGAGTCGCTCACCTCTGGAAGAGCTTCGCACGCTCTGTCAAGAGAGACTTTTCTTAGCCTCTTTCCAGCTGCCGATACTCGGGATTCTCCCTTGACAATTGTCCCATCGTCAAGCTCACCCACGAGATTAACGAGATCCTCCGCCACGGGCAGGACAATGCCTTTGATCTTAAGCATTCTGGAAGCAGTCAAAACTGCCTCGGAAAAACCTCCACACATCTCCATGAGACCAGCGATAATTATGTTTCCGAGTGAATGACCGTTCATCGCCGGGGCATTGAACCTGTGAGAAAACACCTTAGTCAACAGCTCTTCATCATCGGCTAGCGCGATAATATTGTTTCTTACATCACCGGGCGGAGGCATTCCTAAAGCCTCTCTCAATATTCCGGAACTCCCCCCGTCATCTGTTACAGCCACAATCAGAGTAAGAGAAGTAACGAAATCCTTGATCACTCGAGCGAAAGTCGAGAGCCCGGTCCCACCTCCGACAAGAACTATCTTGCTCATCCTAAACTCTTCCCCTCACATTTATCCCTGTAACGTTCAGATCAACACCCTTCACATTCTCGAATCTTCCGAGATATCTCTTTAGAATATCCTGAAAGATTTTGGTGTTGCCACTTACGTAATAATCAACCGTCGAAGGTTCAGGCGACAAAATCGTAGCCCAGTCAGCTACGTCCCTCACAATATACTCGGATGGATCGACAACCTTGGTTTTTGGAGGCAAAAACCTCTCAATCGAGTTCTTTATGAAAGGGTAGTGAGTGCATCCGAGAATCATGAAGTCTGGCTCAATCTCAGCAAAGTCATTCAAATAATACTTGACGATCGAGTCGACAATCTCACCTTCCCAGATACCCTCTTCGATCAACGGCACGAAGAGTGGGCAAGCTTTTTGAACTATCTTACTGAAGCTTTCATAGCGAAATAGCTTTCTGAGGTAAAGAGACTTCTTTACCGTGTTTTCAGTTGCGATTATGGCCACCGTTGAATTATCGGGAGCCGACTCGCCGATTCCTCTAACTGTAGGATCAATTATGCTGAAGTACGGAACACCGAGCTCTGCTTTATCACTTTGCGTAAGTATCGAATCAGAAGTGTTACAGGCCGTTACTATTGCATCGACATTCAAGTGAGCAAAGAGATCGAATATTTCTCTTACATATCTTCTTAGTGTCTCTACTGGCTTTGAACCGTAAGGAACTCTTGCAGTATCGGCAAAATAATGAAAACTCACTCCTTCGGGTAACGTCTCCACGAGCCTTTTAAGAACAGTGAGGCCACCTATTCCGGAATCAAAAACTCCAATTCTTAATCTACTTCTCAACCTCGTCACGTCCCTGGAAGTATTCTGAAAGAACCTCTTCGTATTTCGCCTTTAGCCTAAGCAGTTCATTCTGACTTCTCACAAGGTCGTGTGCAAGGTTGACAGAAATCCCGACCAGTATTTTTTCATAGCCGATTTCCTCTTCATTATTCTTCAGTGAATCATATAGCTCGCCTATCTTTGAAAAAACCTGATCCACGAGTTCTTGCGGATCACTAGTAAGAAAAGTGTACTTCCTTCCTCCGAGATCTAGAGAGACTGAACGCTTCATAGCTGGACTCCTTATACTTTTTTACTGTCTTCAACGAGGCTGCCTCTGACTCTTTTTATCAGTGAAGAGATTGTTCTTGATTCACTCTCAAGGCGGAGCTCAAGCTCCCGGATTCTTAGCTCAGATTCTTCGACTTTTTTCTGTGACGTCTCGAGCTGATTCCAGAGCTGTTCGTTTTCCTTTCTGAGTCGGGTGAATTCCTCCACCATTTTGTCCACGACAAGTTCGAGCTCCTGATAACGTTCCAAGAACTACACCCCCTATTGTGAGATTATAACACCTTGAAGAAGAAGAAAAGTAGTAGCCGCCCACGAGGGGGCGGCCATCATTTCGCAGTTGTCAAGCGTGATTTTCAGCTATTGCAACCAGCTGTACAAAGCTTTCCTGAAGGCTTGCGCCCCCAACTAAACCACCGTCAATGTTCTTCATTAAAATGAGTGATTCAAAGTTTTCTGGCTTGATACTTCCACCATAGAGAATCCGAACACTCTCTGACAAATCAACACCATAAAGAGACGCAATTAGATCTCTGATAAACTTCATCGCTTCATCGGCCTGTTCTGGCGAAGCAACCACGCCAGTTCCGATTGCCCAAACTGGCTCATAAGCGATTATTATACGCTCTAGATCGCTCTTTCCAAGACCGGAAAAGCCCTTTCTAATCTGGGTTTCCAGTACCTCCTTCATTCTGCCGGCTTCTCTTTCTTCAAGAGTCTCACCAACACAGAAAACCGGTGTGAGGCCATGCTTCAAGACTGACTTAATCTTCTCACCAGTCAGCTCGCATGTTTCACCGAAAATGTGCCTGCGTTCAGAGTGACCAACCAGAACATATTCAACAGCAAGATCTGACAGCATCGATGCCGAGATCTCTCCTGTGAAGGCTCCACTGTCGGCTGGATAGATATTCTGTACTCCGACTTTGATCGAAGTGTCCTTTAGAATATCGGCCACCCCTGCAACCGAGAGACTTGTTGGAAAGACAACAACATCCACCGCATTTTCATTACCGATTGACGATGCGAGGAAGCCTGCAAACATTCGAGCTTCATTAGGAGACTTGTTCATCTTCCAGTTTCCCGCGACCATCAATCTACGTTTTTTTTTACCAGCCTCAATCGAAAGGCTTTTTATCCCGGGCATTTCCTTACCTTCGAGCATCTCTAGCGATGCGCCGCCCCCCGTTGAAACATGGGAGACCTTTTCAGCAAGTCCAAACTTGTTTATAGCCGCCGCACTATCCCCACCGCCAATTATCGTAACCGCATCATTGAGCGAAGCCAGCGTTTTCGCAATCGACTCCGTCCCTTTAGCAAAGTCGTCGATCTCGAAGACTCCCATGGGTCCATTCCAGACGACTGTTTTAGCATCGCTCAGTTTCTTATTGAAGAGTTCTATTGTTGATGGACCTATGTCAAGACCCTTCCAACCAGCGGGGACGCCTTCTTCAAGATCGACTACTTTCGATTCACTACCGGCTGCAATCTCCTTCGCGACTACCGTGTCGACGGGAAGAACAAATTCAACGTTCCTGTCCCTGGCCTTCTGAAGAATCTCTCTTGCAAGATCGATCTTGTCCTCTTCTACGAGAGAGTCTCCAACACTCTTTCCCTGGGCCTTTAGGAACGTGAACATCATTGCGCCCCCGATTAGGATCCTATCTGCCTTCTCCAGAAGATTGGTGATCACTCCAATCTTGTCTGAGACTTTCGCTCCTCCAAGAATGACCACGTAGGGGTGTTCGGGATTCTCAATTGCCATCCCAAGCATTTCTATCTCTTTCTGCATGAGGAAGCCGGGGACACTGGTCAAATAGCGGGCAACTCCCACGTTTGAGGCGTGGCCTCTATGAGCCGTGCCGAAAGCATCGTTGACGTGAATATCTGCAATAGATGAGAGTCTCCTCGAAAAGTCCGGATCGTTCTTCTCTTCTTCAGAGTAGAATCTGACATTCTCCAGAAGAAGAATGTCACCATTGTTCATTTTTGAAACGGCCTTCTCAACCTCTTCTCCTATACAGTCCGGGACGAAAGTAACGGGTTTACCGATCAATGACTGAAGCCTCTCGGCGACTTTTTCGAGAGAGTACTTCGGATCTCTCTTCCCTTTGGGTCTACCCAGATGAGAAACGAGAATCGCCTTGCCCCCTCTTTCGATAATCTCATTGATAGTAGGCAATGCTGCGACGATTCTGGTATCGTCACTCACCTCACCCGTCTCTTTATCTAGAGGTACGTTAAAATCAACTCTTACAAGAACCCTTTTTCCAGCTAGATCGATATCCTTAAGAGTCAATGTCTTAGACATTTCTTAATCCTCCTCTCCTCAATAAAACGGGGCCTCAGGGCCCCGTCGACAAAACTCAGACTTACATTTCCATCATTTTCTTCGCAAGATCAACAACTCTGCACGAGTAACCGTATTCATTGTCATACCACGAACAAACCTTTACAAGGTTACCCATTACGGCCGTCAGTTTACTATCGAATATCGCGGAAACAGTCGTTCCAACTATGTCAGAAGAGACAAGCTCCTCTTCGGTGAATTCAACTATTCCTTTCAGTTCGTTTTCTGCAGCCTTCTTCACAAGTTCATTTACTTCTTTAGCTGTAGTGTCCTTTTTGAGAACGACCGTCAGATCGGTTATTGAACCATCGGTAACGGGAACTCTCATAGCCATTCCATCGAGTTTACCTTTTAATTCTGGGATAACCAACCCTACAGCCTTGGCTGCACCGGTTGATGTAGGAATTGTGTTGGCAGCGGCCGTCCTGGCTCTTCTTAAATCACTGTGAGGAAGATCTAGAATTCTCTGGTCATTGGTATATGCGTGTACAGTCGTAAGATAGCCCTTTTCAATTCCAAAATTGTCGTTCAGAATCTTTATTATCGGTGCTATTGAATTAGTTGTACAGGAAGCATTGGAAACAATCTTCATCTCTGGTTTAAGAACCTCATCATTGACACCGAGCACGATTGTGGCGTCTACTTCGCCCTTTGCGGGGGCAGTAATCAAGACCTTCTTCGCTCCAGCATCAACATGAGGCATTGTCTTCTCTCTGCTTCTGAAAACACCTGTGGCTTCTATGACGAGCTCGACGCCAAGATCCTTCCAGGGAAGATTTGCAGGATTCTTTTCAGCAAATACTTTCACTTCTTTTCCATTAACTACAATAGCTCCTTCCTTAGCTTCTACTGAGCCTTTGAACCTTCCGTGAACAGAGTCGTATTTAAGAAGATGAGCAAGAGTGGCGGCATCTGTCAAGTCGTTGATCGCAACAACATCGAACTCCCCGCGCTTCACCATCTCTCTAAAGACAAGTCTTCCGATTCTTCCAAAACCATTGATCCCTACTTTGTGCATTCGTTACACCTCCTAAAGTATGTTGTCCGGTAGATTGAACTCACCTGTTATTCTCGCTGTTTCCTCTTCTCTCTTCTTTGTTACTTCAGCTAACGCCTCGTTTATCCCCGCGATTATCAAATCTTGAACGATTTCAAAATCCTCTTCTCTTATTTCTGGCTCTACCTCAATGGATTTGATGCGATAGTCACACGTTGCAACTACGTTTATTGCACCGCCACCTGCAGAAGCGGTAACTTCAATCGACTTGAAACTATCCTCAAGATTTTCCATCTCTTCTTGCGCCTTCTGCGCCTGTTTAAGAAGGTCGCCCATATTGGAACCTTTCCTTGAACCTCCGTAGTTTCGTCCTCCGAGGCCCCTGAATTTCTTCGCCATAGTTATTCCTCCTCAAGCTCTATCTTTATTCTTCCATTCTCTATATCATTCTTAAGCCCCAGGCCTGTAATTACCGATTCAAAATACTCTCTTGAATCTCTGTCGAGGCTTTCAAGGGCCTCTTCTCCAGCCGCTTTGTAAGAGAGAACGAATCGTTTGCCGATAATATCTTCAGCGATTTTGTTGATCGATTCCATTCTTTCCTTCAGAAGCTCACTTGAGAATTCGCTATCTGGTTCTATTATTAAGTCCTCGATTCGATTCCCCTTCCTGATTTCCGCCAGACTAATCAAAGTCCACAACAATGTATAATTGTTCTTTCTAAGATGTTCGATGAATAATGAGATCTCTTCACTTTCTTCGGTGACTGAAACCTCAAGCTTTTCAGGCTTCTCACTATTTTCGTCAACAGCGATCGGAGATGCTTCAAATTCTCGCGTACCTTCGCCATTCTGTTTTCCGAAACCGCCCTTAAGGAGGACCATAACTTCAAATGTTGTCTGTTTGTCTTCGGCATACTTTAACTCTTTATTTGTTTCCCAAAGAGCCGAAAGCAGCCTGAAACAATCGTCACTGGGTTGCTCAACAAGTCGTTCCTTGACCGCATCAATCGCCTGTTCAAGAAATACTTCGTGTGTGAAGCCTCCAGACTGGATTTTTTCGGAAATCTCAAGTACTGAAGATGGGTTTCCCGATGAAAACGCCTGGAGAAACTCCTCTATTACCTCTTCGGGCAGGATCCCCAGAGCGGTTCTAGCTGCCTCTTCCTTAACGTTACCAGAGTATGCGATTACCCTCTCCATAAGATTTACAGCGTCTCGCATTCCTCCGTGTGCCGCCTTGGAAATGTATCTCAAAGCCTTTTCGTCGTATTGAAGCTCTTCGGCTCTCGCAATTCTCTCAAGATAAGTCACTATGTCTTCTTCCCTCAAAGGTTTGAAGTAAAAGATCTGACAGCGGGAAAGAATCGTTTCCGGAACTTTCTCGAGATTAGTTGTTGCCAGGATGAAAACCACCCTGTCGGGCGGTTCTTCAAGAGTCTTAAGAAGAGCGTTGAATGCCTCTCTGGTAAGCATGTGAAATTCATCTATAATGTAGACTTTGAATTTCCCCATTACCGGTCTGTAAGAAACCGCATCTCGGATCTTTCGTATCTCGTCTATGCCTCTATAAGAAGCGGCATCAAGTTCTACAACATCCATATGCGAAGAAGAGTCGATTGCTTTACAAGAATCGCAAACTCCACAAGGTTTTTCCGATCCTTCCGAAAGACAGTTAAGCATCTTCGCAAGAATACGAGCGCTAGTCGTTTTTCCAGTACCTCTTGACCCCGAGAATATGTATGCGTGGGAAAGCTTGTTCTTCTCTATCGCCTTTCCCAGAATCTCTTTTACCTGATCCTGACCGACTAACTCATTGAAATTTCTTGGCCTATATTTTCTATACAAAACTTCAGACATCTTAATCACCCGTTCATCTGAATTATAGCAGATCGCCTGAAATTTGTTTGGGCACGAAATGAGAATACTGTGAAAAATAAAGTGAAAAGTTTAACTAACTTTTCTAGACAGGAGGATTATAGCATTCGCGACTAGGAGACTCTCCTTGTTACCCATTTTCCCCTCAGATAGTAAAAAATCATTACAGTTGCCTCTGCGATATCGGAAAAAACATATGAAAGCCAAACCCAGACTATGCTAGCTTTCATGAACGCTACGAAAACTATCAGGATAGGAACCTGAATCAGCCATCTGGAGACAACGCTGCCCACTACGAATGGAAAGTTGTAACCCGATCCCCCGAAAACTGAGGAGAGACCGAAGCCATAGGCCAGCACTGAAATTCCAAGAGCACCATACTTCAGAAAGCTCGCGCCATATGAAATTATCTCTGGATCATCATTGAAGATTCCAATGACGAACTCTCCACCAAAAAACGCAATCAGAGCGAAGAAGAACATAATGAAGAATCCAATTAATCCCGCCGTTTTTGCAGTCGCTCTCGCTCTGCCAACATCATCTGCTCCTAAATTTTGCCCGACCATCGCAGAACCCCCCATGTTAAGTCCCACAAGAGGCATGAATGCAAGTCCAAACAATCTTCCCGCTACTCCTACAGCCGCAACGGCAGTTGTGCCGTACAGTGCCACGAATTTCAGAACCACAACGGCGGCAAGATTTCTGAAGAAACCTTCCAGTCCCGTTGGAAGCCCAATAGTTAGAAGCTTCCTGTCAATGTGCCTATCGAGGCGGAAAAGCCTCGATAGCTTCGGTTTGACTCCCTCTTTGCCCGAGAAAAGAATAAAAAAGCCAAGTAGAAACGATGCGGTCTGTGCTATGACAGTTGCGACCGCCGCGCCGAAGACCCCCAGTCCAAAACCAGGAATCGACGTTCCGGGAATGTGACTAAACATCAGAATCGGATCGAGTACTAGATTGAGGGCGCTAGCCATCATCATTATGTACATGGGACTCTTCGCGTCGCCTATGCATCTTAAAGCCGTATTAACGGAGTAAGATGAGAACATCATCGGTAGGAAGAACAACCGGATATAACCGTAATCTAGAGCTGCTGTTATTACTGTCGGATCGTTGCTGAAAAAACCTAGAGAAGGTTTCAGAAATGCAGCAACTAACAGTGCGGAAATCAACGCAACTATGAACTTGAAAGTAATGGTCTGTTCTATCGCCCTGTTTGTCCTTTCTAAATCCTTCTTTCCAAAGCTCTGTGAAATCAACGAAATAGAGCTCTGACCGATAATTGAATTAAGAATGTCTACAATCCAGAAGAGAGTAGTGAAGATGGTGACTCCCGCAATGGCTTCACCGGAGATTCGACCTATCCAGAAAATATCCACTATGTCGTAGACCATTTGTGCGCTGAATCCAATCATTGTAGGAACAGACATCACGAGAAGATTTTTCAGAATGTTGCCCTGAGTAAGATCTCTTGCCATTTATGCCCCCTATGTTACCCTTGAAAAGAGACGCAAAAAGAAAAATTCTATCCATCAGAACACAGGAATTATAACCTATATATACTATCAGGAATCGATTATGTCCCGCAATCTTTCCAGAAAATTCTCCTGGATGAAGTGAAGTCCATTTTCCCAAAAGTAAGGCTCGGAAATATCTATTCCAACTGATTTCAGCAGAATCTCCGATGAGTCCGAACCACCGCTCTCCAGCAGTCGTATATACCTTCGCTTGAACACATCCCCGTCCTCAAGGTACATCCTGTAAAGTGAGATAACCAGCAACTGAGCGAAGTTGTAGGCATAACAATAAAAAGGCGTGTGAAAGATATGTGGTATGCGAGCCCATTCAAATTTACTTTCAGGAAGAAATACTATAGTATCTGCAAACATCAGCTTTAGTTCTTCAAAGTACAGATCAGACAGTTCTTTGAACGAAAGAAACTCCCTAGAGATAATATTGTGGGCAGCCATCTCAAATCTTGTGAACATATTTTGTCTCGCCGTCGAGGCCAGTATCTCTTCAATTCTTTTTGAGATAAGCGAAAGTTTTTCCACCCTTCCACTAATATTGTCTAGAAGAAAATCAGTCATAAGCATCTCCGAAAAAATCGAAGCGGTTTCAGCCATGGTGAGAGGCGTCTCGTAGTTAAGATGAGTCTGTTTTGAAGAAAGCACACCATGCAAGCCGTGACCAAGCTCATGTGCCAACGTCAAAACATCGCTAGTTTTCCCGCCAAAATTCACAAGGACATAGGGGTGGACTTCAGGTGAGGCGTAATAACAAAATGCGCCACTACGTTTTCCAGGAATTATCGATCCATGAATATATTCACCATCGAAAAAACCGGAAATAATTCGTCCACTTTGGGAATCAAAATTCTCCATTACTTCAAGTATCATATTTCTCGCTTCCTGCCAGCTGAATATATCTCTCGAATCTGCAAGCGGTGCGTAGATGTCGCTGTGAAGAAGGATTTCCTTGTTCATGATACGGGCCTTCAAACGGTAGTAATCTTGCACGATAGAATAACCTTGCGTAGTCGCGTCTATAAGATTCTGAACGGACTCGTCTGAAACCTCGTTTTCAATGTTCCTCATTGAAATTGGAGAGGAGAAGTGCCTTTTGCTTGCGTCAAGATCCCAGTCCTTGGCGAGGGAGTTGTAGATGTTCGTCAGAATAACACTATTTTCCTCTGTTTTTCTGAAGAGGCTTTCAAATGCCTTTTTCCTTATCCCTTCATTTCCATGGCTTCTTAGATTCTCGACTTCGCTTTCGGTAAGGACCTTCTCTTCTCCATCAATAAAGATTCTGTATTCAAAAGTCGAGGTAAACTCGTCAAAGAGATTCAGCATAGCCATTTTCCCCGTAATGTCTTTCCTTACTATTATGTCTTCCTCGGGTTCCGATAACTGATGGTCTCTCAGCGCTCGAACAAGATTGAAATAGTGTCTGTAGTTCTTCAACTCATCACATTCATTCAACTCTGAAAAGAAGTCGTCTGAAACTCGTGCCAGTTCAAGCTTAATAAACATCAGTCCACTTTCAAGCGCCGCCTCTAGATCGTCCATTTTACGAACTAGTTTTTGAGTCGCTGAATCTGCTGTTAAAACAGAATGATTTAGATAAGCAAACATCGACAGCTTGCCGGCACGATCCAGAAGAGACTCCGATTTTTCAAGCAACCCCCTCAGTTCATAAGAAGTAATTCTTTCAGCAAAAATCCTTCCCTTGTAATCTCTGACGAGTTCATCCTTTTCTCTTAAGACGGTCTTGATGTCTTCAAAAATAGTCTCGTCATCAACCGAAGTGTAAAGCCTTGTCAAATCCCATTCTATTATCTCCCGTTTACTCAACCTGCTCATCAACCCCTTCTCCAAATGCAACAACCAGTTCGCCGAACGTTCTTTCTCTTAGAATTCTCGAGACTTCTACCCAGCAGCTGAAGCTGTAAGATCTGTAAGTCATGAAATCCATCTCTGAATAATCCAGGCTTTCCACCCGGTCGAGTATCGGCTCTTTTCGACCAATCCATTCCCCCGTTACGCAACACACTATTCCTTCTTCTAACCAGTAGGGCAATCGATACTGCCTGAGAAAGAGATGGCACATTTCGTGAGCAACCGTTTGCGTTAAATTCGGAACCAAACTCAGAGGCTGAACAAAGATCGTGCTATCTTCTGCAGCTGCAATGAACCAATAACCTAGGCCGGAGAGTTCCATGAACTCTCCTGTCGATGAAGCGATTATTAAGCGGTAAGTTCCCGTGACGGGTTTGCCAACCAACCTTTCAAGAAGACTTCTGTATTCTTCAAGCTCCGGCATTTCCCATGAAACGAATGTGCTTGTGAAGCAAAAAACTGTCATTCCAAAAAATAGAAATGCCACCAATGTCAGAGATTTCATTCGATAACCAGCACTATAGATTCGGTATTTGCCCGGTAATCAGAATCGTACATTGCCCATGCTTGAACCGGTGGAATTATGAATTCACCACTGGTGAGTATCCTCCAGCTGTTTTTGGTAACAAACTCTCCTCCTTCCCTAAAGAAGAAGGCAATTCGGTCGTATCTTGCGTCTTTGAATGTGTAGCCCCACCAGTAGTAGTCGAAGTAATAGAACTTCGTGTACCCGAGCACGTCTGCTTCTAGATTCTCCTCAACGGATATTCCGGTTGCTGGCAGCATATCTTCGACAACCACGTACGGAACGTCTTCCGGAATCTTAATGTGAACCTCAGAGACTATTGTTTCACCAGCGGTAAGAGAACCTGGGGTACCGAGTCTAACTGAATAGATTTCGACTGTCGGTTCATCATAGTAGCTCTCTTCAAAGGCTCTGATAATTATTTCGCCGTTGCTGATTCCAAGAACATCGCCTTCATACACCTTAAGACCCAATCCGTATTCTCCAAGAAGCAGCTCTCCGTCTTTGATTGAAATCTGCATGTTTTCAACCGTCTTTGATACATTTATTTCGAGAGAACCAACTTCATCCGGTGATAGGGTCTTAATGGACGAAACAACGTATGGTGAATCAATCTGCGGTGTTGTAAGAACATGAGTGTCATCCATAGGAACGGCGAGCTTCCTTCTCAGAACTCTGCTGACGATCAAACCCAAGTTTTCAGGTTCTATCTCCTCAGCTGCCACTGCTTTCTCACCATTTACTGAGACAGCTACCATTTCTGAGCTTTCGACAATTACGTTCTCTTCGCAAAATGGGATTGTAATTGATTCAGAAAGCCTACCGCTATAAAGAACTTCTCCGTCGGTCAATGAAACTTCTACTTGGGCGTTTTCCGAAAGCGAGCTACTTACGGAAGACAGAGACAGAATTGCTAGCGCCGTTGACGATGTTCTATACCAGTAGCTTCCGTTACCCATCTTCAGAAGTCTCTTCGAAATCTCAAAGATTTTCTCCGAAGGCATCTCCAGATCTACCGAAGCCTTCAGAAGCAGAGACAAGGTAACTATATCGTCGAAGAAATAATCAAAACTGGCCCCGGAAATCACATCGTCTGCATCCAGATCTACGTATTTCATCGCTTCTTCAATAAGATCCGCAGCCTTGTCGTCCATGTTCAACGCTTCGTAGGCCAGCGAAGTCAGAATTATGGAAGGAACGTCACCTTTGAAATCGACGACAGAACCTACGGGATCCCTCAACTTTCTGCTGAAGAGAACTATCACGTATTGAAGGAAGGGATCTGGATCTTCCTTGTAGAGAGCCTTCATCTCAGAATAGCCCATAGATACCACATCTTTATTGATAACATAACCGTTCTCTGTAGCGAGATATAAACCCAGCATCACATACGCGGTCATGAATGGCGTGGAGTTATCGTCCTTCCACCAGCCCCAGCCTCCATCATAATGTTGATACCCATATAACCTCTCAAGTCCTTCACTTACCACTCTTGAGACCTTGTTGATGAAAGCAGTATCCGCTTCTTCCAATAGCTGAGAAGCTGCTAGTGCGGGAAGCAGTCTGCTCATCGTTTGCTCAACACACCCGTAAGGGTAATCTACCAAATACCTGACCGCCTCCAGAAGAATAGGATCAATAGTGGAAGAAATCGTAATCGTTCCTGCAGAGTTTTCTGAGAATTCGAGAGTCTTGTTCCCTTCAAGGAAATCAAGGGTACCGAATCGAGAGTAAGAAAACCTGGGCTTTATGGGAATCTCGTATTCGACTCCGTCTGAGCCGTGGCTTCCCTTGACGACAAACTTCACTTTGAGCTTCTGATCTTTCTCAGAGGACAAGAGATCCTGTACACTGACCTCGTAGCTGAAAGAACGGCTCTCAAATGCTTTTATTGAAGAACCCTTTTCCTCTATTACTTCTTCGCCGAGATAGAAGCCGGTGATTACAGGTATGGTTGAATCAAGGTTATTCTTAACAGAGAAGACAAGGCTTACGGTGTCTCCAGCAATAAGAAACTCTGGAAGAAAACTGCTGACCGTCATTGGTTTCCATGTCTCGAAACTCGATTTACTGTAGCTAAAATCACCGTTCGTACTGGAAGATAAAGCCCTTACTGTCCAGGTATCGAGATCTTCAGGCACTACAAAAGATAATTCTGCCTGACCGTTCTCATCTGTGAAAGTTCCGGTGGACCAGAAGGCGCTATCACTGAATAGCTTTCTTGCCCTTACATCAGAGGTAAGGCTCTTTTCATCTTCACCTAGATCGCCCATGCCGAGCGGAGCACCTCCCGTAACTTTGGACTCTGCGGCCGGCGGTTGTGATTCAAGCAAATCTCCGAGTTTTGCGATAGATGGGTAGGCGGAATAGTAGAGATCATTAATGCTGATTGTGTTAAACCCTCTGTTGAAAGGACTGCCTAACGATCCCTTCCACTGATCGTAGTCCCCTTCAAATATGGATAACATTGCCTGGGATACAACGGAAACGGTAAGCCCAACTTCGGCTGGTTTGCCTTCGGCATCGGTAACCTGGATTTTCATATTCACCGTATCACCGGGACTGTACCTTTCCTGAGTGAGAGTCTCTATTGATAGCTCTCTTGAAGACGTTTGGACTTCGATCAGGCCTGATTGGATAATCTGATAGTCCTTGTATCCGACGATGAAGAACATGAAATTATCGTAGGCATACCCTTCGGGTACTTCTATATAAACCGTGTTCTTTCCTTCAGTCGAACTGAATGGGAATTGACTGAACTCTCCCGAAAAATCAGAAATAATCCACAGATCCATCGGTGACGTTGTGTAGAAGACCACTTCTGCACTAGACCCTGGCTCCGCAGATTTCACCGAATCGATTAGAATCGACCCGTAATAGTCATAGTAACCACCGGTATAAACTGAGTAGGTATTTACAATTTCTGGTTCCCCTGAAGGTGAACCATTTATTTCGAAGTACACTACCGTATCTGGAGGAACTTGCCTAAGATCGATCGATAGATCTGCCTTTCCTCCGCTATCGGTCGATAGTTCACTCTTGTATACGTTTATTTTTAGATTCTTTTCAACGTGTTCGCCTTTATCCATTAGAATTACCGATTCCTCGTACCAGGCCTTTATCTCGAATTGCTTAGAGATCGGAGTATCGTCATTCAACCTGGTTTCAATTGTTACAAGCGCCTCGTTTTCGGTGAATCTATAATCCACTATGAAATCGAAACTTCCCTGTACAATTTTGAAATCAACCACACTCCGTGACTGCATACCTGTGTCATCTGACACAGTCACTATCGCGTAGTAGGCTCCGCTTTCAAGCTCCCCAGTGTATCCTATTACGGTCTTTCCCGAACCATCCAGTCTTGCAGAGCCATTGTCAATGTATTGAGTGCCTTTGTAAATCGTGTAATCTACCTTTCCAAGAGAGACCGGGTCTCCAAAGTAGTATTCCGACGAGACATCAATTGTGACAGGCTCTCCTTTTTTGAAGGCACTGGTTGTGGGTTCTGCCAGTGTAAAAAAAGTAGGCTTTTTATAATCTGCAATCTGAAAGTAGTAGTAATCCTCGTTTTCACCCCATCGAACGATTATTCTGTAAGAGCCTCTGGTTATTTCGGAGTATGTTCGGAAACTACCGACAACTGATCCCAGATCGTCTGGCTCCAGAGTTTCGGCGTAAACTCCTCTGTTCAAAGGATCGACTATCTCGATTTCGACAAAATCTATTTCCGGTATCTTATAACCTGATGGAGTCACTTCTCTGATGAAGGATCTGAAGTTAACTACCTCTCCAGCTTTGTAAGCCGGTCTGTCTGTAAACGTCAAAGAGATGTGCCTGGAAGAGAAATAGTAATCGTACTCCCCTGGCCTCCATAGAATCGATCCCTCGGAAGACTGAACAAGTATTGCCTCTTCGGTTTTAGGAAGGTAATCGAAGACGAAAACTCCCTCTTCAGATTGCCCCAGCAGCTCCCCATCACTGAGTCTGTAAAGCGAGAAGTGATCTACGAAGCTCCCATCATCTTTCTTCCAGAGCCTCAACATCGCTCCATCTTCATGAGCGAGCAACTGGGCTCCAACCATGCGGAAACTCGTCATTAGCTTTGCGGTACCGGACTGCGATGAAACAACTATTAATCTTAGACCCATGAGTTCTTCTCTTGGCAAGTAGATTCTCTGTTTCTCCTTAACTGTCTGCCTTAAAGCATATAGAGGATCTCCCGAAACTCTTATATCACCAATTGTTATCGCTCCAGTAAGGTCTTCCTCGTCTAGATCGTAGATCTTGATGTCGATGAAAGAATCCTTGTCATCGGTGTAGACACTTGGAAGATTATCAAGCGAATAGAACTCCACGAATGAAGAGCTCAGCTCGTATCCATATCGCTGAATCTCAAATGCAATCGCTGTTAACCCTGCTAAAAGAAGAATTAGAAGAAGCACACATACCTTTCTCATAGCGTTCACCCTCCATCACTTCTGGGGCAGAAACTTGAAAGCGTATACCCCTAGATAGTTTTCGTTAGAATATATTGGTTGCCATTGGTAAGGCATAGTTCTTACGTAATCATCCATACTCCAGAGTTTCAAGACACCGGAATCGGTTTCGGAAAGGGGTCCAGTATGGTATATGAGGCCATCACCGGTGAAGATCATTGAATGAAAGGTTGACGGCGAAGGATGATGGAAGAAAATTACGTCGCCAGGTCTTGCTGCTCTCAGATCCCTACCCTTAAACACCATACTACTACGAACCAGGTTGTAAGCATCGGCAAAGTAAGTGAAGGCTCCGTCGTTGCTTATGAAGATTCTGTTTCTCAGTATCGGGATATCTGGGTAGTTATACTCTCCAACGTCCGGAATCTTTCGCAGATCAATTCCAGTCTTCTCACGCCACAGATCATAGTCTACTGCTGTCTCGGAAAACCACTCTTCGTCGTGCGTCTTAAGAGCTTCTCTGGCGGCGAATCTGATCAGCCCGCTACAATCTCTTTCTTCGGATTTCCAGTTATTTGAGAACTCAATAACCTGGTAGGCAGCAATGTTCACAAACCATGCTCTGAAGTTCTCAGCGTCTTCATAGTCAAGCACCAGTTTATCAGGGAAACCGTCGGAATTACTGTCAATGAAATCATTGAACTCTAAAGAAAGGGTTTTGCTAGCTCTGAACAGGCCCTTGAAATCAACAACAATGACCGCATTCTTGTCATCAGCGCAGAAAGAATATGACACGAGATCAGAATCGCTGTAGAAACTTTCTAGTGTTGCACCCCTTACATATGAAAGAGTAGATCTTTCATATGTGGATTTGGGGACTGAGATCAAAAAAGACTCACCCCTTCTTATATCTGACGTCTGCACTCTTATATTCGAGTAGTCGTCTTTGAAGTTCAGAAAGGTTGCAGATATAACAACAGTAGTCAAGATTACCAGGAAAAGATAAGCAATGTTCATTCTCATAGATGAATCTCCCCACAAAACCGCTAGACTAGCTTACCACCTGTAAGACTTCCGAGTGATGATTTTGTTCGACTCTCCACAAGTTCATCTTACAGATCTCTAATTCATACGATTCTAAGAACATAGGATAGTTAGGCCTGTCGATCTGCTATCATATGAGGAGAAGATTAACCTGGGGGTGAAGCTTTGTCGAGAAGAAATTTCATCTTTCTTTTGCTTTCGCTGATTTCATTATCTATCCTTACTTCCGGATGCATTAACTATGTGCTGGCCACACCAGAGAGTGTCCTAACCAAACTGGAGCGCGAAATAAACAGAGCCAAGGAAGACAGCATTATTGAACTCTACTCAGAAGAGGTGTGGGTGGCTACTCCGGGTAATCCCTCCGGCAGAGTTCTTCCGAAGGACAGCCTTGCCTCTTTCTACTCGGACTTCTTCGAGCTCTACGAAGACATAAGTATAGAACTGCACTCTGAAGAAACCCTTAGAGATTCTTCGGAAGCAACCATGACGGTCTCTTTTTCACTCGAGTATTCTTACGAAGGAAAGAGGTATTCTGACATCGGAGAGGGAAGTATTCTGTTATCGGGAAGAGATAATCATTGGCAGATCTGTGGGGAAAGAAACAATCCGATACTGAGCCTTTTCGAACCGGCAGAGATGTAAGATTCAAGCTTACAAAAAGGCTCTCGAAAATTACGGCTCCACCGCTGAATCTCATTTTGCTCTGCGACTGTTAGCGGCATACATCGAAAACTGTAGCGATAGATGCACCATTATTTGGCAAATGAAGAAGCCTCATCTAGTGCGTTTTTGACCGCCGCAACGATAGACCCGCTTGGGGTTGTGGCTCCAGAAACAAATCAGTGTCGGGACTCTGCGCTTCAAGTATTCTATCCACAGTTTTTTAAGCTCTTATGTCATACCTGTCTGATTGATTCTTGAGTATTCGTATTTCTATTATCTTTCTACTGGAAACTATCACCTCCAGACTTATACATCCTTCACTTACGGCAAACACTCCATAAGCCACGTTCGGGAATGCTCCTGATATCTCATTCATCGATTCTCGAGGCCCGCTTGCCAGCCAGTCGGAAATTGTCCCGATGATCGTAGCTGCAGATATCAAAAATAGCAAGAAACTAACTGCATATTTCATTTTTACCTTCCAGACTAAGTAAATTTCACTGAATTTATTATCTATTGACGAAGAATGGTGGAATTTTCCGCAAAGAAATATTCAGATTAAGAGTGTCCAGATTAGTTGCGCTTAGACAAGAAAAGTAGAAAGAGATCTGGCAGCCTAACGAAATTTTATACAGCGGCCGAATTTGAAGTTATTATCCCGATGACATCGTCGTACAGGAGTTTTGTTGCTCCCTTGCCCATCATCACACTCTTGTCGATCTTCTTCAGTGAGTGTATCACCGTTGAGTGCTGTTTTCCGGTTTCACGCGCTATTTCAGTTACTTGCTTACCAAAATGGTTCTTCAGAATGTACATAGTTAACTGCCTCGCAAGAACAATGTCCTTGCTCCTGCTCCCAGATTCGATTTCTTTCTTAGTAACCTTCATCGTCTTCTCAATCGCGGAGTAGATCTGGTCAATCGGCCTCTGGAATGCTGGAACGTTTATCGAGCCAGTGAAAGACTGGAGAATCTGGGTTGCCAGAGATAGATCTATCTGTGATCTAAAGACACTACTGTGTACAATCAGTTTTATAATTGCTCCACGCAATCTTCTAAGGTTACCATCGATGTTGTCCGCGAGAACTTTGGCAACATCATCCGGGAGAGAGACGGATTCCCTTTGAGCAAGCTGCTTGGCAATATGAAACCTAGTTGATGGACGGGGTTCTTGAATTGACATCAGCATTCCCATCTGGAACCTTGACTTAAGCCTGCTGTGGAATGTCTCTAACTCCTCGGGATTTCTGTCGGAGCAGATTATCAACTGTTTCCCCGAATCGTGAAGTTCATTGAAGGAGTGGAAAAACTCATTCTGGACACCTTTCTTGCCTATTAGAAACTGAATATCGTCTATCAGAAGGATATCGGATTTCTTCCTGTAATGATCTCTGAACTTCTGAATGTTGTTCTCTTTTATCGACTGAATCATGTCGTTCATGAACTGTTCGCTTGTTATGTAGAGAACCTTCTTGTCAGGAAAGTTGTTCATGGTCTCCTGAGCTATCGCCTGCAGAAGATGAGTCTTTCCCAATCCCACTCCCCCATAAACAAAGAAGGGATTATACTTCCCCGGATTCTGGGTTACGTCCAGAGCCACTTCATAGAGGGCTTTGTTTTCACTTCCCACAACGAAATTACTGAACGTATACTCTGGATTTAGATTTGAAATCATCAGAGGCTTTCTCTTCAACAGAGAACCGGATATCTGGTCGCTGGTCGAATCTACAGAGGGAGTCTCCTTGTTCTTGTACACAATTTCAAAAGCGACTCGTCTGCCGAGAATCTCGGCTATAGAATCGGAAATAACAGCTCCATATTTTGTCTGAAGCCAGTCCTTGATGAACAGGTTAGCGACCGAGAAAACGACTCTTTCATCTTCGACTACCTTCAACTCAAATGTGGAGAACCAGTTGTCCCACGTTTTCTTTGAGACCTTCTTCTTCAGAGTGCTTATAATAGAATTAGACACAACGACCTCCACGGGATAATAGCTCTAACCCTGAAGCGAACCGCAAAATAGGAAATATCGAATAATAAGTTTTTCCGAAGCAATTACTACTATACCAGACTTAACACTCAGAAAAAATAGACAAATTTTGTGTTCCACTATAGAAAGGGGCAGATCATTTGTCTGCCCCTACATGTGAACGTTAAGAATTGGAAACTATTCTACTTTTATTGCCTGAACTGGACAGGAGTCTGCAGCATCCTGAGCACAAGCCGCTTCCGTCTCGGGAACAATAACCTCGGCCTTTCCATCATCATTCATTTTGAAAACCTCGGGACAGATTCCCTCGCAAACTCCACATCCAATACAAGTATCTTTGTCCACGTAAACCTTCAACGTTTACACCTCCACCAGAAAAATCATGTGAATTATAGCATGCTCTTACATTCTTCTACGATAATCTTGGCCATTTCAAGGCCAACCCTTTTCTGACCTTCAGTCGTGCTTGCTCCAACATGAGGGACACATATCACATTGCCCAACCCGATCAATTTCCTTCTAAGTTCGTCAGAAGGGGGCTCTACTTCAAAAACATCCAGGGCAGCTCCGGAAACCTTTCCAGAAACCAACCCGTTATATAGGGCCTGCTCATCAATTGTTCCGCCTCGGCTTGCGTTAATGATGATAACGCCGTCTTTCATCGCTGAGATCTCTTTTTCGCCAACAATGTGTTTCGTTTCGGCTGTTAAAGGAATGTGGAGCGAGATGACATCTGATTTACTGAATAGAGAATCCAGTGAGGAAACAAGTTCAATTTTCATCTCAGTTTCCTTTACAAATGGATCGTAAGCACAGACATTCATTCCAAAAGCAATAGCCCTCTTCGCGACTTCTCGGCCTATTGCCCCAAATCCTATAAGGCCAATCGTCTTGCCGAATATCTCTGTACCTTTCATTTCCGTCTTTTCCCACTTTCCTTCCTTGATGCCGTACGTACCTCTTGGAATGTGCCTTACAAGGCTGAGAAGCAAACCGAAAGTGAGTTCGGCCACCGAGATGGCGTTGGCTCCAGGTGTGTTTCTAACCATTATGTTGTGCCTTTTCGCAGCCTCAAAGTCAACATTGTCCAGTCCAACTCCGGCCCTTGCAATCAACTTTAGCTTCTTTCCGGCATCGATCACCTCAGAGGTTACCTTCGTTGCACTTCTCACGACCAAGATCTCTATTTCGGGCATCTTCTTCAGCAACTCATCTTTATCTAGATGCTCAGCAGTTATCTCGAACAGCTTGCTGTCCTCAAGGATCTTCATTGCATCCCTGTCGAGAGGATCGTTGACATGTAGTCTAAGCATCAAGCGCCCTCCTTCTCGAAAATCTCCATAGCAACTCTTGCTCCGGTTCCGTACTCCACCTTAAACCCTAGCCTTCTGAGGACTTTCTCAAGAGATGTCAGGGCAATAATGATATCGTAGTCCGACATATACCCGAGGTGGGCTATCCTGAAGATATTTCCTTTCATCGAACCCTGTCCGCCGGCTATCGTTACTCCATATTCGTCTCTCATTATGGAGACTATTTTGCCTCCGTCGACACCTTCAGGCACCTTGACAGAAGTAAGCACATTTCCCGGCCTCTTGGAGAAAAGCTCCAGCCCCATGGCTTTTATGGCTTCTCTTGTTGCCTTTCCCATTAGTTCGTGTCTCGCCCACACGTTTTCCATTCCTTCTTCGAGAAGCATTTTTACGGTAAGACTCTGCTGATAGATCAGGTTGACAGCTGGCGTCCATGGAATAGGATCCTTCAAGTATTTCTTCAGGTTGAAGTAAAAACTGGTAGAACTAACGTTCTTGGACTTTTCGATAGCTTCTTTACTGAACGATATGAAAGCCAGTCCAGGAGGTAGCATAAAACCCTTTTGAGAGCCAGATACAACTATATCAAGCCCCCAGTCATCGGTAAGCAAACGTTCGGCAACTAAACCACTAATGCCATCTACTGCGATGAGTTTGCCTGCTTTCTTCACAACTTTACTTATGCCTTCGATATCCATTACTGTTCCAGTAGACGTCTCGCTAAGGGTTGTAAGAACTGCAACTGCATCGGGGTTTTCATTCAGGGCTCTTTCAACCATTTCCGGGGTGTAGAAGTCTCCATAATCTCTTTCAACCAAGACTATCTCCGCACGAAAAGTCTTCGCAAGTTCAACCCATCTCTCGCCAAACTTTCCAACGCTACAGACTATTAACTTCTCTCCGGGATTGACTATGTTCGCAACGGCCATTTCCATCGCTCCCGTACCGGAAGAAGCAAGAATAAAGAGATCGTTTTGTGTCTTGAAAACCTCCTTCGTGCCGTTTACCGCATTTTCAAAGATCTTATTGAACTGCGGAGTTCTGTGATGAATCGTATCCTTTGCACCCTCAAGCAGAACGTCGATAGGAACCGGCGTCGGACCTGGTGCAAGTAAGTAGTTCTTCTTGATCATCTTTGCCAATTGGGCCACCTCCAATCCAATCTGGTTTGTAATGGGTTTCTATACTCAACGCTCCATCATAAAATTGACCACAAAAGATTACTTATGAGGGGAACTGCGGCTCATCTATAGTTTAGAGCACTGCGGCCTCCCTGACAACGCCCTGTATTCTCAAATTAAGTCTTTAGTTGCTCTTAAAAGCATCCCATCACTTTTTTGCTTTGTTTTGCTCCTCTATCAATCTTGTGCTGCAATTCGCCATGCTCCTCAGACATTTTTTGAAACGACTGTATAAGAACGACAGATTTCTGATACTTCGAGTGCTAATATCAGACAAGCAAATAAAAAGCTTGAAGGGGTGAAGTCTTTGAAGAATTTTGTCCTTTTGCTTTTGGCACTTCTTGTTTCCGTTCCATCGTTTTGTTCTTCTGCAATTTTCCAAAAGTCTTGGGGAGTTCAGGGAACTAAGAATGGTCAATTCAGCGATCCGCAAGGGATTTTCGTTGACGGAAAGGATTTAGTCTACGTTGCTGACACTTTGAACCACAGAATTCAGGTATTCGACAAAAACGGCAAATACAAAAC
This sequence comes from Mesotoga sp. H07.pep.5.3, assembly GCF_002752615.1. NCBI lineage: Bacteria > Thermotogati > Thermotogota > Thermotogae > Kosmotogales > Kosmotogaceae > Mesotoga > Mesotoga sp. H07.pep.5.3. The sequence goes on from NZ_AYTV01000025.1 coordinate 205,307, forward strand.
CTCATTTGGAAGCTATGGCAGCGAAAACGGAGAGTTTCTCTTTCCTCACGATATAGTTGTAGATTCAAAGGGTTTCATCTACGTGGCGGATTCTCAGAATGGAAGAGTACAGAAGTTTTCAAGCAAGAACAAGTTTGTTAAATCTTGGGGAGGCAAGGGACCGGAACCCGGTCAGTTCGATGGACCGATGTATCTTGCAATCGACAGATCTGATCGTATATACGTTGGTGATGCGTTCAATCAAAGAGTTCAGGTATTCGACAATGAAGGAACACTTATACTTACTGTGGGAGCGAAAGTCGGGATGTTTGATGCAATGAATCCCGGGAATCTTGCAACAGTATCTGGTCTCAGTGTTGACAACAATGGATACATATACATCTCGGACTATATAGTGAGAAGAATTCAGAAGTATGATCCCGAGGGAAACTTTGTTGCTGAATGGGGCTCCGGTTATAGCGGAAAATGGGGGCAACCCGGAGGGTCAACAATCGATAGCTCTGGTAATCTTCACTACATAAATAAAATGAATAATATGGTTGTTGTTCTTGACCCGAAAGGCAGCTTCCTTTTCGAGTGGGGAGGTTCAGGAACAGCACACGGTTTGTTCACGAGACCGATTGACCTCTATTTCAGTGATGATGGCTCAGTGTTTGTGCTTGAGCAATCGGGCAACAGGATCCAGAGGTTCGGCATTTCTTACTGATGGAAGATTGAAGTAGAACAGATTCAACGTGAGAAAAGCGAGAAAATAAAGGAGGTTAGTTTTATGAAAAAGTTCACTATTCTATTGTTGTTGGTATTGTCGGTTTCAAGTATTGCACTTGCGCAACGGCTATTGCCTCAGGATAGTGCAAGGTTCATAAGCATTGTCACAGAGGGAACTTTCAATAACTTTCCAGACAATTTGATCGGTGAATCATTTGAAGCGTTCTTTGAAATGCCCAGGTGGAAATATTCTAAAGAGGGAACCGAAAACATTGTCGAGTTCAGCGGCAACTATCTTGATGAAAATGGTGAAGCGGCAACGGTAAAGATGCGCTTCTCAGTCAAAGAAGAGGATTCAACCTTCATAATGAATTACTGGGAGATCAACGGTGTTCCTCAGGATAACAGTAATCAGTTCGCGTTCCTGGAAAAGATCTTCCTGCCTGAGCGGGCAGACGTCGCAATCTCAGTAGTTAAGGACGGCTATTTTTACGATTATCCCGACAAGATAATCGGCGAGTCTTTCAGCACCTATTTCTCAGATGGGAGCTGGGATTACTTCGTTACCGCCGACAATCAGGATGTCGTTGAGTACATTGGCTTTCTTTACGAGGAAGATGAAACTGTAGAAACGGTTTTCCAATTCACCGTGAACTTGGATGAACGTACTTTCGACATTGAGTATCTGGGAATAGACGATGTCTCTCAGGACGATGCAGCTATCGACTCGCTGCTTGCTTCGATAATGGACTCCAAGATCACCGAAGTCAAAAACTCCTATTTCGATGTTTACTACAACTGGATGACCCTGGGTGAAGCATTCGATGGCTTCTTCTACGAACCACATTGGGACTACTTCGTTTCAACTGACGATCTCGATATAGTTGAATTCTACGGAACATTTGACCTAGGTGGGATTCCCGCCGAAGTATATGCGCAATTTGAAGTTTATGAAGACGGTACCTTCGATCTTTACTACTGGGAGATAGACGAGCAATACGAAACTATAAACGCGTTTTATCTACTTCTAGAACTTATCTACTACTGATAAACAACCACAGAGGGCCCACAAGGGCCCTCTGTTTTTTTGTGTAAGTTTTGAGGTAAAGCAGTATCGATTGATCCAGGATGTATGCGCTTTCCTTTGCAAACACCATTTCCCTCAATCTGCAGAACTTCCAAAAATCATGCAAGCTTCCGAAAGGTTCAGGTGAGAATTTTGTTTACGGAAGCGATCTACGGATCTGTCAAGGTGAGAAGGAGGTTTATATGAGAAGGATAGATTTGTTCTTGCGTTGATACTGCCGGTGCTCTGATTTCCGGAATATCGGTTTTTGGGAGATCCACGGATATTTTTCGCGAAGATCTTCACCTTTCTACATTTTCTGAGCTCAGCCCAGTATTCACTTCTACAGCCCTATCGAGATCCAACGTCAAGTCAAACAATCCCGCTCATGTTACAATTCGTTGTTCATTTTTCGATTTACAGCCCTTGAGACTTTGGTCTACCGGCAACCACATGGCTCTTTATTCTTCGGTGCAGGCATTTACTTGCGAGCTGAAAGTACTTCCCCACACAAGGAAAATAAGACGGGTGGCCTAGAATCGGCCGGAGCACCCGTAGTAGCTCTCGATGAACTCGGAACATATGAGGCAAGGGCTATGACCTTTCCCGACTAAACAGGTGGCAGAACGATTCTCACCAGGCCGGGATGCATCTCGCTTGGAGCGAACTGACATCCGAGTAATGCAAAGACTCTCCGCAAGGTGTTCGCAAAATTTCGGGCGTTGAACCGATAGCAATACTTGGAACAACAAATGACGAGCTTGAAGAACGAAAGGTCATGACGGCGAAAAAGCATATGTTGCAGTAGAAGGGAACGTTTACCACGTGATCGAGCTTGCTCTTTGGAGAAACGGTTATCATCAGGGTCAACCCCATGGTGCCGGACGAGAACTGACTAGAGACATACTCGCAGACTCTCCACATGGAACCGCCGAAGTCGAGAAGGATATTTGGTAGGTCTGCTTGTCTTCACTCGAGAGCAACTCTCAAGATTCAACGGCATTGAAGAACCTAGGCGGCTGGTTTCTCACAACGGCGCAATATTCGATTTTACAGATCTAGAATCCTGGGAAATCGATTCTGGGGTAGACATAGGTGCAAACGCCGCAGCTTCTGAAATAGAATTGCTAGAAACGCCGGTCAAAATTGGCTGCCCTGTCATTGATGAATAGAACCCATGAGAAGGGGTTCTATCTGAACCATGCTGTGTTTCAATCTTAAATGTTGGTTTGTTTTTCGCGCAATTGTCGGATGAAAGGCAAATTACTGTGTTGTTGTGGGCATGAGCAGACTAAGAATTTGCGAGAAAGAGTTCTTCAATAATAAACGGGGCTCAGAAGTATCAGTTCTTCCTGTAGTGGCCATGTCACAGTTGGGTCGCGCGAATTTACTTTCCAAAACATGAAGGAACTCATCGATTATTCTTAGATAAGCCAGTTTGGACTCTCCTGACCTCGTACTCGTTAAGAGTGTAGTCCTTCCCACCGACTTCCATTGTTATGCTATGTGGAAAAGGATTTTGAAGAATCGTGTTAGATTCGCCCTTAATAACTCTTCCAGGCCCACTTGCTTTTCTTTCTATTCCGGCTTCAATAAGAAGAGTTTGGAAAGACACGATTTCAGGAACTGTGCTCAAGTAATACATGTTCGCTCTCTTTATTAGAGCAGGATGATTAGTAAAAGGCCCATTTAGATAGACGGCAAGTACCTCACAATCTTCGCTCGGGAGAATTTTCTCTACGACAAAGGAGCCATTGAAAACATGGTCGGCAAAAGATATCTCTACTTTCGTCTCAATTCCTCCTGCATCAACGACTCTAAGACCCATTAGTTCAGTGATAAAACTTTCTTCGGTCTTCTTGATGAAATTGCGCCCATCTTTTTGATCCGTAAGAGCCGTGAAGAAAATATCCCCTTTAAACTTCCTCAGCTCTTCGACGAAGCATCGTTCAAGTTTGAAACTTGAAGGAACGAAAGCCAGTAAATACCCTTCCAATGAATCGCCGGGAAAAACGAAATCCACGCTATAACCAAGACTTCTAACTGACTTATAGACCGGCAAAATTCCGTCTATCAACAAATCGAATTTGTTGTTCAAATTGTCCGTATCATTTATCCAAAAATTCTCATAGTCAATGTAAATCGCCGCTTCTCTTTGTGGAACAACAACACTCCAGTCTGTTAATTTTTCTATAGCTTTTGAAAAAGCTTGTGCACGTTCAGTGGGTTCACCATCATAGTCGATTAATCCAGTATGAAATTGCTCTGAACCAAAAGGCAGTTGCCTGAATCTGAAGATCAGCGATCCGAATGCACCGTGTGCAAAAGACTGCTTTACCCAAAATGACAGCTGACTGCTTTCGTATGAAGGATTCACAGCGCGCCAGTTAACCCTTCCTGGCTGTTGTTCCATGACAAGAAAGGGCTGTTTCTTGAGGGAGCGCATCAGATCATGGTTGAGAGCTTGAAGATCTGGATCGTAATCCCCTACAATGTAGTTGTCCCATGATACGAAGTCGATAGAGTCTGAAAGCTTCTTATAGTCTATCTCCGTAAAGTTCACCATAAGATTGTGGGTTATAGGTGCTTCGCTCTTTCTCATGATGATCTCCCTCTGCAGATTATGATAGTCTATCGCAGAATCAGAGGAAAATCTCCTATAATCTAGTACCAGGGAAGGGTTTGGCGAAGTAAGAGTCCTTCTCGGCGGTTCTATCTCTTCCCAGTCATTGAAAATCTGACTCCAAAAAACCGTTCCCCAAGCTTTGTTAAGCTTATCGATTGAACCATACTTTTTCTTCAGCCAATCCCTGAATGCAACCGCACAATCCTCGCAAAAGCAGACTGTAGAATTGTGACATCCAAATTCATTATCGATTTGCCATGCAACTATCCTCGGATCGTTGCCAAAGTGATCGGCAAAAGCTTCGACTATTCTTGATGTCTCCTCACGATAGATCTTCGAGTTGAAACAGTAATGCCTTCTACTGCCACTTGCTATGACGAGTCCGTTGACATCCTTCTGAAGTATCTCAGGGAACTCTTTCGTTAGCCAGGGTGGAGGCGTACAGGTAGGAGTTCCCATAATCACTTTTATTCCTTCTGAATCGAGAAGATCAACCGCTTCATCGAGAACGGAAAAATCAATTTCGCCTCGTTTTCTCTCGATTACGCTCCAGGAGAATTCTCCTATCCGTACTACGTTGATCCCGATTTCTCCCATTGTTCTTACGTCTTTTTTCCAACGCTCACGAGGCCAGTGCTCCGGATAATAAGCCGCTCCAAACCAATTCATCCCTTAACACTCCCAACTGTAAGTCCTTCTATGAAGTACCTCTGGAAAAGAAGAAATACTACCAGAGGGACGACTGCTGCAATTATAGACCCGGCAGCCATAACATTCCAGCTCGTAATCCACTGACCCTGAAGATTTACAAGACCTAAGGTAACAGGCTTGAATCTGTCGCTTTGTATCAGTATTAGAGACCAAAGATAGTCGTTCCATATCCATGTGAACTCGAGAATTCCCAAAGCTGCCATAGCAGGTACTACGAGAGGCAAAACGATTCTTCTGTATATCAAGAAGTGACCGGCTCCGTCAATCATTGCAGCGTCGAATATACTTGCAGGAATTGTCTTCATGAAGTTCCTCAAAAAGAAAGTGCAGAAACCAAGCTGAAATGCAATATGAAAGAGAATAACACCGATATAGCTATCGTAGATTCCGAAAGAGATCGACATACGATATACCGGTATCAAGAGCATCTGAAACGGAATAAGCATGCCGCCCACAAAAGTCATCAAAATAGTTTTGGAAAGTCTGAAATCGTACCATGCCAATGCAAATGCGCCCAGACTGGAAAGAAACAGCGCGCCAAGAACGGAAGGCACCGTAATTATAAATGTATTCATAAAGTATCTGCCCATATTGGCGTCCTGCCAAGCAGTTGCGTAATTCTCGAATCTTAGTTCTTTAGGTGGTTCCCACCATCTTCTTCCCATCATGAGTTCATCCATGCTCTTCACTGAAGTAAACATCGTTATGACAAAAGGCATTAGCCAGACTAGCACCAGGAGGGTGGCGAATATGTAGAAAAGGGTCTTCTTCATTCGCTTCCGACCTCCTTTTTCAACACATTCCGCATATATACCACAATGAATACCAGAGTAATCAAGAACTGAATAGTTGCAATTGATGATCCGTAGCCCATCCTGTAATTGTTGAATGCCTTAATGTACATGTAGTTCGCCATCACAGATGATGAGTAGAAAGGTCCGCCGCGTGTCAGAACATAGACAATATCGAAAGCTCTGAGAGAATCGATAACGCTTACCGTAACGGCCACAACGGTCGCGGGCTTGAGCATCGGAAGCACGACGTTCCAGAATCTCTTCCAAGGACCAGCGCCATCAACCGTGGCAGCTTCAACTAGTTCCCTCGGAACTCCCTTAAGCCCGGCAAGAAAAAGAACCATAGCGTAAGAAATCTGCCTCCAAGACGCTGCCATTATCAGAGAGTAGGTTACTATGGAGGGGTCGCTCAACCACGAAACACCTTTGAATCCCAGCAACGCCAAAAAACTGTTCAAAACGCCGCTTTTTGGCTCGAGAATCCAGGACCAGATCTGTCCAATGACAACGAACGAAAGGGTCATAGGAAGATAGACAAGTGTCTTGTAAAGCTTGTTTCCCCGAAAGTTCTGGTCTAGAAGAAGAGCAATCCCCAGGCCCGCAGGTACGCATACCACCGCAAATCCAATCAGCCACTTAATATTGTTGATCAAGGAAACAATGAAATATGGGTCTCTGAACAATTCTCTGAAGTTGTCCAGGCCAATAATATCTTTGGACATCGAGACCCCGTCCCAGCTGGTGAAGCTGAGAAGAAGCGTACTGATCAATGGATATATGACCCATATAGAATACATCGTAAGAGGAAGGGCAAGGAAAGCCCATGGAACCCATCTCTTGCTTCTCATTATTTCCTCCAAATGAAGGGTGGGTCCTGTCGACCCACCCTGTACAGAAAGCCTTATTTGTAGATTCTGTTTCGTTCGGCTTCGAGATTCTTTAGAATCGTATCGAGTCTGGAAGGGAAGGTCATGAATTCCACAAAGCCGTTCATACCTGCATTAGCCATTTCTGGATCGGTATCCCGATCGTAGAACTGCATTACTCCGTCAGATGAAAGTATCATTTCCAGGCCTTTCTTAGCATGGTCGTCCGGTGCGGGAACATGCTTATTGGCAGCCAATCTTCCAAGTTCCGTGGCAAAGTATTCTTGCGCTTCCTTCGAAGCGATGAATTTGAGGAATGTCTTGCCTGCCTCTTTGTTCTTGGCATTTGCCGGCATCATGAAGCCGTCGATTGGTGTGTCTTCGTAAAGACCAAGATTACCATCAATAATAGGGAACCTGAAGAAGTCAAGATCATCCTTCACATCAGGTGGAGCAACATCCTTTATGAACTGCCCCATCAGGTACATGCCTGCTTCTCCTGTGAAGAGATAGGTGGCAGCTTCCTGCCATGTGTAGGATGTTGCATCCTCAATGAAATAACCGTTTTCTACAAGCTGTTTCCAGTACTCGAAAACCGCCTTCATCCCATCGTCAGTATATGGGATTTCTCCGTTTGTCAGCTTTAGAGCGTAATCGATTCCGTTAACTCTCATGTTCAGGTAATCAAAGACCCCGGCGGCAGTCCATAGATACTTTGTCCCAATGGTTATAGGGATCATGTCATTTGCCTTCAATGTCTCACAGACGTCCAGAAATTGCTTCCAAGTCAGGGGTACGGTGATCCCTAGTTCTTCGAAAACGGATTTTCTATAGTACACACCCCACCAGTACCATGATTGAGGTAGGAAATAAATACGATCTTCGTAACTAGAAGCGCTAACAAATGCCTTTGGAAAATCTGCTTCAAATCCATTCTCAAAGATATCACCAATTGGTTCGAGAAGATCCTTGCTGGCAAAATATCTCATTCTTTCACCAGCAAACCAGGTGACAACGTCAGGCGGATTGGATGAAGTAAGCCATGTTCTGAGAAGCACTTTGAAATCCTCATGTGCAAACGTGTTCACGGTTACCTCAAAGTCCGGGTACATTGATTCGAACTGTTGTACAAGTTCCTCAAAAACTCTCTTCGGTTCCGGGTCAGACATATAGGAATTCACAACCAGTTGTTGAATCCCTAAGCCTACCAGAGCCACCGAAACGAACAGAATGACCAACAAAACTCTTTTCACTTTCGCCACCTCCTGTTTACGCGCTCTTGCGTCGTATGAATTCCGGTGTAAAGACCATTTTTCTTACCTCGTCTCCCAATATTGTCTTGAAAGCTTCTTTCACCATGCTACGAATCGGAATTCTTAAAGTTGTTATGCCAGCAATTTCGGCCATATAAACATCGTCATAGCCAATAACCTTAACTTCACTTCCTAGTTCTACTCCCCTTTCTTCCAATGCCTTCATCACTCCCAGAGCCATCATGTCGTTGTAGCAAAAGAAAGCCTGAGGAAGTCTCTGCATTTCACTAACAGTTGCACAAGATGCCTTCCAATCAACCTCACAATATATCACTCTGTCTTCAGGCACATGTCCAAAACCTCTCATAAACCCTTCCATTCTTCCTCTTGTAGTAAACTTGCGAGGATTCCCCATCATCATTACAACATCGCTAATTCCAACACTCTTGAGATAAGCTCCTGCCTTCGCCGCACCTGTGATTTCATCGATGGAAACCTCCGAAATTTCGTCGTTTTCGAAATGAACGCCGAAGGAAACTACTTCTGTTCCCGAATTAATCACATCAATTAAGTGAGAGCTCTCATATCCCTCAGGAGCCACCAGGATTGCATCAACCTTTATGTCCAGAAGCGACTTTATAGCCTTTCTCTCCTGATTAAGCTTCTTGCTTGTGTCTGAAACAATAATGGCCATATTGTTCTCTTCAGCAAGGTCTTCGAGATCTCCAACCACCTGTGAATAGAATGGGTTCCTGATATCGGAGACCACTATCCCAATTCTGCCAGTCTTTCCACCCCTGAGAATTCTCGCATCTTTGTGAGGCTCATAGCCCAGCTCACTTATTGCTCTTAGGACTCTATTTCTGGTTTCATCGCGTACCGAATCCTTAGAGTTGATCACTCTAGATACTGTCATCATGGATGTCCCGGCTTTTTTTGCTACTTCTCGCAAGGTGGCCCTTTTCACAAACGATCCTCCTCTGCTTGTTAACGTTAACAGTTAACGTTAACATTATACATCCGATTATTCGGTTGATTAAACCCGTATACTCCTGATCCGGATGAAAGAGGGGGGATCTGGATCGAATGAAGGCGATTTTCTTTCTTAGATGCAAGAAAACGACGTGAGTGATGATTTTTCATTGGCGTTAGGAAGAAATCTGGACTTTCTTGCTGAATTGATTTTTATGAAAGAAGCAGGATTTCCGCAGTTTTAGCTTTCAGTGCTCCATGCCTTAATTTCTTGAGTTTCTTGCTTGTTCACCTTGAAAGCCTGGTGAGTCTGAGCGAAGGCAGTTGTCGATATGGCAAATTCCTAAGATAATCTCGAGAGACGATCCAGAAGATCGTTTGGATGCCTGAAGGCGAACCGATTATCAGACGAAGCTAACCCTCTGCACGGTCCGATCATGATAGAAGCGAATCGTTGCTGTCTTTGAACAAGAAAGGATCAGAGAAGTTGCTGGAAATCTTCCGTAAAGCTGCTGATTTACAAGAAGAGTTTGTATCCATGAGAAATTCTTTCTCTTTGAGTCAACTCCATACAAGCATTTTGGATAGTTGGGGTTGCAGATTTCCTTGCGTAATGGCCAGAGCTGTAGTCCAGGGGACCTTCAAAGTTTGGGTTGCAGGATAATTTGCTATTTGAATAGGGGGAGCACAGGGATAAAGAAAACTGTCCCACCAGGACTTGAGCTTCTCTTGGCATCGACTCTTGTTTATGCCGTAGGGCAGCAGTTCAGAGGAAAGAGAAACGGTCAGCCTATCTCTTAAGAGTGGCGGGTTTTGTTGATGAAGATGAAGTCAAAGTGAGTGAGTTGTTTCCAAACGAAGGGCAGATGCTTTGGCATTGGCTGAGAGACGGCAATCTCAAGAGGATGAATCGCCCGACAAAGACAAGGGTCATCAAAGAAACTTCGCCAATCGCTGAGACTGGAGTCCAGTTTCGAAAAGGAAGGCAAAGCCCCTCTTTTTCTATATCAGGTAGCGCAAGTACTGATTGATATTCCCGGGGAAGTGATTTCATGTTCTAACCCAATGTAAATGATTTACATGAACTTGTTCCTCGGCGAAAAATGAATCGAAATCGCATAATCAATTGCTACGAAGATCGTCCCCACTGGCAGGATGAAGATCATTAGATTGGTATATGAACCAATCCTCGCATGGTATTCGGCAGATGGATTCAAGAACCAGTATGGATAGAAACCGCTTAATGCATTGCGACCGACAGACACGGCTGCGTATCCAGAAGGTTGAAGAAGTTGCAACAGGGGGTAGAAAAACTTATGGGAGCATCTCTCCTAAATTAGCACCCGGTTTATGATTCCACCGAGTGGAGTAACACAGTGAACGAGAGTGTCTGCAATTAGAGCCACTCCCTTCGGCTGATGTAACCGGATAGGAGGAGGTAAATACGCATGTAACGGTTATCCAGAGAACTGAGTCACCGTTTACGATTCGCAATAGTTAACCGACTTTGTGTGATTTCCAGCCTTTCCAGTCAGATACAATATTCAGAAAGGTAACTATCGAAACGATCAGGTTAGTCTGCAATGTGTAATAATTGAACTTGGCAAAAGCCTCAGAAGGCCTTCTAGAAAGTAATAGCTGCAGAACGACTCCCAAAACGGTAACGAATAATAAGACAGACCTGAAATTTGCTTTTTACACTCTTCTTCAATACAGGCCCACCATGTTTGGAGTGCGATTTTCTAGTACGGTTTTTCCTGATTTACATTATTCTAAGCCAGGTGGGCGTTCAGAATACGATCTCTTTCTTCCTGAACCAACGCTTCACAAATGATTGCAACTTTCGATCGAAAAGATTTAGACGAAACAGCAAATGAACATAGATATTTCGTTCATTAGATTGAGTCTCGTTTATGATCTTACTTTTTGAGATTAAGAAGTATAATGAAGTAGATGTTACAGAATGTTCAAAGGAGGAGACCAATAAATTTATTCGATCTGATCTCACAAAAACTCAATGATGAAGATACGTCTTCAGAACTCGCGAAATCTGTTGGAACTACTCCAGATAAGGTAAAGAAGGTAACTCAACTGGGACTGCATTCTGGTGTGAAAGTAGTACCTGTTAATCTCTATTGCAACGTGCCTGAATAAACTCATTTAGTGACACTAATGATGTCAGGTCTGTCAGAAAGATCTACGAGCGAAATCCCGCGACCTACTGTACATGTAGATTAGAATTCTTCATGATGAATCCAAGAAGCAAGCTGTTAAGCACATCCGGCTTCTCAAATATTGTCACATGACCGCTATCAGGAATAATTGCGAACTCGGACTTCTGGATTCTATCTGCTATGATCTTGGAGAACTTTTTGGGCTTAAGTATATCCTCTTCCCCACATACTACAAGTGTCCGACAGCTAATTCTTTCAAGAAGGTCGGTCATGCAAACGTCCCCTAAGAAAGTTTCGTATAGGGCAATCTGCCCTTCAAAGTAATCGGAACTGGCTTTTTCAAGGGCCATCGCTCTCTCTTCGAGCATCTTAAAGTTCTTTCTAATGAATGAATCACCATAGATTGTCGGTACCATGTTCCAGAAGAACTTCCTCGGATCTCCAGCTTTCGCTGCATCCTTCCAGCCTCCAACAAAAAGCTTGAGAACTTCGTCGAGCTCACTTACCGAATCGATGATCGAAATCGATTTAACGGCTTCTGGAAAATCTATTGCAAATCTGAGGGCCACTTCTCCACCGTATGAAGTGCCTATCAAATGCACCTTTTCGATTCCCAGTTCCTTCATGAGAAGTCTTGCCTCTTCCGCATGTTCTTTGAATGTGTAGGGACCTTCCGGTTTCTCCGAGAGAAGCTGCCCCTTGAAGTCGTGTAGAAGAACCCTGTAGCCAAATCTCTCAAACACACGTGCCTGAAGCGACCAGCTGTTTACTGAAGCCATGACTCCGTTGAAAAAGGCGACGGCTTCTTCCCCCTCTTCATTGCCTCTGATCTCATAATAAAGCTTAACTCCATTGATTGTTCTATAAGCCATTTTATTCTCCTTTCGAAATTCTGCCGTTTAGTGACATGCCATGAAGTGTGGGATTGCGACATTGCTGATCAAAATGCCGATCACCAAATGAACTGATTGCTTCGCGAAAAAATCCCTGAGACCATTTAAACAATTATCTAGAACGGGCCTTTCTTCATCGGTAGCATCAGCAAAGTACTTAGCCATCTGAATATCTATAGAGAGCGAATTCTAAGGAAAACTCTCTACTCTTGCAGGGTGAGGCCTACTCACAAGGTAAAACGTCTCTTCCATCGTGTCATCCATCAGCCAACGTTTCTGATCGACGTCCAGGATAAGCAAGATTGCGTTCCCATAATGTGCCACCGCTTGTCCTCCAAGTCCTTCCGAAAGCTTTTTGTAGTGGTCGATCATTTCATCATCATTCAGAACCTTAGAACTCTGTCTCTTTATCTTTACTCTGGGCTGAAGTTCGGAATCTGAGCCTTCGATGTGAAGACCGGAATCACAGGCAGATACAGGTCTATAGGAAAAACGGAAGTAAATTTCCGCCTTTGCTCGTGGATTGTCCGGCGGATTTGATCCTGTCTCTTAGACAACTGAAAGATGCTCAAAAAAAAAGATAAATCCTTTAATTGCAGATCCAATCCGCAAAGCATCTTCTTCATGCTCATCTCTTTAGCCAGATTTCGTCTGCCGTAGGTTATTACTAATGATGCATCACCTTGATATCATTGTATTCCTTCTTATGATAACACTCTCTCCCCTCAGTTCCAACCTCCAGATTAGGCGTCGTCAAATCGCTTTCCACATACTGCAAGTCTTTGGATGGGATTTTCTGTTTGTGAGATTACTGGAGCCCTCAAAAGATTCGATCAGAGCCGACAAGTCGCCTAATCCGCAGCACAGATTTTTCTGGTGACGATATGCCACTATCTAGTTAGTCTTACTACGGGAGCTCTAAATGGAGAATCTGCTAGTTGCTACGGGTCTTGCATTAGATGCATTCGCCGTTTCGATTTGTACAGGAATATCTCTTCCTGGCGTGACAGGAAGGCATGTTTTCAGGGTATCTTTCCATTTTGGTTTCTTTCAGTTTGGTATGCCGCTCATTGGATTCTTGCCGGTAGCATGCTTCAGAGATTTCATTGTGGATTTTGATCACTGGATAGCATTCATTCTGCTAGCAATAATTGGAGGGAGAATGCTCTACGAGTCTTTTGAAAACCAGGGAGAGGAAATTTGCAAGGATCGAACCAAAGGGCTGACTCTGATCTCTCTCTCAGTCGCCACATCGATAGATGCATTAGCCGTAGGTAGTGCCTATGAGTTTGTAGAAAAACCAGTTATAGAGACTGCTAAAATGACTGGGGTGATCACCGCTTCGCTTTCGGCAATCGGAGTAAGAGGAGGTCAAAGGATCTGCCAGAAACTCGGCAGAGCTATGGAGGCAGTGGGGGGGAACAGTGCTGATAGCAATCGGCACCAAGATACTTCTGGAGCATCTGTTCTAGGTCTCTTTGAAAGCCCTCTCAATAGTGCCAACCAACTGACTGCCGCTCTCCAAAAGCTTCGGCTCTACCTCTTTGATATCCTGCATAATTTGAAGTCCTTTTAGGTTCTTTGAACCCAACACTTTTGCTCCCGCCTTTTCAACTTCTTTTCTGAACCTCTCGAGAGCTTTAACATTGCTCTCACCGGCTCCAACTCCCACAAGATAGACATGCTTACCTTTCAAATCTCCATTCCTTACGAATGTATTCATCTGAGGTGAAGGATGCCACGCAAAAATCGGAGTGAAAAGAACAATCAAGTCGAAACTTCTTACATCGGGCAGTGGCTCTTTCAAAGCGCTTCCTAAACCCAGAAGAGCGGAGAACCCAGAAACAGATTTCCTGGGTTTCAGATCCTCTAGTTTAAAGAGCTTTGCACCGCAAGAACCTGCAAAGCTTTCTGCGATAGCTCTGGTGGAACCCGATCTACTGTAATACACTGCGGCAAATTCCATTCTGATGAGCCTCCTTCTACACTAACAACCGGCCGTTAGAAACAACATGGTCGATGCTAAGATCTCTGTGAAGAAAAACAATACTGGCGATGCCGCCCTTCTTCAGTGTTCCTATCCCATTTTCTGCAAGATGGAAGAATCTGGCAGGATTAATCGTGAAGGGTCTGAGAGCCTCATCAATTGGAAGTCCTTCTTCACTTATAAGCTTTATGAAGCTTTTCATAAGAGTGTCGACCGGTGCTGGTTTTATTCCCACGAGGTTCTTCTCGCTGTCGAACTTCGGAAGTGAACCAAGCCCGTCAGATGATACGCAAATTCTGTCGAATCTGATCTTTCTTCTGTAAATATCGCTTAGAACCAGGTGTGTGTTATCCTCATTTGCAGTTATGTCTATATAGCCACCCTTGCTGCTCACCCAGTCAATGCCCTGAGAAAGGAGCTCTTCAGTACGACAGATATGAGTTGGAATCAACTGAGTTGGACTGAGGGTACCATCTGAAATAGCTTCATAGAGGGGCTTCAACTTCTCCTGACCATCTCCAAGATGTAGAACAACAACTCCTGCCTTGCCTGAGAGCATTCCGGCAACTCGAGCATCCATTGCAAATCTCTGCAATTCTTTGGCGCTCAGATTACTGCTTCTATGATCGGAGATCGCGACTTCGCCAACGCCAATGATTTCCGGTATCAGGACTATGTCCCTCATGATGTCTCCGGTAATCGTCTTTAACGGATACCTGTATGAACCGGTAAGCATGAACGCGTTCAGTCCATCGTTTTGAACGTCTCTGGCCTTTGCAAGGAGAGATATGTGATCTCTCGTAATACCGTCTGTACCTAATAGGCCGACTATGGTAGTAGTACCGACTTCGAGAAACTGCTTCGAGCTACCTTCTGGGGTTCTAGTTGAAAAGCCTCCTTCTCCCCCTCCACCGATAAGATGGACGTGGCCATCAACAAATCCGGGAACTGCGTATGCATCGGAAAGATCAAGAACTCTTCCATTCAATGAAACTATTGCAGACTCATCAATTCGCTCATCTATCTCTAAGATCCTTTCACCCGAAACAAGAATATCCTTTTTTCCAAGAGGCTTCGGTGTGAATACTTCAACGTTTTTGAACAGCGTGATCATTTATTCCTCCTTTTCAATTCTATAGAATTCAACTGCCTCCATTGCCAGATCTCGCATATAGTAGTAGTCCTCAAAAGATCTAATAGCAATGATATCTGGCATGAAAGCCGGTGATGTATCGGAAGTTGTTCTCCAGTAAGTGCTTGAACAACTTACAGATATTCCGGAGTTGGGTAAGACGAATCTCTTCACTTCACCATAATGCCTCGGACTGCCTCCCGTTGGTTCTCCCACAAAGATCGCATTTGTGCGCTTTTTCAGAGAAATGGCATTGAGAACTGCCGAAGAGAAGGTTCCACGATCGATTAGAACAAAAAACTTTCCCGTTCTGTTCAGCCTCCAATCTATCATCATTCTTAGGATGAAGGGTTCCAGAATGACTGAGCTACCTCCTCCGTTTCCTCTAAGATCAATAACGAATTTGTCTACTGCATTGGTCCATGTAAAAAGAAACATTTCGAAGTTGAAAAAAATGAACGGATTTCCTTTTTCTGAGCCACATGACGCGTAATGGAAATGCAGTATCTTTGAGTCAGGGTAATACTGATACCAGTACTTCCTTCCAATGTAAGTTCTGTCGATTTCTTCTATTCTCTTCTGAACCCACTGGAATCCAGTATTCTGAGGCTCAACGAGTACTTCATTGACAACTCCGTTGTTTTCGATCTTAAGAAGCAGATTCCCTTCTTTGTCGGCAAGTCCAAGACCCATCATGATCTCGGGTTTGTTCAAATAGTCAGAGTGAGAATTCATGAAACCCCATTCGTTGTCGTGAGACACAACTCTTCTAAGGGCTTTCAAAGCATCATCAACTTTCATGCCGGATATTTCGAGGACTTTCGAATTAAGAAGTCTCTGTTCACTCTCCGATGTAGCAATTACGTAGAGACCGTCACTGAACCAGTAAGTATATATCGGATAGAGCGTGGAACTGCCTTGAGGATAGACAACCGTATGTCCGTCTCCAATCGACGCAACGATTTCCGTCAGTCTTGTGTAAATTTCGTACCATGACAACTCATCAAGACCTTGCTCAAGGGCTTCAATCGAAGCTTGAAAGACCCCCCGATCTATCCTGAAGAAGGGATTGGGATGAATGCTTATCAGCCTTTCTTCAAGGTACTCGATATCCTCTCTCCAGTCTTCGGAAGAGAGATCAGCGAGATTCTGTACTGAAAATGTGGCTGTCCACATGATCAAAATGATACCTATAAACTGGATTCGCTTCATCTTCACCATCCTTTCAAGTTTCGATGAGATTGTACCATCGACTGAAGTTCTGTCGGTACCAGCAAAGATGAATTTTACTATCGAATTATGGAGCGGAGATTCTGTATAATCCTAATATGAAGCTTCGGTAGCGGTCAGCTTTGCATAATGTCCAGTGAGGGCGAACGGAAAGGGGAGTCTTGCGTTTTTTACATAGGAGGATTGGATCATGTTTCTTTTGTGGACAGCTTTGGGCTTTCTTTCCGGATCAATAATGTACTCAAAAATCCTCTATGAGAAAACTACCGGTAAGAGAATATCGGAAATCGCCGACGGCAATCCCGGCTCATCAAATGTAATTAGAGGCGCAGGCATTATTCTGGGGTTGATTGCGATGGCACTTGACTATTCTAAGGGGTATCTTCCTGTATTGCTAGCGTGCTCTATTGGGGATATTTCAGGCCTAGGACTTGTCCCTGTCGCGATTTCGCCCGTCTTGGGACACGCCTTTTCCCCATTCCTGGGAATGAAAGGAGGAAAGGCAGTCGCGGTTTCTTTCGGTATTTGGTCAGGATTGACCTTGTGGGTCGGGCCGACGATAATCGGTGTGTTAATGTTGTTTTTTACGTTTATTCTGGTACCCAGCACAGATGGTTGGAAGGTCATTCTAAGCATGTTTGGCCTTCTTGCACTTCTACTTGTTCAAAGAAATTTGGTTCTTACCCTGACATGGATACTCAATACTTCTCTACTTGCCTTCAAGCACAGAGATCAGTTGGTCTTTCCAATAAAGCTAAAGTTTTTTGGAGGGAAGTGAGATGGGCTTTCTTCAATCTCAGTCTATCTCGATTTCTGTCTTTCTCGGAATCATGCTAGTAATTACTCTTTCAAATCTTTTCGTGATTAAGAGAATGAGTCGCTTAAAGAAAGCCATTCCTGGACCAATGGTTTCCATTTTGATCCCCGCCAGAAATGAGGAGAAGAATATCTTTGCATGTGTTACGTCTCTCCTTAACCAGGACTACAGCAATATCGAGGTAATAGTGCTTGAAGACTGCTCTTCCGACAGGACGATGGAAATCCTGCAATCACTGGCAAAGAATTCCGACAATTTAAGAATAATCAAAGTGAAGGCGTTGCCCAAGGGTTGGCTTGGTAAACACTGGGCATGCAATCAACTTTCAATGGAAGCAAAGGGGGAGATCCTCTTTTTTACAGATGCGGATACTGTGCACTCGCCGTCGACTGTCTCCTTTGCAGTCAAAGCAATGCAGATAGAAGATCTGGATTTGCTTTCGGCGGTAGTCAAAGAAAGAACCGATACCTTGGGAGAATTGTTGACGGTGCCCTTCATGGTGCACAGCATATTGTCGATTTTCCCCTTGGCCTTAGCCTACAGAACCAAGTTTCGAGCACTTTCTGTCACCTGTGGGCAATTCATGATGTTCAGGAAGAAGTCATATTGTTCTATTGGTGGACATGAGTCCGTAAGAGACCATGGAGTAGATGACCTTTCTCTTGGAAAGCTGATTAAGAAGGCAGGAATGAAGTGGAGGCTTTACAATGCCTCAGACCTTGTTGAGTGCAAAATGTATGAGAGTTTCAAAGATGCTTGTGTAGGTTTTCTCAAGAACTACTTCGCCCTATTCGAATATCGCTTGATTCCGGCGATTTTTGTTTGGACATGGATACTTACGATAAACCTTTTCCCTTTGGTAATGTTAATTCTATTCATTTCCAGTGCGGTTACTTCACCTACAATTGGCATTTCCTCAACGGTTAGCGTGTTGTTTTCAATAATCTTCTGGTTTCTCGCAAGTGCGAAGTTCGGTCTTTCGCCTTTAGTTGTCGTTTTATATCCGCTTATCGCAACGATCTCATCTATCATTGGCTATCTATCGATTATCTTTCACTTCTTTGGATGTACGAAATGGAAAGGTAGGGCCCTTGTAAAGAAGAAATCACGATTTATTTAGTGAAACAGATCGGTACGGCCCAACAATAATGTAAAATGTTAACGCACGACAAAACTGTTTGGGGAAGGTTTCTCTTGAAGCATTGGAAATTCTGGTTGGTTTTTGCTTGCGTTATTGCCTATGTGTTTTTAATCGAACCTAACATTTTGACGGTTGAGAGGCTTACTTTTTCCGATGACCCCTCAGTGAAGATCGCCTTTTTTGCCGATATTCATATATGGACGAAAAAGCCGCTCCACGATCGTATTCTCGAGAAGTTCGCGGATGAGGGAGTCGATTTGATTCTTTTTGGCGGAGATGTTCTGGCTCCGTACACGGATATGGAATACATGGAGAGCTTTCTATCCGAACTTACAGCAATTGCGCCTGTATACGCAGTTTATGGCAACTGGGAAGAGTCGGAAACGACTACGATGCAGAAAGTGTATGAGGAAGTAGGAATAAATGTTGTTCATGCAAACTCAGCTAAAATTCAGATCTCAGATAAGAAACTGGGACTAACGGGAACTCCTTCACATCACTACTTCTCATGGACAAAGTTTCTTCCGGAAGATGACTACGATCTCAAGATACTGATGGTTCACGCTCCAAATCTTCTTGAAGAACGCGAAGACGTTTTGAAGGATTTTGACCTCGTTCTTGCTGGGCATACTCACGGCGGTCAGTTCTACATCCCCTGGTTAACTGAAGCCATTCTTAAGAGCACAAGACGCTTCAGCGGAGATTTCTTCAGAGGTCTCTATCAGATCAATGGGACAAAGGTCTTTGTAACTCGAGGAGTTGGCGGCTGGTTTCCTGGCAGACTCGCAAGTCTACCGGAACTTGTCTTCATTGAGTTCTAGTAGTGTCAGCTCCAATAAATCTTTCTTATCCGTATTTCTGCCGACTTTGATCTTTAATCAAATCCCCAAAGCGGCTTCGAATCTATTAACGGCCGTGATATAATCAATCAAATTTCCATTCTCCTGTTGGAGGCTATTATGTTTTTTGCGATAATACCTGCTGTTGTTTTCGGCTGGGCTTTGGGTGCGAATGACGCTGCAAACGTATATGGAACAGCGGTTACTTCAGGTCTCGTAAAATACCGCGTCGCGGTGGTGCTCTCTGCTATCTTCATAGTTATTGGTGCGCTCCTGGAGGGTTCCAGGGGACTGGAAACAATCTCCAGTGTTAGCAGTCAGACACTTCTAACTGCTTCTGTAAGCACAATTGGAGCGGCTCTTTCAATGACAATAATGACATATCTGGGAATCCCTTCCTCTTCCTCCCAAGCAATGATGGGGGCAATTCTGGGGATAGGGATCCTAAACTCAACAGTTGACTGGTCGGTTCTAACTAAAGTAGTCATCTGCTGGATAGCCACCCCTATAGGGGCAGCCATTGGTTCATTCTTTCTCTACAAGTTATCTGCGATTCTATTCAGAAGAATAAAGACAATACAGGCTCAGGATCTTTCACTTAAGATTGGAGCACTGATTATAGGTGCGTACGGCTCATATGCTCTTGGTGCAAACAACGTCGCTAACGTCACCGGCCCGTTAGCAGGCATAATTCCCTACGAAACCGCCGCGCTAGTCGGTGGACTAAGTATTGCCCTTGGCGTCCTGACATTCAGCAAGAGAGTTATGCTCACTGTCGGAAAGCAGATTACGTTGCTCGATCATTTCTCCGCTGTGATAGCCGTGCTTTCCCAAGCGATAACTGTGTGGGTTTTTGCTGTAATAGGAGTTCCAGTTTCAACTTCTCAGGCAATAGTTGGTGCAGTAATTGGTGCAGGCCTTGCAAGAGGTTCCAGCGACATTAACTTCAAGATCCTACGAAATATCGCTCTAGGATGGTTACAAACTCCGTTGATCGCCGGATTCGTATCCCTTGGGCTTTATTTGATTGCCAATGCCGTTAAGGGGCTCTTCTAACTAGACTCTTCTCTTTAGAACGATGATTTCCATACGGTCGGAGCAATCCTCCGAATAATTAGCTATATCACCAATCGAAAGAACCAGTTCCCGCAGCTGCCTCTTCTCGGCAAGTGTGAGATCCATTTCAAAGATCCTTTTTATAAGTGCCCGCTCGTGGCTGTCCTCAACGTTCTCGAGACGTTCCGTTTCTTTTATCATCTCCTCGGCTACACTCAACTCCTGAAAGAGGTTTAGGGCTGCCTCCTTCGATACTTCATATGTTTTAATTGCCAGCTGAGCCTGTTTTAGCAGATCATTCCTGAGCTCTGGAGGTACCGAGAGATGTTGCAGTATTATCTGGTCAACGACATTTTCCGCTTCATTAGCCACCTTATCGAACGTTTCTGCAAGGCCGAGAAAATCTCCACGAAAATTGGGGAGGAAGGCCCCTTGATACATGGAATTTTCCATCTCGCGCCTCTTTGCATCTGCAGCCGATTCCATTTTTCTTACCTCTTCCGCGTAAATCTCTATCGACATAGAATCCTCACTCTCAATGGCAAGAAAGACCTTTTCAAGGTTCTCCAGAGTCTTTGAGATGAAATCCAGGTGCTCGTGGAAAAGTTGAATAATCGCCACTTCTTTCTTACCAAAAAACATTAGTGGTCCACCTCCGGGCTTCAAGATACTTGCAAATCCACTAGAGTCTCTGTTTTCCCTCACTTCATCACACCCTAAGAACTTGATTTTCTGTGCAACGCTTGACAAACTCTAGTAGATTCTATTATTTATATATTATGCCACTTTTATCCCAGAGTTATCCGGGGTAACTTGATAAGATGATGATGTTTGATCAGTGATGATTGTTAATAAGTATGAGAAGTGGCACTTTATCCATTTTGAGATCATTCAAGCGGAGGTTCATAAGTGAAAATTCAGGGCTATTCAAAGGACTTCAAGCAAAGGATGTTAGACATTCAGTTAGATTACGAAAGAAACCATCCGGATGCCGAGAAATTCACAGCTGACGATTTCAGAAATCCCTTGCTGAACGGAAGAAAGAATATTCTTCTGGCAGTCGATAATGGAAGGGTTCTGGGATTCTCAAGATTCTTCGCCCGGCAGAATTTCTCAAGAGAGTTCTTTCATCACATTTGGCTCGAAATAATACTCGAGCACTTCGCAGATCCGGATCTAATGTCTGCCCTTTACAAAGCTTCGATTCCTTTGATTATCGAATTCACGAAGGGCTTCTTTCCGGCCGCAGGGAAGCGAATATGTGTAAAAATTGCCGACACCGAGAAGACTAAGAGTGATTTCTTTTCCTCTGTAGGATTCACTCACTGGATCGACTTTATTTACATGAAGAAGGATCTCAGTGAAGAGATCTCTTCTCATAGTCTTCCTGAAGGTTTGAATATCGCAAAGCTGAAACTCAGAAGAGAGCCGGAGATTTTGCAGTATCTCAGGGTTGAGCAGATATGCTTTCCCGATTCCCCACTAGAATACAAGTATCTCAATTACTTCTTCAGTAGAGCCGAATGGAGACGAGAAGGCGTAATAATTGCCGCCATCGATGCCGGAGGAAACATTGCAGGAAGTGTAATGATTTATCCCGATGCTCAAAACAGTGATAAGTGCTACACTGAGGAAATCTTTGTGGTACAAGAGTGGAGAGGAAAGGGCGTGGCGAGAGCCCTTTTGGCGACTTCTCTTACATACCTTAAGAAACTGGGCAAGACACGGGCAATTCTATCGGTGACGTCTGACAGAACCTCGGCAAAGAAGATCTATGAAGAAGCCGGATTCAAATTTCGGCTAAAGAGAAGAGTTCTCGCACTGGAAATATAAACGATAGTTATCAACTCCTGTTCACCTACCATTGTCTGACGGCCCAAAGGCGTCAAGGTATTGTGATAAACGAGTGAATTGCATATTTACTTATGATCGAACACACACTTCTCTTGTTTGCACTCTGTCATCATTATCTATCACACTCTCAAGCGGGAGGTGAGTTCATGGAATCATCCGAACTTCTCTGGGAAAGCAGCAATGAGGAATTGAAGGCCGCTTGTAAAGTTCTAAACACCGACTATGTCTGTTTGACATGTGAAATGTCTTTTAAGAAGGGAGCGATCTTTGGAAATCCCGATGAAGTTCTTATGGACGCCGAAATGGCAGCGAAAGAACACAGATCTAGAAACCGTGTTTCGCCCTTTCACTCTATTCTCATGCATGAAAGGAAGTACACCGGACTCTCGGAACACCAGCAGACAATGATTGAGTATTCTTGCGCAGCACTGGGCAACAAATAAATTTCAAAAAAACTGAACTTGAGTCAACTACACGTTAGAAATCATAGATCCGGACTAAGAGAAAAGGCTAGACAGGCAAAGATCTTTCTTCTTCTTCACGAGATGATTGAACCCAGGGTAAACAAGGAAGACAGAATAGTAGATGTACATGGAAACGCAGCTACGGTAGATGAGCGGTAAGCGGTTACTGAGCGTGAACGAGCGGACGGCTCGCGAAATAGTTCAGTGATTCCGGTACGATGATCAGATTTCCGAAGAGGAAGAAGGACAGGTAATAATGCCATGGGAGATCGCAGGTGTTTGTGAGCCAGGGCTGAGATGCAACAAGGAAGAGGTAAACGAGAAGTTGAAGAGATTCTGCGATGATTAGTTCTCCTGAGGAGATATCTCATTGAATAGGGCTTGAGAGAGAAAGTCCGACGGTAGTTTAACTGGCTTGTATTCTAATGAAGGCAAAGGTTTTGTTAAGTCACCTCCCGTAATCCCTTTTCAGCCGAAATAGTTGAGATCGCTATAATAAGCTTTTACAGTTGTTAACAATTCACGATGGTATAATTATATTAGATATACAAACGAATAACTATTTCAAACGGAGGTGTTTTTTTGAAGCTGCTAACCAAAAACGAGAAGATCACTATTGATCGATTTGAGAACATGGAAACTGCCGAGAAGGAAATCGGAATCGACAGAATCGTGGACTTCCTTCATACTCACCTTGAAGAGTACGGTGACGATAGAAAAGCAATTTGGAGATCCATTGAATATGCCTTCTCGAACGAAGCGGGTAAAGGTGGCTTTGTTCTTATTGCAAGACATGGAGAGAGGATTCTTGGTGCTTCTGTAGTAAACGACACGGGGATGAAGGAGTATATACCAGAACACATACTCGTTTACATCGCGGTTGACAGAGAAGCCAGAGGCATAGGCATCGGCAAAAAACTGATCAAACAGATAAAGAGAACATGCAACGGCGATATTGCTCTGCATGTTGAAGAGAATAACCCCGCAAGGTTTCTCTATAAAAAGATGGGATTCAAGACAAAGTATGCAGAAATGCGTTTTGCTCAAGATCAGTCGAAGACACCCTATAGTTCTATGAAAACAACGTCAAATGTGAGAGAATAAATATAGATAATAATAGTCGGATATTAATTGGAGGTCTGATTTATGTCTGTAGAAAATGGAAAGAACGTTCTAGTTGTTTATTACTCTCATGACGAAAGTACTAAGTCAATTGCCGAATCAATTGCAGGCGAAACCAATGCCGATCTTCTCGAGCTAAAACCGGTAGAAAAAAGTGGCGGAAGAAAAGTGAAGTACATTTGGGAAGGGGAGAGTGTTAGTATGGACCCCGTGCCGGATCTTGAACCTTTTTTGCTTGATCCCGACAGTTACGACCTAATTTTTATTGGTTCACCGGTTTGGGCAATGAGCTACGCACCGCCAGTCGAAAGCTTCATTAGAAAAACTAAGCTTTCCAATAAAAACATCGCTCTATTTTGTACCCATGAGGGCCTAATGGGAATAGTTTTCCAGGAGTTGATGAGCAAGCTTTCGGAAAACAAAATTGTCGGTGCCATAGATTTCTACGATCCAATAGGTTCCGGCGTAAAGTACGCAGCCAACGCAAGTGCAAACTGGGCCAGACAGGTCCTGAAATCCCTGTCCTAGTATGAAATGAGAGTTACTAAAGATGGCTCTTGTCTTTAAAGCGAGGCAAGAGCTTTCCTTTTCAAAACTGATGATTTGTCTTTTTTGAGAGTGTAAAAATTAGATTAATCTAGCGGTGCGATTCCACGTTCTGTCGACCACTTTATTCGCCTTCCAATTGTTCACGGAAGTTCTGATATGCCAAAGAAATACGGTATAATCTGCGTGAGGTCTTTTTTCATGGTATGTGGGAGTTGATTCTAATGGAAGATTACAGATGGATCTACCTGGCCATTCTTCTGCAAGCAGCCTTGCTCGGCACGGTGCTTTTCTTTGGGGACACTTTGTTTCATTCTTCTGTTGAAAGCGAGTTTGCTAAAGAGGTTACTGCAAAGGAAATCGGTAGCTCCTTGCTAAGTGATTACTTGAAAGGCTTTGAAGATCGTTCGCTTCCAGAAGAGTCAAGGCTTACCGGATATTTGATTGAGGACATAATAGTTTTCGAGGGGACAGGCAACTATACAGTTCTGCTTGCTTCCATCTCGGTTAAGCCAACCGATATCGATAGCTGCTTATGGAATTCTTTGGGTTCAAGAGAAGGTAGCTGGATAAAAGACATACGGCTCTCTGTCTATTTGGAAAGAGACCAGACGGGCAGGTTTACAATTGTAAAAACCGTTCCTGCTATTTAGGAAAAATATCGACACAGTTTTTGCCGCTATTCTTTGCCGCGCACAGCACACTGTCGGCTCGATGTATCGTTTTGTCGACACTATGGTCGTTTTCTGGCAAATGTGTTATTCCTATGCTCACCGCTGTTTACGGCTTTTCTTGGCAGATTTCTCTCGGCTTATCAAGTATTCTTTCCCCCATCGGCCTGGCATCTTCGAGGGATACTCCGGTAAGGATAATTAAGAATTCACCGCCTCCCCACCAGACTATTCGTTCACTGCTTCTAATGATCTTCTTAACAGATTCAGCAAGCTAAGAAAGCACAGAGTCACCACAGACACGACCGGAAGAGTCATTTAACTTCTTAAACCCGTCTACACCCATCATTATGAATGAAAGTTGGAGAGGTTTCTTTTCGCTCTCTCGATTTCTGCTACCGAAAACTTCTTTAGTCCATACCTGCCAAGTGCTCCCGTGAGAGGGTCGTTAAAAGTTATCCTTGTCATCTCGAATCTGTTTCTTATTCTGTTGATTGCTTCTGCAGCATGGACTATAAGAACTTCCGCCAGCTCAATGGCTTCACTACTAAATTCATCCGGCTCTGTGGATATCGTTTGGAAGACCCCCGTATCTTCCAACAGATTTGCTGAGAGCCGATCTGTATTTGCTACTTCTCGGTTTTGCCTCCCTGCCCTTCGAAGTATCTGGAAAGACTGGCGTCTTGCCTTCTCATAAAGTCCTGCCGCCTACTCCCTTCTCTTTGGTGTAGCGGACTTCACCGTTGTCAGAAACTGGTTCGGTTACTCTCTTAACAACAAGGTTTTCAAGCTCTACAATATCAAGACCGGGCATATCGAACTCCAGAATTTTCTTAGCATCCACGATCAGATCACAGACATGTTCTTCACTTGAGGCCTTTGAAAGATCAAGAGCGAGTTATTGGAGTTTTCTAATCTTTTTCCTGTTCTCCCAAGGTTCTTTATTCGTCATCCTCTATCCGTTATTTCAACAAAGAATTTCGCACATCCAAACCTGAAACCTTCTCGTCGTTATCGATAACCATACTCATGAAACATCTCTCGAAATTCTCAGACTTCATAAACTCAACAAAGCTCTCTCCCCCAGGGTAAGAGACGGAATCGGAAACTCTCAACCCCGATTCCCTGGCTCCTCTATTGAGGAACACGGAACCCGAATAAATGTCTTCGAAGCAAAGGCCAACAGGTGAGTTTTCAGTAATTGCCATATCATTTGAAAGGAAGAAGTTGCGATGTCTATCTTTCGCCAAATGTCTTTCCAAATCCACTAAATACGATCTTAGCCGAAGCATCTCCGCTCCTTTCGGCATGACCTACGAAATTTCGTTCTTTCTCAGAATTTTGCTGCCTAAAAGCGAAATTTACAAGCCTCTCCATCCCATGATCTATAGATGAGCAAAGACGATTCCCACGCCGATGATCGACGAGAGTCCTTCAAAATCGAGATCCTATTCATCAAGACCATGGAACAAGCGGTCGAGTTCCTCAATTTCTTAAACTTTTTCTGCGTAATTTCTTCATGTATCACAAAGACAACAGGTTCTATCCTCTTGGTCTCTCTGGCTTCAGAAAAGGAATCACAGAGTCGACATATCAACATAGAAATCGCTCTTGCTATACATTTGTTCTTCCTTCTATCTAGTTCTGAGGAGTACAACGCTGTACGAAACAAGGGAAACACTCTGGTTGAACGATACGTTTCGAGTTAGTATAATTTAGTTGCTCGTATAAATGTTTAGGATGAGATCATTGTGAAAAAGACCTATCAATGGACAACGAAAAGCATCACCATAATCGTCGTTTTGATTTTACTAAAATCTCTTGTATTTTACGGCTACACCGCTGAGCTAGCAAGGCTGTCAGTGTTGCTCGGGACTATTGCATGGATGGCATTCCTATTGCTCTTGTTCTGGAATGTATTCAATGGCAAGTTTTTTCTCTTATATTGCATTATTTCATGCATACTCTTTGTAGATTTTTTATACTTCCAGTACTTCGGGTTTCTCCCTTCGGTCAAGGAGCTTGTGCATGTCGGTCACGTCGGTGCAATAAGTGAAAGCATAGTCTATGTTCTCCATCCAATAAGTTTTGTCTTTATCATTGATCTCATACCTGTTGGACTATACCTGAGAAAGAAGCAATCTAGACAGGACGAAACACCCATAAGGAAACCAACCTACCCGGACAGAATTATTGCCTTTGTCTTACTCATTAGCCTTTTAATACCGTTTTCCTCGGAAAGCCTCCAATCTTACTTTGTCTTCAACAGATATGGAGTCTTTGCCTACCATATGTTTGATCTTGTTAGGGTGA
This sequence comes from Mesotoga sp. H07.pep.5.3, assembly GCF_002752615.1. NCBI lineage: Bacteria > Thermotogati > Thermotogota > Thermotogae > Kosmotogales > Kosmotogaceae > Mesotoga > Mesotoga sp. H07.pep.5.3. The sequence continues at coordinate 232,542 of NZ_AYTV01000025.1, forward strand.
TTCCGGGAGTCGATGGGGGGATAACTGTTGACGAAACAGTCTCTTATAATGGCTACGTGAATAAAATGGCTGAGCGGGGTAAATATTTTTCCGTTGCGAAAGATAGAAACATCATTGTTATTCAGCTCGAATCGTTTCAGGACTTTCTTGTCAACTTCGTTTACAACGACCAGGAGATAACACCTAATCTTAACCGGTTGGTTTCGAGTGATTCGATCTATTTCGATGAAATCTATCAACAGGTTGGAGCAGGGAACACCTCTGATTGCGAATTTGTAGTTCTCAATTCAATGCATGCACTTGGTGATGTTTCAGTTTATCAGACTCGGGAAGAGAATAGCTTTTACGCTTTGCCGTCGCTTCTGAAATCCAAAGGTTATTTTTCGGTTGCCTTTCACGGCAATAATGGTTGGTTCTGGAATCGCGAGAAGATTTATCCTTCATTGGGATTTGACGATTTCATCAGCCTGGAGGATATGGAAAACGATGAGATTATTGGTTTTGGTTTGAGCGATTCTTCTCTTTTCAAACAGACACTGGGACACCTAAGAGAAATCGAAGAGCCTTTCTTCGCATTCATAGTAACGCTTACAAGCCATAATCCTTATGAAATACCTGAGGAACTGAGAGCAATTGAACTCCTTCCAGAACATGAGGGCACTCTTTTCGGGAACTACATTCAATCGGTACACTATACCGATGCTGCATTAGGCGAATTCATTGAAGGACTCAAAGAGGCCGGCCTTTACGACAGTTCACTCATTGCTCTTTATGGAGATCACGCAGGGCTATATCCTTTCAACAAAGAAAACAAAGATATATTGAGTGAGCTTCTCGCCTGTGAGTACGATTTCGTACACGCTATGAACATTCCACTCTTATTTCATATTCCTAATTCTAATCTCAAGGTTCTGAACTCCAAACCAGGCGGTCAAATTGATTTCTTTCCCACACTGCTTAATCTCATCGGGATCGTAGAAAAGAGCGGAATACTGTTCGGTCGAGATCTTCTTAATTCGTCGTCGGGATTTGCCGCATTCACTCATTACGTTCCCGAAGGATCATTCATAGACAATAACAGGATTTTCATAATGTCCAGCGACGGAATTCTCGATAACAGTGAAGCAGTTGAGAGAAGAACAAGTAAAATGATTACCCCGTACAGCTGCTTGGACGGTTACAAAGATTCTATACAGCAGATACAGGCTTCGAAATATTTGATACTAAATAACTCTATTTCAAATCTAATGGGTGTTAGCAACGAAAGAGATAATTGATTCTGGAAGGTTAAACCCAAGCAATCTTACATTCAGGTTATGTAGCCAAATAAATCGTCAGTGGGTCAGCTTCAAAACAATTCTCATCCGAATTCAATATGCTCCGTAGCAGGTTTTCTCTAGTCATTCTAACCAGGCTTCCCTTTCAAGAATTGAGCTACTCCTTGAGACCAGTTCCTACAAGGCTTTTCACAAAGAGATTCTGCAAAAGAAAGAAGACTACAAGGGTCGGAATCACCGCTACCATCGTACCGGCCATGATGATTCCCCAGTTGTTCGCCGACTCAGCATCGATAAGCATCTTGACTCCGATCTGCACTGTTTTCATCTTGTCCTCCATCGTAACTATCAGCGGCCAGAGATAAATGTTCCATGAATAAACAAAGTTTATGATCGCGGAGCCTGCAATGATCGATTTTGAAAGAGGCAAGAGAATTTTTAGAAAGTATTTGATTGGTCCGGCTCCATCAATTCTTGCCGCATCCTCAAGAGAAAGGGGGATAGTCATGAATTGCTGTCTCATCAAGAAAGTGTTTGTTGCACTCGCCATGAAAGGTATGGTGAGGGCCCAGTATGTATTCACCCATCCAAATTTATTCATTAAGGAGAACAAGGGGACGATCATTATCGTCTCCGCAGGCAAGAATAGAGTTGCAAAGAGAAACCCGAAGGCGAGCCCTCTTCCTGCAAATCTGAAGTTCGAAAAGGCATATCCCGCAAGTGTTCCAGTAACGAGTTTCCCAAGAGTAATCGCAAGCGATACAATTGCACTGTTCAGAAGTAAACGCGCAAAAGGAACTGTCTTGAAAGCATCGAAGTAATTCTGGATGTGAAAGGCCGTAGGGAAAAACTTCGGTGGAAATGAAAAGACGCTTTGAGGCGGCTGAAGGCTCATAGTTATGGCCAAAATAACGGGCATAATGAATATGAAAGATACTGTGATCAATATTATCTCTATGATTATTGTATTAACTAACTTCCTAGTGGACTTCTTCATGACTACACCTCATTGATAGTGAACTCGTCTTTCCGCAACGGTGAAGTAGACTATTGTGACTACGACCATTATCATGAACATTATTACGCTTTGCGCCGAGGCGGGTCCTCTTTTCTGATAAGTGAATGCGTCAAGATAAAGCCTATATATCATATTTGTCGTGTAACCTCCAGGACCGCCCTTCGTCATTACATCGACTATTGCAAACGACGTGAACATCGTGCTGACAATGTTCATAATGACCAAATAGAATGTTATTGGTGAAACTAAAGGAAATATGATTCTCCAGGTCTTTTTCATGACCCCTGCTCCATCAAGAGTTGCTGCTTCAAGAAGGTCTCCCGAGACGTTCTGAATACTTGCAATATAGAAGATCATATTGAAAGGCAAGATCTTCCACACTGTCGCAAAGATCAACGCGTAGAACGCGTAAGGCTTTGACGTTAACCATTCAACCTGAAGTCCGAATAGTTTCATGAATACATAGTTTACGTGGCCAACAACCGGGTTCAAAAGGAAGGTCCAAAGGGTGCCGGCTATCGCCGGCGAAATAGCATAGGGCGCGAAGAGAAAGGTCCTGTAAAGTTTCGTTCCTGGAACGTTCTGAGTGAGGAGCATAGCGATTATGAAACCAAGGAAAATTGATAATGTAACAGAAAGCCCGACATAGATGACAGTTAGTTTCACTGAGGAAATGTACTGCTCATTGTTGAAAAGGTTTATGTAATTCTGGATTCCCACAAATGTCGTTTTGTTACCAAAAGTAGATACCCTGTAGAGACTCATTCTAAATGCTTCTACTGCAGGATAATAAATGAATAAAACGATAATCAGAAAGGTAGGTACCAGCAGAAGGTATGGTAACCACTTTCGCATTCTACACCTCCAGCATCAAGCGGAGCGGGCTGATCGCCCGCTCCGACCAATAAAAGAACATTAGTAATTGGCTTCGTTATAGTCGCGAATTGCTTGAGTTGCTCCATCTTCAGCGTACTTCAGCGCCTCGGAAGGAGTCATTTCTTTAGCGATCATCTTTTCAATCGCGGTTGTTACCACGGTTCTTATCTCAGGGAATGCTCCAGTTATTGCTCCGTTAGTGTTGTAACTCTGGACTGAAAGCAAAAGTTGTAAAAGCGCTGTCAGGTGATCGGGGTAATCACCGTAATACCCGCTGGCAACGAGTTTCTCAACGGAATCCTTTCTAACCGGGAAGTATCCAGTGGCTTTGTGCCATTCAATCTGCTGCTCGGTGCTAGCCATGAACTTGATAAACTCCCAGGCAGCCTTGGTTTCTTCGTCTGGATGGCCATCGATCAGCCACAGACTTCCACCGCCTATGATAGCTCCTCCAGCTTTCGAATCAGAGGGTCTTGGCAAAAAGACACTACCAAGCTCAAAACCATTCGTCTCGGCGGATTCCATCATCAGGGCAACATCCGAAGTGGAAGTCATCAACATTGCCGCTTTTTGCGAAATAAACAGGTTTCTTGCAGCGGTCCAGTCTTCAAACTTCGTGTTTATCATTGTACCTTCCTGCGACATGGTATTCCACCACTCGAAGATTGCCAGACCTTCAGGAGTATTGAAGACCGCCTTCGTGGGTCTTCCGGTTCTGCCATTGTTCTGATCAATTAGCGGGGCGTCCTGTGCCGCCAGTAGTTGCTCAAAGAACCATGAATTGAGAGATACGGTAAATCCTGCCTGCTCCACGTTTCCAGCCGAGTCCTTTATGGTCAGCTTCCTGGCCACTTCGATGAAATCTTCAAAAGTAGTCGGAGGATCATGCGGATCTAGACCGGCCTTTTCAAAGAGCGACTTGTTGTAGAAAACGATTGCGTTTGATGAATTGAACGGCATCGAATAGAGTTTGCCATTTACCCGGTAATAGTTGAGAACCTGTGGCATGAACTTTCCGATATCAAATGTCGGGTCGGCCTCCATCATCTCTTCAATGGGGATTGCAACTTCGCCGTCGATCATCATCTGAGTTCCGATTTCGAATACCTGAACCACGTGAGGAGCTGTCCCAGCCTGCACAGCTGCGATCATTTTGTTAAGAGTATCTCTGTAGCTTCCGGTGTACTGAACTTCGACTTCAATGTCGGGGTGTAACTCCATGAACGCATCTGCCTGCGACTGCAGGAAATCGATTCTCCACCCACCCATTGCATGCCAGAACTGGATAGTAGTTGCTGAGAGAATAAGTGAGAACATCAAAACGACCGAAACAAGAAGAAACTTTTTCAAAAGAATCACCTCCATAAATTGGGATAGAATCTAGAGCTGAAGCAACTTCTCAGTTACACAAAGAAAAAAACCGCCCCCGAAAAAGGTAGGCAGTTTTCTCTTCGTCAGTACCACCGTATTTTCATTGTACAATAAAGCTTACAAAAAACAAAACAAATAGTCATACTAATTATTCTTTGTTCCTTACGCGATAATCGAGAAGGAGCTCGTCAATCTCTTCAATCTTTCCGCTTTCTGCCTTCCAGAAGTCCTGTGACATTGTCTTGTTCAACTCTTCAACAGACCTTCCCTGTTGCTCAACCCAAGTATAGTACTTTAGGTTGTGCCATCTCAATCTATTATCCATAGTCCCCTCGAATATCCAGTCTGTCTTTGCACCAAGAACATATGATTCAAATCTGTGCCTGGCTTCATCCCTGGTGAGTTCACCATAGGTTTTGGACATGTTTTCCATCACAGAGTGGTAGCGGTCGATGTTATCAGTCGCAATAGTCACGATGTTGTCTTTGTTGCTCATTTTGTAGTACTTCGCCATCTTTATCGCACCGACAATGTTCGCTACTCCTGAAATGCCGAAAATGTCGGCCATTGTATCGACATCGTTTGCTTTAAGAAACTCTTTCAGGAACTTCTTACCTTCTTCGTCCGTCATTACCTGAAGAAGTTTCTTACACTCGATATCGTCAAGCGCAACAACTGCATCGTTGTTCATTACATTGTGAATCCATGTGACGTGTTTATCCCCGATCCCCTGAATGTCGTGACCTCCATAACCGTTAAGTGATAGAGTCGGACATTGCACAGGTTCTCCAGCAACGATTTTAACTTCGGGATACACTTCCTTTATTCTGTCCCCACATGCAATAGTTCCTGCCGAACCCACCGTTGCCACTACTGCCGAAACTCTTCCGTTGCCAAGCCCGAGTTCGTCCATCATTTCCAGAATCGTATTTCCAGTTACGTAGTAATGAAATCTATAATTACCGAGCTCATCGAACTGATTGAGCACCCGTACTTTTTCCGGATTAGCCGCTTTAAGTTCCTTCGCCTTATCGTAGATTTCTTTCACGTTTGACTCGCACCCTGGAGTTGCGAATACTCTAGCTCCGTACTCTTTAATGATGTTGAATCTCTCCGCCGACATTTCTTCGGGAAGAATAACCACAGAGTCAAACTTCATTCTACAGCCGACCCATGCACCACCGATTCCATAGTTGCCAGTAGATGGCCAAACCAGAGTATGGTAAGTAGGATCCACTTCTCCTCTCAACACTTTTTCCATCAAAATCGAATACGTTGCTCCTACCTTGTGACTTCCAGTTGGGAAGTCTTTCCCATACAGTACAACGATATTCGCATCTACTCCAGTGAACTCCTTTGGAAGAACAAAATAGTAGATCCTGTTATCGATATCTCTCCAGGAAATGTTGTAAAGGTTTATCGGATCCAGGGGATCTTCCTTTCTCATCTTCCATGCAATCTCTCTGGTTTTTCTATCGATCTTCTCTGGATGCAACATCTCCTCGAATGTTGGACCGAGTACGAACTTACCCATGCTAATCCTCCTTGTTTACCAACAACTATTCTTGTAAAGACGACCCATTTTCTAAGAGCTGAAGCACATATTCTGGGGTAACCGGAATCCTTCTAACACGCTTTCCTATTGCCATAGAAATAGCATTGGCAACTGCGCCGGGTACCGGCATCAGCGAAGGCTCTCCTATCCCCTTCGCACCGTAAGGACCTTCTGGAAAGGGATCCTCCACAACATCAATGACCAGTTCTTTTGGAAGTTCGTGGACAGTCGGAATAATGTAAGTGTTGAAATTATCGGAGATGATCTTTCCGTCCTTTTGCTTCATGTCCTCGAATATTGCGTATCCCATCCCCTGCGCAAAACCGCCTTGAATTTGGCCAACCACTCCTTCAGGATTGACCGATCTACCGACGTCATGGGCTGTGAAAGCTTTGATAACTTTGCTGTAGCCTGTCGCCAGATCGACCTCGACCTGAACGACCTGGCTTGCATATGAGTAGGTGACGTACGCCTCCCCGATTCCGTTGTCCATATCGAATTTCAGTTTAGGCGTCTCATACCAGCCTGTTTCGAAAAGTTTCACATTTTTCTTGTAGGCATGTTCGACTACTTCATCGAATGACAACTTATTTTCATTTTCGCCATAAACACAACCATCTTCAAATCTCACAGATGAGAGTCGGCAACCAGTGAGTTCACAGAACACAGAGGCCAATCTCTCCCGCAGAGAAGCACAGGCGCTTTTCACCGCGTTTCCGGAGTAAATGGTAGTTCTCGATGCTACTGTAGGCCCGCTGTCCGGAACGAAGGCGGTATCAGGTTGATGAACAACAATCTTGTCCATACTCTGCCCCAGTTCTTCCGCCGCGATAATTGAGATCACCGTCTTGGCTCCCTGACCCATTTCCGTCCCACCAATTCTCACTTCGACAGAACCATCCCTGTCTATCAGCACGTGTGCGCCGGACTTGTCGAGAGCCTGACCTCCTGCACCGAGGCTGACCCCATAGAAGATGTGAGAGAGACCAACCCCTCTTTTGACTTCTTCACTAGACTTATTGAATTCCTCCGTCTCTTTCACAAGTTCCTTCCATTTCGAAGCCTTCTTAACTCTTGAAAGCGTCTCCGGAGCACCAACGCTATTAACTAACAGATGATCGGTAGAGGTCCTAGAACCCGGTCTAAGAGTGTTAATTTCTCTGAACTCCATTGGGTCGAATCCCATCTGGACAGCAATATCATCCAACATGCTCTCAACCGCAAAGAGAACTTGAGGAGAACCGAAACCTCTGAAGGCTCCCGGAGGAACTTTGTTTGTATACACTGCGTACACATCGACGTCAACATTTTCTATTTCGTAAGCTCCGGCCGCATGAACAAGCGTTCTGAAGATAACTATCGGAGTAAGGGTTGCATACGCTCCCATATCCATGTATGCCTCTATCGTCATCGCTTTGATTTTCTTTCCTTCAAGGGCAACTTTGTAGTGAGATTTTATGGGATGACGCTTCGAAGTTGTCTGGATGTCTATTTCTCTTGAATAAATCAATTTCGCCGGCCTTCGAAGGTTATTGGCTACTATGGCTGCATATGAAGCGACATAAGAAGGAATGTCCTCTTTTCCTCCAAATGCACCGCCGGTTTCGGTTTGAATAACTCTTACTCGGCTCATAGGAATGCCCAGGACATTCGACACGGCCCCTTGCACATAGTAAGGACACTGCATTGTTCCGTAAACAGTGAACCCGTAGTCAATGTCGGGCACCACTATTACTCCCTGGGTCTCCATATAAGCCTGCTCCTGATAGTGGGCGTAGAACTCGCCTTCGAAAATGTGCTCTGAATTCTCAAAAAACTTCGAGGCATTTCCTTTACGAATTCTTCTTGAAACACCTATATTGGACTTACCATGAATAACGATTTCGTCCTTCATTGCCTCTTCTATTGTTAGAACCGGTTTGAGCTCTTCGATCTCAACATTTACCAGCTCGGCGGCTTCCTCGGCTATCTTCTTGCTGCTTGCAGCGACTACAGCCACTACATCACCGTAAAATCTTACTCTTTCGCCCTCCTTGACTAGACAAGGCATATCCTTTATCACATCGCCAAGCTGGTTTTCCCCGGGAACGTCTCTCCAGGTGAAAACACCCTCGACACCGGGAATCTTTTTTGCGGAAGAAGCATCAATACTCTTCAGAACTCCGTGTGCTTTCTTTGCAATAACAAGAGCGCAGTTTACCTGTCTATCAAAAGACACATCTGCTGCGAACTTTGCTCTGCCACTCACCTTCTCGCGAGCGTCGACTCTGTTGATTTTTTTGCCGACCACCTTCTCGTGTCTTTCAGGCATCTTCACCCTCCTCAACGAATAGCGTGACGAAATCATTTTTTTCAACGTCGACAAGGCCGAGATTCGTCAGCTTCAGCTTGGGGATAACTGAAAGCTGCACAAAAGAAAGCGTCATGAAGAGATCGGGTAAAGTGCTACCCATAATCTTTGTAGCTTCTTTCAATTCTGTTAATCTTTCTGCGACTTCCCTACTGGTAAGATCCGACATCAGGCCTGCAATTTTCAAAGGAAGCTCGGATGTTATCTTACCGTCAACGACGGAAACCAACCCTCCACCCATTTCTATCACTCTGTTTGCCGCACAGACCATATCGGAATCATTCACTCCCAATACACCAAGATTGTGCGAATCATGTCCAACAGAAGTTGCTACTGCCCCCTTCTTTAGCCCGGAGCCCTTTGCAAACGCAACTGACATAGACTTACCTTCGCAATAGCGACAGACGGAGGCCAGTTTCAAGACGTCACTATCGACATCGCTGACAACACATCCATTCTCAATTTTTGCGTCAGCTATTGTGCCACCGGTGAGTACCTCGCTTCCAAGAAGCTCTATTACTCTGATTTTTCTTCCCTCAGCCTTAACTCTTAAGTCATCCTCACAAATCTTCTGGCACTTGAATGTATTCGTCCTTTCCTGTGGAAAACTCTTTGAGATGACATCAGTGACCAGTCTTCCATCTCTTGCTACTATTCTAGAATCTTTGAAAACGATTCTCGGATTGAAGGACTCTAGATTGTCCACTACTACGAGGTCGGCCTTGTACCCGGGAGCAATAGCACCCATCGATCTCAAATTGTAATGTCTTGCAGTGTTTATCGTGGCTGCTCTTATGGCGATTATTGGATCTATACCGTGCTCTATGGCCTTCCGAATATTGTAGTCTATATGGCCCTCTCTGATAATGTCGTCGGGATGCTTGTCGTCGGTACAAAATGATACGAAGGGATAAGTCTTCTCGTTTATTAGAGGGAGAAGAGCAACGAGATTTCGCTCTACACTTCCCTCTCTGATAAGTATCTGCATACCTCTGGAAAGTTTTTCTCTCGCTTCCTCAACGTAGGTGCACTCATGTTCCGACCTTACAAAAGCACATATGTAGGCATTTAGAGGCTTACCCAAAACTCCAGGAATGTGACCGTCTATCTTTTTGTACTTGTGTCGAATCAACTCAATCTTCGCTATTGAATCCCGATCACCGTTTATGACATCCGGGAAGTTCATCACTTCACCCAGTCCAAGAACTCTGTTCTGGAATTTCTCCACAAAACCTATCATATCCATTACGCTGATCCTTGCCCCCGACGTTTCCATGGCTGATGCGGGGACGGCGGAGGGGATCATGATGTAGAGATTCACAGGAACTCCCTCTGTGGACTTGATCATGTATTCTATCCCGGAAAGACCCATTACATTTGCAATTTCATGAGGATCGGCTATCGCTGTGGTTGTGCCTCTTGCTAGGATTGTCTTCGAAAACTCGACCGGTGAAACCATGGATGATTCGATGTGAAGGTGAGCATCGATAAGACCTGGGACCACATAAGAACCTTCAAGATCTATGACCTCGAGTCCATCTTCGTAGTCACCGATTCCAGCAATGCGCTTCTTGAAAAGAGCTAGGTTTGCCTCTTCTATCTCCCCGCTGAAAACGTTCACGATCTTGCAGTTCTTAAGAAGAACATCTGCCGGTCTGTCGCCACGTGCGACCGGTATTATGTCGATGATATTCGTTCCAATCGCCCCCCTTCAAGGACTTTTAAGCTACGAAAGCAAGACCCCCGAGGTGCAGGGGTCTTGTAATCACTCGAAAATGCTTGTTGCGCTTCTCATGTTGACTTCTTGCGAAAGCTTATCCATGAATTCCTGCAAAGCAATTGAACCCAGATCCTTCTCACTTCTCAGCCTTACCGATATGGTCCCGTCTTCTTTCTCTCTGTCTCCAACGATGATCATATAAGGTACTTTCATCAGCTGAGCCTCACGGATCTTGTAGTTAGTTGACTTCTGGCGATCATCGACTTCAACCCTGAAACCTCTGGACTTTAATTCGGCCGCAACCGATTCCGCATATTCTGCATGCCTGTCGGCTATTGGGATCACTGAAACCTGGGTAGGAGCAAGCCAAGCGGGAAAAGCTCCGGCAAAATGCTCAATCAAAATACCCATGAACCTCTCAACGGAGCCGAATATCGCCCTGTGAATCATGACGGGCTGATACTCTTCGTTATCGGGTCCAACATACTTGATCCCAAAACGCTCGGGCATCATGAAATCAAGCTGAATTGTAGCACACTGCCATTCCCTACCAAGCGAATCCTTTATATGATAATCGATCTTAGGACCATAGAAAGCTCCATCACCTTCATTTACCTTAAACTCCATTTTCTTTGCTAAAAGTGAATCTTCAAGTGCCTTTGTGGCGATATCCCACAGCTCGACTTCGCCCATGTAATCTTCGGGTCTCGTCGAAAGCTCTGCTCTATACTCGAAGTTGAATGGGGAGTATATTTTCTGAACGAAATCGATTACTCCCATTATCTCCTGTTGAATCTGCTCACGTGTACAGAATATGTGAGCATCATCCTGAACAAATCCTCTGACTCTGAACAACCCGTGCAAGACACCGGATCTCTCATATCTATGTACCTTTCCGAATTCAAACAGTTTCATCGGAAGATCACGATAGCTTACCGATGAGGACTTGTATACGATTATGTGCCCGGGGCAATTCATTGGTTTGACAGCGAACTGCTGATCTTCTTTCTCCGTGAAATACATGTTGTCCCTGTAATGATCCCAGTGACCAGATGTTCTCCAAAGCGCATCAGACATAATCTGAGGGGTGCTAACTTCCCTGTAACCATCTTCAACATGCTTCTCTCTCGAAAACTGAAGCAGTTGATTAAGCATCTCCGTTCCTTTAGGCAAAAAAACAGGCATACCCGGAGCATATTCGTAATTGATTGTGAAGAGACCAAGCGCCGGGCCAAGCTTCCTGTGATCTCTCTTCTTCGCCTCTTCTATCATCCTCAGATAGTCTTCGAGATCACTCTTTTTTGCGAAGGCAGTGCCGTAAACCCTCTGAAGCATCTTGTTGTTCTCGTCGCCCCTCCAGTACGCACCGGAAACGGATGTAAGCTTGAAATACTTTACCTTACCAGTCGAAGAAACGTGAGGACCCCTGCAGAGGTCAACAAATTCGCCCTGTTTGTAGAAAGTAACCTTTTCAGCACCGGTGTCCTTAACCAGATCCTCGATCAGCTGGACTTTATAAGGCTGATCTTCTCTCTTCATAAGTTCAATGGCTTCTGATACAGGCAGTTCGAATCTCTCAACCGGGAGATCTTCCTTAATTATCTTGCTCATCTCCGATTCAATCTTCGGTAAATCCTCTTCTGTGATTCTCGTCTCGCCAAGATCTATGTCGTAATAAAACCCATTTTCTATGGTTGGCCCGATTGCTAGCTTGACTTTCTCCTTGCCATACAATCTCATTATCGCCTGGGCTAGTATATGGGACATAGTGTGTCTGAAGAAACGAGATGACTCGGGATCTTTGTCCAAGACAAGCTTGACCGAAGCGTCTTTTTCGATAGGCCGTTCAAGATCCCAAAGTTCTTCGTCGACAATCGCTCCAAAAGCACGTCTTGCAAGTCCCTCGGAAATACCCTTTGCAATCTCCGCCGGTGTTATCCCTGATTCGTATTCCTTTATCGAACCATCGGGCAGTTTTATCGAAATTGCCATTTTATCCTCCTGATTACGGTATAATCGCTACAGCCTCGATTTCTACCGGCGCGTTTTTTGGCAGGTTGGAGACCTCTACTACGGCTCTGGCAGGTTTGTGACCCTTAAAGTAAGTAGCGTAGATCTCATTTAGAATCGAAAACTTACCCATATCCCTTACGTAAACGTTGACCTTTACGATATTATCTGGGCTCGACCCGCCGGCGGCGACTACCGAGAATAAGTTATCAAGTGACTGTTTACAAGCTTCTTCAAAATCCGTCACCATTTCGCCAGTCAACGGGTTGAGGGGAATCTGTCCAGAAACAAAGAGAAAACCTCCCGCCGCAACTGCCTGAGAATAAGGACCAACTGCTGCCGGCGCCTTGTCAGTATTGATAACCCTCAACACAGTAACACCTCCCATTTCCGTTAATTATATCACTTGAGAATGGATGAAGTCGCGCGATATGCACTTAACGGAAATCGTTTATCGAGAAGAAAACATGTAGAATCTATAAGTGTATGGTGGAAGAAATACTTGCAAGAAGGGCATTAACAAAGTCTAATATTCCATTAACAGATTTCACTATCAATCCTTACGTTGGATGCAGCGTCGGATGCATATACTGCTTTGCAAAATTCATAGGCTCTTTCAAGGACTACGGAGGAGTATGGGGAAGAGATGTGAGAGTCAGAAAAAACCTCACATCTCTTCTGAAAAGAGAAATTATCAGACATCCCAAGCGGCCAGTTTTTCTCAGTACAACCTGCGATCCTTATCAGCAACTCGAAAAGAGATACGAAATCACAAGAGCAATACTGAGAATTCTCGTCTCTCACAGGGTTCCCGTCTACTTGATGACGAAATCCGCTTTGATAAGGAGAGACCTCGACTTGCTCCAGACCGCGGAAGGCGAAGCGAAAGTTTTAGTAACGATAACAACGGATAGAGAAGATGTGAGGAAGGTTCTTGAACCGGGTTCTTCTTCCTTTGAAGAGAGACTCGAGACAATCGATCTCTTAAGAGATAACGGAATTCAGACGGGAGCCTTTGTAGGACCTGTTCTTCCTATGAACGCGACAAGAGTTGCACTTGAACTATCAAAAAGAGTCGAAGAAGTCCATCTGGATCCTCTGAACTACTCCTTTCAGGTAAAGAATATCTTCTTGAAATTCGGCTGGCAATCCTGGCTTGAGAAATATACATTTCAAGAGGTTGAAAAAGAATTCAGAAAACACCTTCACCTGATCTAGCTAGAAAACAAATCCTGCCGCTATGTAAGGGAAGAAACTCATCGATTCGAGAGAAGGTGTGAAATCGAGATTTACTCCACCTTCAAGAAAGAGGCCAGAATCCGATAGGCCTAAACCAGCTCTAACTCTCGCTGGGACGTCCCATCCTTCGATACTTCCTCCGACTAGATCTATTAAACCCTTTAACTGAACTCCCAAACCGGCCTTCATGTAAAGAACGGTTATCGGAAGTTTCAGGTTCAAGCCTGCATAACTTAACATGGGATCGGCAAGCTCAAGTCTTCTTTCTGAAGGCCAAATCTGCGCAATCGGCAGATCGATAGATAACGGACCAACACTGGCTAGAAGAGAAAGCCGCGCACAACTTAGGCTCGTCTCATCTGACTGGGTTATATCAGCACCCACGCCCAGATCGATTTCCACGGCAACCAATAGAGAAAATGTGATGACGAAAAGGAAAAGACAAACCATTTGAACTGCTCTCACAAACAACACCCCCAGAAACCTTCAGTGCAAAGCCCAGTTTCGAAAACAATTATAACCCATGGATGCAAAGGCAAAGAAAGAAGTCGGTCTCTCCAATGGTAATAACATCAAGGATAATCGTCATTGAACACAGTGGCTCACACATGACCCGTAAGCAAAACAGTCTGTGCAAATAACGTTCCACACTTGTCCTGAAGAATGCCTTATTGTTGCGAGAAGTCAAAGTAGAGAAAGATAATCTAGAATAATTCAATTCATTTGATCCTCAAGGGCTATGATCGAGTTAAGATATCGACTCAAGGAATGCTATACTTTGCATAATGTATAACGCATCACGTTAATCGTTTATTAATCTTTCTTCTAAAAGAACGGGGCGGAATTATTACTGTCCCGCACATGGAGGTGTTTTGGATGAGGCTAAACAGGTTACTCGTAGTCGCGATTGTCTTGCTAATCGGGGTTGCGGCGCTGGGTTCAACGATTAAGGTTGCTCTTGTGGCGCCATTCACAGGACTGGGTTCTATTCTTGGTGACTACATCAAAATGGGCGCGCAGTTGGCACTCGAAGAGATCAATGCCGCTGGAGGAATCAATGGCGACATGCTCGAAATGGTTGTGTATGACGATGCGGCAAATCCGAGCACGGCCGCAAATGTTATCAGGAGAGCACTTTTCCAGGATAAGGTAGTGGCCGTCTTTGGACCGAACATGAGCAGTTCAGTCATTGGTGTTCATCAACTAGCACAGCAGGCGAAGGTTCCAATGCTTGTCGGAGCGACTTCCCCTTCATTCAGATATTCGGTGATTCCCAACGACTTTCTCTTCAGACTCAGAGCCGACGACAAAGTCAAAGTCATTCAGCTCGTAAAATATGCAGTAGAAGAGTTGGGCATTGAGAAGCCCGGAGTTATCTATGGCTCGACTGACTATTGTCTCGCTGCTCTCGATGTTGCTAAAGAGGAGTTCCCCAAGTATGGAATCGAAATAGTCGCAATGGAGCAGATCAAGGAAGGCGACAAGGATGCAACTGGTCAGCTTCTGAAACTAAAGAACGCCGGGTTCGATGGATTGATAGGACTTACACACGAATCTGAGGCTGCTGTAACAGTAAATCAACTCAGACAGTTGCAGATCGATGTCCCCATAATTGGGTTCTCTGCATGGGGCGTTCCTGCGTTCACAGATCTAGCACCGGAAGCAGCGATTGGTGTATACTCCGTTCAGGGATTCAATCCAATAGATCCCGATCCTGCAGTTCAAGCATTTGTTGAAGCCTATAAGGCCAGATGGGATGGCAAGGAACCAAGCGACCCTGGACAGGCTTACTATGACGGAATGTACCTTCTGGCAGATGCACTCAAGAATGTTGGAACAGACGGTACTAAGCTTGCTGAATACCTTGCGAATGAAGCGAACATCGTTGGTGTTCAGGGCGAACTCAAGTGCGACGAACACCACAACTTCACAAACGTCTGTCTAATCTCCCAGTTCGACGGAAAAGACTGGCAGATAATCACTAAGTTGTACTAAGCCTCTTTGCGGGAGGGGGCGTCCTGCCTACCTCCCGTTTACTTCCCTATAAGGAGTGTGAGTGATGCTTCAAGACATTCTCCAAAACATAGTTTCGGGGGCTTCGATCGGTGCCACATATGGACTCGTAGGACTCGGCGTGGTTTTCCTCTGGCTGACGATCTCAAGAATAAACTTCGCCAACATCTCGTCAGCGATGTTGGGAGCCTATCTGTTCTACAGTTTCTACACTCAGCTGAACCTGGGTTTTTTCATCTCTTTCGTTTTGTCTATTGCCATCATAGGGCTATATGGACTGGGGCTCAGAATATTCATTTATGAGCCAATCAGAAAGAGGGGCGGTGGGCGTCTCGAATTCGTCGTTGCCACACTTATGCTGTGCACTTTTTGGCTCAACTTTATAATTGTCACTTATGGGGCTCTACCAAAACCCTTCCCGCCGGTATTCGGAGGAAGCAACGACTTCATTTCACTCGGTGGCATAAGAATTCCCTCTCTCTACTTGAACATCTATCTTGTAATTGCAATTCTTATGGTTTTCATCTATTTTATACTTAACAAAACGCTTATTGGAAAATCATTCCGTGCAGCTGCTCAAAATAGAGAAGCGGCAGCTCTCATGGGAATCGACGTGAAGGTAACGACCTCTCTATCCTTCATTCTGGCGACAGTCGTCGTGGGAATTGCCGGAATACTCCTTGCGCCTATTTACTTTGTCTCCCTCGAACTTGGAGGAGGTTCTATAGGGGTCAAAGGTTTTGCGTCGGCGGTACTGGGCGGATTGACAAACCCTTATGGAACGATACTCGGAGGAATATCTCTTGGTTTACTCGAAAACTTCTCGACCCTCTATATCTCTTCAACATATAGAGACGTAATTTCCTTCTCGGTTCTTGTAGCCGTTCTGATACTGAAACCTTCCGGGATATTCAACTGGAAGAGAAAGAAGATATAGGGGGCACAAGATGAAGAAGACGATTTTCGTTATAGGAGCAATTCTACTAATAATACTGTTCCCACTCTTTGTGAAGAACTCGTACCATCTTTACCTTATGAACAGAGCGTTAATTCATGCGATTCTTGCCACTGGATTAGTTTTTCTCACAGGGTTCGCTGGTCAAATCTCACTAGGGCAGGCCGGTTTCTATGCCATTGGTGCCTACTCCTCCGCTTATTTCACGGTCAAGCTTGGGATGCCGATTGTTGTCGGCGTAATTGCCGGTATAGTGATTAGCGTTATTGCTGGATTCCTGTTGAGTATTCCATCATTCAAACTCAAGGCCTTTTTCTTATCTCTTGTAACCATTGCATTCGGCCAGATAGTCTGGATGCTGGTAATAAACTTAACGCCAATCACAGGTGGTCCTTACGGATTCTTTGGAATTCCATTCTATTCGTTTGGAGGCGAGATGCTATCCTTTGGGCAGGTCTTTTGGATATTTGGAGGGTTATTGCTCATTTCAGTTTTCATTATGTTCCGCATAAAACACTCGCACTTTGGTAGAGCTATGCTGGCTATGAATGATGATGACGTTGCTACCGAGACTTGTGGAATATCTACGAAAAAGCTCAAGATCGCAGCTTTTGGTTTTTCTGCAGGATTAGCAGGACTGGCGGGAGCACTGTATGCTCATCTAGCCGGTTTTCTCTCACCCGAACCATTCACCTTTTTTGAATCGTCAAATTTCGTCGCCATGGCCGTCGTGGGCGGTCTTAGACACATGAGTGGTGGAGTTGTTGGCGGAATAGGTCTTACGCTTCTTCCAGAGTTCCTGAGATTTGGAGGCTGGGAGAATTACTATCTAATGGTCACTTCTCTAATAGTGATTGTCATCGTAATATTTATGCCTATGGGACTTGGCCCTATCCTAGAAAGCTTATTCAGAAAGGTTTTCAGGATAAAGAGAAACAACACAAAGACGTTGTAAGGTGGGGTGAAAATGGACATTCTCAGAACCGAAAATATGACCAAGAGATTCGGAGGAGTTGTGGCTAACAATGATCTGTCAATAGGGATTCCCGAAGGCGAGATCACAGCTTTAATCGGTCCCAACGGCTCTGGCAAAACAACGTTCATTAATGTTGTAACGGGAGTACACCCTATCACAAGTGGAAAGGTATATTTCAAGGATCAGGACATAACGGGGATGGAAGTAAACAGGATTAGCAGGTTGGGTATTGCGAGAACCTTCCAGAAGATTCGACTCTTCGAGAATCTCTCAGTGATTGAGAACGTACTTGTTGCCAGAAAGTCTTTCTACAAATCCGGCCCTTTGAGCGTAGTTCTAGGAACTCCGAGTTTCAGAAAGGAAGAAAAAGAGAACAAAGAAAAGGCCATGGAACTTTTGAAGCTCGTGGGTCTTGAGGATAATGCTTATGATTCCCCGAAGGGCATGGCATATGGATTACGGCGTTGTCTAGAGATTGCGAGAGCTTTAGCTCTGGAACCTCAGCTGATTTTCCTCGACGAACCTGCCGCAGGAATGACTAGAGATGAGTTCAAAGTGATAATGAACCTGATGATGATTCTCAAAGAGAAAGGTATAACGACTCTGCTCGTGGAACATACTATGGACTTCATCAAGGCTGTGGCTGACTGGGTATATGTTCTGAACTTTGGCCAGATAATCGCCAAAGGTACGTTTGATGTTATAGAAAAAGATCCGCTTGTTCTCAAAGCTTATCTGGGGGAGGATTAATTATGACTTTGCTTGAAACGAGAGACCTATCCGTCTCCTATAATGAAGTTCCTGCTCTCAGAAGAGTATCTATTAAGGTGATGAAAGGAGAAGTTGTTTCCGTGCTAGGCCCAAACGGAGCGGGAAAGACAACTCTCTTGAAGAGCATCTCTGGACTGGTCAGTTCTGAACCCGGCAGCAAAATTCTACTGAACGGCGAGGAGATCCAGCATCTTGCGCCCCACAAGATTACTAGACTTGGAGTTATTCACGTTCCGGAAGGAAGACAGGTTTTCGCGGAGCTCTCCGTGCAAGAGAACCTCGAAGTCGCCGCCACCAGAATCGGGCTTTCTAAGGCTCGTCCAAACATTGAGAGAGTTTATGAACTCTTTTCCGAGCTCAAATCTAGAAAGAACCAGATGGCAGGTACTCTTTCCGGAGGTGAGCAGCAAATGCTTGCTATAGGAAGAGCGATCGTGTCCGATCCGGTAATTATGATGATCGACGAACCATCCATGGGTCTCGCGCCGGTAATCGTCAAAAGAATATTCGAGACCCTGAAGAAATTTGTCAAGGATACTGGCCTTACGATGCTGATAGTCGAACAGAACGCAAAGCTTTCACTTCCAATGAGCGACAGAGTCTACATAGTCTCTCAAGGTCAAATAAAACTTGAAGGCTCGGTTGACGAAGTGAAAAGCGACGAGCGAATCCGCGAAATGTACTTTGGTGGCAAGTAAGATGGAGATTTCTTTAGATTACAGAGAAGGGAGAAGAGTCAGGTTGGAAGTGCCCGCGGGTCAAGTAATACTTCCCGCGATTTCCGCTGAGCCGGCTGAAGCCGGAAGCTCCTTGACCGAATCGATTTCAATGTCGATCGGCACTGCTCCACTTATTAGTCTCGCGGAGTCAGCAAAAAGTATCGTGTTTATTGTGGAAGACCACACGAGGCATTCACCCGTACTGGAAACTCTGCACCTTCTAAGAAAACTCTTCGAAAGTCGCGGAATTTCGTGGGACAAAGTTTCTCTCCTTGTCGCTACCGGAACCCACAGGCAGATGAAACCCGAAGAGCTTCAAGAAAAGTTCGGAGTTTTCTCTTCAGATACAAGGATCGTTCAGCATAGAGCCGAAGAGACTGCCAAGATGAAAGATTTCGGGGAGTTTCTTGAGGTACCGATTCAAGTTAATGAAGCTATAGAGGCCGACCTCACAGTTGGAATAGGTTCCATTGTTCCTCACAGATTCTCCGGTTGGTCGGGAGGGGCAAAGATAGTCCTTCCGGGAGTCGCCTCATATGAGAGTGTCTTTAAATCTCACAGAATGGCAATATTGAAAAGCAAGGCAGACGTGGGAGTATTTGAAAACGAATTCAGAGAGCTGATAGACGAAACCGGAAGTCGAGTGGGGCTTGATTTCATTATAAATTTCTACTACGATATTAACGGATCGATTGCCGGGACCGTTGCGGGGAACCACGTGCTAGCCCTCAGAAAAGGGGTAGAGCTCGCGAGAAAGCAGCTTCTTCGGCAGTATCGCGAAAGGACAGATGTTACGGTCATTTCTTCTTTTCCTTCTGTAACTGATTTCTGGCAATGCGGCAAGGCTCTGTACACGTCGGACTTAATAACCAAAGACGGCGGGGATATCGTTATGGTTTCTTCACTTGACGAGGGTTTTGGAGACCATCCCCTTTTCGCGTCTCTCTTGAAACTTGAGGCAAATGAAATTCTAGAGAAACTCGATATGATAACTACCGAAGATCCACTCGCTTATGTAGCGGCTTACGCCGTAAAAAAAGTACTGCAGAAGAAGAAGGTTCACATTGTCAGCGACACAAAGTTTGCTGAGGAATTTGATGAGCTAGGATTACGAGTAAATTCAGATATTCAATCTGTAGTTGACCGATTGATTTGTCCCGGCAAGAGTGTTTCTGTCCTTCAGAACTCACTCGTGCTGCCAGAAATAACTACTGAGGAGGTATATCATGAAACCAAAAGACCTTGAGTACATGAAACTAAACGGGACGCCTTACTTCGACGATTCCCGTTGGGTCTGCCCGCTAAACTACGAAAACAAAATAAGGGGAAAAGACGCAAAAGACAGTATCTACATACACGATGTCACTCTCAGAGACGGTGAACAAACCTGTGGCCTTACATGGAACGAGGATCAGAGGGTAAGAATAGGGATTGCACTTAACGATCTAGGTGTCAAATCCATAGAGGTGGGAATGCCGATTATATCGGATGAGAACAAGAGAGCAATAAGAAGGCTAGTCGATATGAAGCTCGACTCAGAGATTGTTCCCTTTGCAAGGTCTTTGAAAAAGGACATAGATGAGTCTCTTGATTGTGGAGCTACCCGTGTGGTTATTGAGCACGCAGTGAATCCTTATGACAATGAACTCGTGTATGGAGTCTCCCCCGAAAAGCTCGTGGACAGAGTAGTTTCGGCAATACTTTACGCAAAGGAACAGGGCATGAAACCTACTTTCATGGGATGGGATGCGACAAGATCTTCACTCGACTACGTTCTGAAGATATTCACAGAAGTGGCGAAGCAGGCGAAGCCAGAAAGCATGGTCTTCGTAGATAGTTTTGGTGTCGCTTCACCGTTCGCTATCGAGTTCATCTTCACTGAACTGAGAAAGGCTATTCCCGATATTCCCTTTGAATTCCACGTACACAACGAATTTGGTCTTGCAATGGGATCTGTCTTTGCCGCCGTAAGAGCCGGTGTATCGGGTATTCATAGCTCAATAAACGGACTTGGCGAAAGAACCGGAAACGTGGCCACCGAGGAAGTGGCTGCCGGTCTTAAGCTGCTAATGGGCATAGATACCGGTATTGATCTCTCGAAAATCGGCTACACTTCAAGACTGGTTGAGGATATCTCGAAAATTCAGGTCGCAAACAACAAACCCGTCGTAGGCAAACGCCTTTTCTGGGTTGAATCAGGCATTGTAGTCGATGCAATAGACAAGTTGAATGAAGCGGGAATAAATGCAGCAATGACTCCGTACCTGCCTTCGTTGGTCGGTATGGGAGAAATACAGGTCAAACTTGGTGCCTTCAGCGGCCAGGCAAGCATAAAATACTGGCTGAAGAGACTTGGAATAGAGGCAAGTGAAGATCAAATTGAAGAGCTGACGGAAATCGTTCGAAAAGAAGGCCGGATTAGAAACACGGTTCTTGAGATCGATGAATTCAAGAGGATAGTGGGAGACTTCATGAAATGAGCCTGATTCTTGTAATAAATCCGGGGTCCACATCAACCAAGGTTGCGGTCTTCAGGGATACTGAAGAAGTATTCAAAAAGACTATTCCACTTGATGACGACATGCTTGATCTTCCTCTCTTTCCCGATCAGTATACAATAAGGAAGCGACAGATTGTAAAGGAACTTGATTTAAACGGGGTGAGACCTTCCGATTTAGCCGCCGTCGCAGCACGGGGCGGTCGGCTGAAACCTCTCGAGTCAGGCGTATATAGGGTTAATAAAGAGATGGTTGATGATGCCAGGCGCGGACTCCAGGGAATACACCCGGCAAACACAGCAGTAGTCATAGCATCAGAAATGGCCGAGGAGTTTGGAATCCAATCGTTCACCGTTGACCCGATAAGTGTTGATGAACTGGCCGAGTGGGCGAGATACACGGGAATAAACGAAATAAGAAGAAATTCACTTTCGCACGCGCTGAACATGAAGGCTGTTGCGAGAAAAGCAGCGACAAAACTGGGCAAGAGTTATGAAGATGCCAAGCTTATAGTTGCTCATCTTGGAGGTGGATCCTCGGTGAGCGCTCATTCGAATGGGAGGATGGTCGATCTCTATAATAGCGATAAAGAGGGACCCTTTTCTGTGGAAAGAGCCGGCGCATTACCCTCCCATGAACTGGCGGAGTTTGCTCGAGAGAGGGATGACTATCTGGACTACCTAACTCACCGGGGAGGACTATTCTCTCACTACGGAATGCGCGACGTCGAAAGTATAGCAAGAAGGGTAATGAAAGAAGAAATCGACAGCGCCCCTCTAGAAGCATATATCTATAATATCGCCAAGTATTCTTACAGCCTTCTAGCAGTTTTTGATGGATTTCCAGATGCTCTTGCCTTGACAGGCGGCGTGGTGAAATGTGATTACGTAAGGGAGAGGCTTCTTTCCAAACTCAAGGGATTCAGAGTTCTTCTCTTCCCTGGCGAATACGAGATGGAAAGCCTCGCTGAAGGAGTCTATAGAATCATTAACGGATCTGAAGATGCTCTGGATTACTGAGGTGAAAGAGATGATTAGTTCCCTTTCCGTTTTTATGCATAAAGTAAAAGATCTAGACAAAAAAATAAGGATACTCTGCGTTCAACCACATGATAAATCAACCGTTGAAGCATTAAGGTCGGTCGCCGAATCGAACAGCAACATCGAAGTGACTATGTACGGTAGTTTTGAAAAGATAAGCGAGATTACACCAGCAGAATTCTTGAAGGAGGTTGAAATAGTTGAAGGTGAGACGGAAGAGGAAAACGCATCACGAGCGGCAGCCTCGGTAAATGGGGAAACGCAAGCCGTCTTGATGAAGGGAAACATTAATACGGCGGTGTTTCTAAGAACTTTATTCAGGAGCGAAAATGTAAAGACTGCCGGTAGGTTGATAAGCCATATATCCTGTATGGAGATTCCAGACCACCCAAAACTACTCTTCATAACGGATGGAACGGTAAACGTAGCTCCTGATCTGAGAGAAAAAGCTGAGATACTTCGAAACGCGGCAGGTTTTGCGAGATCGATAGGCCTGAAGTGTCCTAAGATTGCAGTGATTGGTATCAACGAGAGAATATCGGTAACTAATAGAGATCTCATTGAAGCGGCCGCACTTTCGAAAATGGCCGAGAGGGGTGAGTTTGGAGAATGTCTTGTGGACGGACCAATGCCTCTCGATACGGCTCTGAAAAAGGAGGCGGCCCTAAATAAAGGGATCCAGTCGGAAGTGGGAGGGGATGCCGATATTCTAGTCTGTTCAAATCTCGAATCGGCGGCAAATCTTATAAAGGGACTTGTCCATCTGGGCAAATCGAGAACTGCTGGTCTTCTTATTGGAACGGGATTTCCAGTCGTTCTCACTTCGAGAAGCGACGACGAATTTGCGAAAATGGCGTCTCTTTCTATGGCAATTGTCAGCGCAGCGGGATGAGGTGAGCTTTATGGCAGTGAGTTTTATGGTAGCCAATGACGATATTCCGGCCGGCGCAAAGGTTACCGGCCTGACGGGGAGGCTTGAAGAAACGATTCCGGCGTTAGTCGAAGCCGGGTTCAGATCCTTTGAACTTATGATTGCCGATCCAGGCAAAGTAGACATTGAGAAGGTCAAACGTCTGGAGAGGGAGCACTCCGCAAAATGCATATTTCTCTGCACCGGGGAAATGGCAGGAACGGCCGGTCTCTATCTGAATCATATCGATATCAATGAGAGAAGAAGAGCTGTCGATTCATTCAAGTCTGCGGCGAGAAAGGCTTATGAACTGGGCGTAGATCTAAATATCGGAAGACTGAGAGGTGTTATATGGTCGGACGGCCTTCAGAAGTCCCTCGACCGGCTGGCCGAGTCTCTTACAGAGATCGATACTTTCTTTAAGAATGAACTCGAAGGGCTTTCAGTTTTAATTGAACCTCTCCGGAAGGTGGTCTGCCCGATTCTGAACAACTGTCAAGAAGCCGCCGATTTCTTCGAGACGAGAGGGCTTAGCAGTTATGGTATTCTCGTCGATTCGGACCATTTTGATGAAGAGGCGGATCCTTTATTTGTGAGCTCGAATATTGGATTAGTGAAACACGTTCACCTTGCCGATTCCAATCACAAACCTCTTGGGCAGGGAACAATAGATTTTCACAAATTCCTTAACTTGTTGACACAATCCGGGTACAGAAGAAACTTCAGTGTAGAGGTCTTCTGCGATGAAGATCAGATTGAAACCCTGAATGAGACCAGAATCTTTTTGAGAGAGTTGTCTCTTCTCAAGGAGGGATCGCTTTGAATAGATCGGCAGACACAAACCATTTTCATGGAATCCAATACCAACTTTACAGATCGATCAGAAACAGCATAGTAGAGCTGGAAATTCCCCCAGGTTCGAGGCTTACGATAGAGCGTCTGAAGAGAATCTACGGAGTTTCTTCAACTCCAGTTAGGGGGGCTCTCCACAGACTAAAGGAAGACGGTTTGGTAGCACCTGGAATTGCAAAGAGTTTCTACGTTAAGGAGATTCTTGAAGAGGATGTGAGGAAGCTTTTCCCAATAAGACTTGTGCTGGAGAAGCTTGCGTTGAGTGAATCGATTTTTCGCATCGATAGGGAAACGATATCTAACCTAATAGTGAGAATGCGGAAACATCTTGCGGAACCGGAAGAAACAAAGAATAACGTCCCATATGACATAGATTATAGGTTGCACAGAGAGATTTTGAGCAACTGCAACAATGAATACCTGATTGAAATGATGTCCAAAATTTCGATTCTTATTACGAGAATGCGTAACGTTATAAAGTACTATCTTCTTGAACAACAGAAGGATTGGATTATCTGCGAAATGGAGGAACACTTCAATATCGCTCAAGGAATTCTCGAGGGAGACCTGGAAAAGGCCTCGAACGCACTGGAAACTCATTTGATACATTCAATGGGTATGATTTGTTCTATTCTAGGATCAAACAACGTTGAATATGCTGCTAGAGGAAGCTTTGTTGAATTGGAGGATTAACGATGAAACAGGCCATCATGCTATCTGTTAATGACAATGTCGCCACGGTGCTTGAGACAGTCGCTAAAGGCGAAGAGATCCAGGTGAAGGGCACCTCTCAAGTGGAAACGATAGTTGCAAAGGAAGAAATTCCTTCCGGACACAAAGTAGCCGTTAGAGACATCAGAAAGAAAGAGAGAATAATCAAATACGACAACAAAATAGGTGTAGCAACTTCAGATATAGCTACTGGCCAGCATGTTCACATCCATAATGTTGCTAGTGAAAGAACCGAGATCAAAGAGGTAGGTGAACGGGTTTAAGCCGAAACCATGGAGACTTTCAAGGGGTACCTAAGAAGTGATGGAAGTACAGGGGTCAGGAACCACGTTTTAGTTCTGCCAAGTGTTCTCTGCTCGGCAAATGTTGCAAGAAGAATTTCGTCCGCAGTTCCCGGATCGGTTGTGGCAAGCCATAACCAAGGCTGCGCACAACTTGGCGACGATTTCAAACAGACCAGAAGGGCATTGATAAATACTGCTCTGAACCCGAACATAGCCGCCGTTCTCGTAGTCGGACTAGGATGTGAGAGAGTCTCTCCTCACGAGCTTAGAGACATAATTCAAGACCATGGCAAACCTGCCGAGCTAATCATGATCCAGGACTATGGAACCGTTGAAGCAATAGAAAGAGGAATAGCGATTGTAAAGGATATGGTGAAGGAAGCTTCAAGAATCGAACGCAAGGAACTCCCACTGTCATCGCTCATACTGGGAATGGAGTGCGGGGGGTCTGACTTCTCATCAGGTCTTTCCGCCAATCCTGTGGTAGGCCAGGTCGCCGACATTTTGGCTGAAAAGAAAGGAAGGGTAATACTATCTGAAACCACTGAACTTGTAGGCGCGGAGCACTTGCTCTTCGAAAGAATGTCTGATGAATCCATGAAGCAGCGGTTCACCAAAATGCTCCAGAGAATGATTGACGAAAGTCTCAAGAATGGTCGTGATGTAGTTGACAAAGAGAACGTTCCTAACAACATCTCTCCCGGAAATGTCAGGGGAGGTTTGACTACTCTCGAAGAAAAGTCTCTCGGAGCCATGATAAAGGGAGGTAAAGTCCCCATTGTTGATGTAAAAGAGTATGGTGAGACAGTTGATGCTGAACCCGGTCTTTATCTTATGGACACTCCAGGATATGACGTTGAATCCGTTACTGGTATGGTGGCGGGCGGAGCAACAGTCGTGCTCTTCACAACAGGGCAGGGGACCCCTACCGGCCACGCGATAGCCCCGGTCATAAAGATTACTGGAAACCGTCAGACCGCAAAAAAGATGAGTGACAATATCGACTTCGACTGCAGCGCGATCATCTATGGGGAGGAGACTCTGGAAGAGAGCGGAAGGAAGTTGTTCGATCTTGTATTAAGGATTGCAAACGGTGAACTGACAAAAGCAGAGGTTCAGGGACAGGACGATTACTCGATCTGGAATGTGGGAATCAAATTATGAAATTGAGCGATAAGGAACTTGAAAAGCTTCTGCTAGATCTTTGCAGCACAAATACAACAAATCCTCCTGGCAACGAAGATCGAGCCGTTGAGATTCTCCAGAGAGTGCTTGTCGACAGGGACGTTGATATTGAGATACAGAAAGTCGCAGAGAATCGTTCAAATGTTGTCGCAAGACTTCAAAGAGACCCGGCCTTACCTTACCTTCTCCTGTCAGGTCACATGGACGTAGTCCCGGCTGGATCAAACTGGGACTCGGATCCCTTTAGGCCTAAACTTGTGGACGGTAAGTTGTTTGCCAGGGGCTCGACAGACATGAAGGGTGGATTAAGTGCCCTTACTGTCGCTTTAATAGATCTTTCTGAAGACAGCGATTTCTCTGGGAATGTTGCGCTCGTCGCGACGTGTGATGAAGAAGTCGGCTGCTCCGGGATACGCCATTTTCTCGAGCATCAACCCTTTGACGTTTCAGGCGTAATCATTGGGGAGCCTACCTCCTTGAGACTAGCGACCGGTGAAAAGGGGGCGCTCTGGCTTAAACTGAAATTCAAAGGCAGGTCAGCGCACGGTTCGCAACCGCAAAGCGGAATCAACGCCGTTACGAGGCTTTTCAGTTGCTACACTGAGCTCTCCCATGAACTCGGTAGAATCGAAGGACTTACGGAGAGTTTAAACATGATTCGAGGCGGATCAAAAGAAAATACCGTTCCTGACGAGGCCGAATGTGTTATCGATATTCGTTTTGAAGGGAACACCGATTCTTCAGAAGTTGTCTCTCTGGTGGATCGCGTTCTAAGCAAATACAATCAATCAGAGCGAATCGTATTACTCAGCAGGGAGTCTTTCTGCTCTTCCGGCAATCTCACAGAATCCGTTAAAGAAGTGCTTCAAAAGAAGGCTATGAACGCAGAAGAGCTCACGATGACCTATTTTACTGATGGCGCCTTCACTGCATCGCAGGGGATTGAGACAATAATACTGGGTCCCGGAAGCCCATCGATGGCACACAGATCAAATGAGTATGTTGAACTTGAAGAAGTTCATAAGGCCCGCGCGCTGTATGTAGAAGTAGCAAGGAACTACTTTGAAAGGACAAGATAATTATGGGTAGACCCGTAGCATATGAAAACCTAAGGAAGCTCTGCGAAGAAATCCTTCTTGCCGAGGATTTCGACAGAGAGGGCGCTCATGAAATAGTGGACGTGTTGTTGGAAGCTGATTTACGTGGCATTCCTTCACACGGTGTCGCAAGACTTAGCAGATATATAAAGGAAAGAGATAACGGAAATATCCTGCTCGATTCCAAGCCATCAATAGTACATGATACTCCAGTTTCGGCGACAATTGACGGTAACGGCGGTCCAGGACAATGTGTTTCCAACTACGCGATGGATCTTGCAATAAGAAAAGCGAAAGAATCGATGATTGGTCTTGTTTCAGTTAGAAACTCAAATCACTATGGCATCTCAGCCTATTATTCCGAAAAGGCGCTTTCAGAAAAGATGATAGGAATAGCGATGACCAACAGCTATCCCCTCGTCGTTCCAACTTACGGGAAGGAGGCTGTTCTTGGCACAAATCCCTTTTCAGTAGCAATTCCTGGGGTGAAAAAGGATTTCATACTGGATATGGCTACTAGCGTTGTGACCAGGGGAAAATTGGAGGTTTACGATAGGCTGGAAAGAGATATTCCAAACGGCTGGGCAGTGGATGAAACAGGTAGAAACACAACCTCTCCGAGAAGGGTTCTGAACAACTTCAACAATCGAAACCCCGGAGGCATTCTTCCTTTGGGCGGATCCGAAGAGGATTTTGGTGGTCACAAGGGCTATGGTATGGCTCTTCTTGTCGATCTCCTGTCTGCCGGTCTCTCTATGGGTAAATGGAGTGCCGAAACTTATTCCGGCTCTCAAGCAGGTGTCTCTCACTTCTTCGGATGCTTCAGCCTAGAGCTCTTTGGTGATCGATCTTCCCTTATAGAACATATCGAACACATCGTGGATGGGGTCATTTCAAGCAAGAAGGCCGACGGTCACCACAAAATCTACTACCATGGAGAGAAAGAGGCTATGGCAAGAGAGAGAGCTGTGACTTCGGGCATAGATTTAGATCAGAAGACAAGAGACTCGCTTGTATCACTTGCGAAAAAACACGCTCTATCTATTCCGGTTGAGTTACTGGACTAGAGCGAGATTTCAGAGCTGCTTAAATTCTAGAACACGAATACGAATACTAGCAAGGGTCTGAACGGAAGACGCTTGGCGAGACTGTAAGCAGAGATTATTCCTGCAAAATCGGCTATCAGGTCTCCGTACTCTGCCGTACCTTTCCCGGAAAACCAATCCCAGATTTCTTTTCCCATCCCAAGAGAGGCGGAGAAAACAAAACCGCCTATGTCACCCAAAAAATAACTTGAAAGGCCATAGGCGGAATAACTTACAGAATAATGCAAAAACTTGTCGTAACCCGTTGCCGCTAAACAAACGATAGAAAAAAGTAGAACAAAGACAACCAGAATAAACTTTCTCAAATAAGTATCTTTAGCCCCTGATCAGAACTCGTATAGCACTCCAAGTCCTACTGAGAAGAACTCAGGAAGTGGCCAGTAATCTCCACCCGGGAAATCTCCTTCCTGGCGGGTCTGGTAATCCTTTACCCTATAGCCCCTTGCAAATCCGTTTAAGATAACCTTGTCAGAAATTGGTGTCATAACCTGGAATCCGCCACCGATGGCAAGATGTGGCGCTCCGAGATCGAGAATTCCGATCTCCCAACTCTGTTCTCCAAAGTTGGAATCCTGAACGGAACCCACACTTACAAGCAGCCTCGCCTTGAGATTGAGTGTCTCGAAGATCTGGAAATAAATGTCGGCGTTGAAAAGCCCTATCTTATTGCTTGGATACCTGATTGCAGCCTGAGCACTCAGCATGGCCCCAATCTTATCAGTGAACGGAAGCTGAAGAGAGAGATCAAAGGCACCGGCACCCCATCTCTCGGGCTGATAAACTGGATTAGTGGCATTAATCCCAAAAGCACCACCTATAAGCGCTTTAGGCGTAGAGAAACCCAGTGAGACCGCAAAAAGGAGCAAAGCTACTAAAGCGACTTTCTTCATAAATACACCTCCCCTTAATTATTGCAAAGCTATTGGCGTTATTCGCAGTATAAGACAGATTGATTATACCACAACACTACTGAGGTTCAAAGCCATTATTACTGCTCTATTCGGAAGAAAAAAGACGTACAGAGACCTTCATCCATCACAGATCTGCCTGCTGCCTCATTCTTCTCTCGACATCTCTCTTTGCTATGTCTTCTCTCTTATCGAATAGCCTCTTTCCCTTTGCAAGACAGATTTCGACCTTTGCCTTCCCTTTATCATTGAAGTATATTTTCAAAGGGATAATGGTTAGTCCCTTTTCCTTTGTCTTCTGATCGAGTCTGAGAATTTCCTTTCTGTGCATCAGTAACCTTCTCTTTCTACGCGGTTCATGATTCCAGACATTGCCGTGAGTGTACTGACTAATATTACAGTCAACTAGAAATATCTCGCCGCTTTCGATCTTGCAGTACGCATCAATCAGAGATGCTCCACCGAGACGCAGCGATTTCACTTCGGTTCCTACGAGCTCAATTCCCGCCTCATACGAATCCATAAGGTGATACTGGAAACGCGCCTTCTTATTAGTAACAACCGTCTTCATAAGTACCCCTCCGTTCTTGCTGAACGGAATTTATTTTAGCACGAGGGCCCGACAATTTTAAAAAAGGGATCTTCAGAAGATCCCTTTATATGGTCCACTCTGTTTTTCAAGAGAAAACCATGCCCAGAGAATTCTAACCTCTTTTCCCGTTTCAAATTGAAAGACTTCAAGTCAATTGTGAAAAAAGTTGTCACACTGGAAGTCAAACCTTGTCAACCAAGAGGATCGCCGGTCTTCTCACCGTCGAGCCGTCGAATTCGTACTTCAGTTCCGGCCAGGAACTGGTCTGGGGGAACGAAATGTTGTTATCTCCAAGATCTCCAATCAATACCGTGTCTTCGGACTTAGTTCCCCTTATTGTGGGATTCCATGCGACGGCATTTCCCCTCTTGAGAATAAAATCGCTCTTGAGATTCCCGTGCACTTCTCTCGGCAGATAGCCAGCTACTCCGCCCTGATGATGAAGCTTCCATTCCCCTCCCCTGCCAACGTGTTCGTAGGCCTCCACAAGCTTCTCAAAGACATTGGAAAGACTCTCTCCCGGCTTTGAAGAATCAATTGCAACAGCATCCACAAAACAGTTGCGTTCGTGCTGAAGGCTGATCTCCTCCACAGGCTCGAACATAAACGATCTGCTGGACGAAACAATTAGCCCGCGCCTTCTGGCACAGATGCTCACAAATCCTCTCCTGTCAAGTTTGACGTTTCGAGATAGGTTGTGTCTGTAACTTAGAGAACTGTCCTCGGAAAAGACAAGCGTCAGTATTGGTTCGATATCTCTCTTTGACATAGCTTCATAGAATAGACCTTGAACTTCGAGCTCGGTCATGTTCCTGTTCAAACCCGGAATAATTGAAGAAAAGATATCATCACAATCTCTTCCGAGAGCTCTGTAGGTTTCTATCTCAGAAACACTAAGGACTGTGCGCATTTCTGTTAGGTCAACGTATTCGCTGTCATACCTTCCGGTATCGGAGAGAAGCTTTCCTTTTAGCAGGTTGTCGATTAACCTCTTCTCACCATAAGGCTCAAACCAGTTGTACTCAAGAAATCCAAACTCACCCAGAAGCTCCTCGTGAAATTCGACTTCCTGTATCCTTTGCTTTTCAATATTGTTCGTGATAATGTAAACCCTGTCAAGTGTTACTAGAACCGATGCCTCGCCTTCCGTAGAATTTAGAGTAATATGACTCCTGGCTCCAAAAGTTATCCACGAGAAATTGCAGCACTTGCTTATCAGAAAAGCGCCGGCTCCTCTAATAGATATCTTTTCTCTAAGACCATCAATTCTTCCTCTGAATTCTTCTATCAGCATTGAAACCTCCCTCCCGAACTCAGACTGCAACAGAGATCATTTCCAGTCTCTAAGCTTCTCAGGTTCTATTACTCTTGTTTGAGTTCCCCTGCGTGGTCTCTCCATGTACTCTTCAACTCTTTCCTTCCATCGCTTGTAATGATCTGTCCTCTTGTGATTTGCAGCTGCTTCCTCGGACTCATAGGCTTCATAGAGAAGAAAATGGGATGGATCTGCTTTATCCTGAAGGAAGTCGAATCTCAAATTACCCGGCTCACTTACAGACTTCTTATGATTTTCACGAGTGGCTTCTATGAATTCATCAACAAACTCACTCTTGACTTGAATATCAACTACTGTAACGATCATCAGTACTCCCCTCCAATCAGCTTCGAAGATATCTCGTTGTGTCTCTTTATCAAACCTGGAAGTTCACTATCGATTACCCTTCCGTTCTGGACACGGATCTTCCCATTTACCATGACCATGTTGCTTTTGTGCGGATCACAGAGAACAAGAGATGAAACAGGATCGGAGAGTCCGCCTGCCATAGACAGAGTATCAAGTCTAAAGGCAGCAAGGTCCGCCGATTTTCCAACCTCGACCGATCCTATGAAATCATCCATTCTCAATACCCGGGCTCCTCCAAGAGTCGCGAATTCAAGAACATCTCTGGGAGTGAGAGCATCGGCACCTTTCAAAACCCTTTGAAGCATCAGAGCATTTCTAATTTCGAGAAGCATGTTTCCCGTGTCGTTCGAGGAGCTGCCGTCGACGGCAAGACTTATTCTCATTCCAGCTTCCTTCATCTCTTTCACACGGGCGATTCCCGACCCGAGCCTCATATTGGATGAAGGACAGTGTGCCATTCCGCAGTCGTTTTCAGAGAGTTTTCTAATGTCCTCATCGCTTAGCCATACAAGATGTGCGAACCAGCTGCGCCTGTTCAACCAACCAACCTTCTCCATGAATTCGACAGGTCTCAGCCCCTTTTTCTGTATGCAGAAGTCGTCTTCATCGCGAGTCTCCGCCAGATGCGTATGAAGAAGAACGTCAAATTTCTCGGCCAGCTCTGCAGTTCTGATCATTGATTCCTCTGTAACTGAGAAAGGAGAACAGGGTGCCAGCGCTATCCGGAGC
The DNA here is from genome assembly GCF_002752615.1 of Mesotoga sp. H07.pep.5.3. Lineage (NCBI taxonomy): Bacteria > Thermotogati > Thermotogota > Thermotogae > Kosmotogales > Kosmotogaceae > Mesotoga > Mesotoga sp. H07.pep.5.3. The sequence continues at coordinate 265,009 of NZ_AYTV01000025.1, forward strand.
ATAGCGTTTTTTCCTCTGTCGTGATACTTCTCTATAAGCCTAACTGAATCTTCAATTATCTCTCTTTCGCTCTGGACGACCGAGTCAGGGGGCAGCCCCCCATCTTTCTTTGAGAGAGACATCGAACCTCTCGTGGGATGAAACCTCACGCCGGTACCAAGTGCCGCCTCTATTTCGCTGTCGATGAACTCATTTCTTCCCTTCGGGTGAAGGTACAACATGTCGGTTGTGGTTGTAACCCCAGACATCATCATTTCGTAAATCGCCACTTTACTGCTCACGTATATCGCTTCATTATCGAGGTTCTTCCACCGCTCATAAAGGAAGACAAGCCAGTCAAACAACTTCGCCGATGCGACTTCCTTCACACTGCGAAAGAGTGACTGATAAAAATGATGATGAGTGTTGACGAAACCCGGCAGAATGATTCTACCGGAAAGGTCTATCTCTATATCCCCAGGAGAAGGGATCCCAGTTCCCACATCTGTTATAACACCGTCCTGGACAACAACAAATGCATCTTTAAGTTCGTCTCTTCTTTCGTTCATGGTCACGAGATAGTCGATGTTTTTCAGTATTGTCTTCAAAGAACGCACCTCCGATTTACTGTGTCTCCAATTCATTAGCGGGGTCGAGCCTTATAACTTTTTGCGCCATCTCAGAAAAGACATCGTCATGAGTAACTATTATAGATTGATCTAGCTCCCCGAATAATTCTCTTAGAGAGTGGGCAAGAAGCTCTTTCCTCTCTCTGTCAAGGTTTGAAGTCGGCTCGTCGAAAACGGCAAATCTTGCTCCGCTTAGGATGCCGGTCATAGCTGCCCGCAAACAGAGTGAGACGAGAACCTGTTCACCCCCCGAAAGATTAGAGAAACTTCTGACGCTTCCACCTTCATATTCAGGTGCTTTGACAGAGACCTCGTAGTCTTCGTTCCATCTTATAGTCTCCTCCATACCGGATATTCTCATGTAGTCTAAAGTAGCCTTCCTTTCGATTGCATCGCGAAAGCCGGCTGTGATTCTCTCTCCCGTGAGATTGAGATTCTCTCTTATCTTTTCCGCAAGTTCGACCTTTTTGCCTATCTTCTCTATCGTTTTTTGCCTTGTTTTCTTCTGTTTTTCGATGTCGGCAAGGTTTCTAAGATCGGTTTTTGCCGACAGGAGATCTCGATCGATGGATACTGTCTCATCTCGTTTCAGATTGTATTTCTCTTCCACAGCTTTCTCTTCAATTCTAAGCTGCTCGAATCGTTCTGAATCGAAGGCCCTCTGGAGGGAGCTATACTCTTTTCTAATCTTTGAAATCGAAAGAGACGTATTTCTGCACTTTTCAAGCGAGCTTTTACAAAGCGAAGCATACTCTTCAAGATAGCCTGCTAGGGTCGCAAACCTGTTGTAGTTCTCATAACCGGTCTTGTTCAAGGCCATTGCTCTTCGCGTTTCTTCGATTCGCGTGTTGAATTCCGGAAGCTTGTCGAGTTCCTTTGCATATTCTTCTAATGAGCTTCTCAAATCAGCTGTCTCAGTCCTGCGGGAGGTAATGGCTTTTTCGGTTTCCTTCTTCTCTTCGTCCAGTATTTTCCTGCCGATAATCAGTTCTTCGATCTGAGAATCGATTCTCTTTATCTGATCGGAAAGCGAAGAGACCTGCTTATTTTGAAGCTCTAGTTCTGTCGAAGCTTCACGGATCTCCTTCTCGATTTCTTCACTCATTTGTTCGACTTCGGCAGGAACACCCGAAATCGATGAAAGCTCTAGAATGAGTTTTTTATGAGTTTTCATCAGTTTGCTCTTCTCTTCTTCAATCCTCGACTTCTCACTTTCTTTTTTCGCTCTTTCTTCAATCGCTTTTAGGGTCAGAGTCTTTTCCCCCAGGAGCTCGTTCAGCCTAGATGGACTATCCCCAACTTTTTTTATCTCTTTCAAAAGCTCTCTTTCGCCTTCTTCAAGTCCTTTAATTAATTCCGCTATGTATCCTCCATAGTCTTCTCTGTTTTCAATGTTACGGCACTTCTCGTTCAACAACGGGCAGATACCTTCGGCAAGGGAACCCTCATACTCCTTCAGTGCCTTTTTTTGCGCAGATTTTGTCGTTTTTGCCTCGTTCAGTCTTTCTAGGACCAGGACTTCCCGATTTGTCTTCTCTATCTCTTCATCTATCTTTTTCAGAAGTAAGTTGAGCTCATCGGCGCTCTCCAAATTTTGGACGCTTGCCCATAGATCCTCAAGCGCATTGATGCGTCTCTCATTTTCTCTATATTGTTCATAGATCACTTTGAAAGCTTTCTTCTTCGAAAGACTGAGTTCGTAAGCCCTTCTCTTGTTTCCCAACTCTAGCTCGGCGGCTTCTTTCTCTCTAATTAGCCCACTGCGTTCCATCTTCTGCTTTTCAAAACGCTCATCAATCTCTCTGAGTCTGTTGTTTTTGTTCGAAAGCGACTCCGTCAATCGGGTGATCTCGATCTCAAATTCTGAGACCTTCCTGCCGATTCTCGAAGATTCTTCAGCCAGACCTTCCAATCTCCTCTTTTCAGTATTGAGGATGTTTTCCTCCCTAAGAAACTTTTCATATAGATCATGGGCCTCCCTTGATTCGTCGACGATTTCCTTCGCCCTCTCAGCTCTCTCTCTTTGTTTCAGATTGTTCTTTAGATTGCCCGAAGCGTCTTTCAGAGAGACAAGTTCTCTTTCAAGGCTGCTTTTTCGAGAGGCGAGTTCTCTGGAGACTTCTTCAAGAACGGTTTTTTCGCTTCTAATCTTTGTAAGAGTATCTCTTAGCGTATCCAGTTCCTTCTTTGTAAGCGAAAGGTCCTTCAAGAGCTGTGCCATCCGTTTCTTAACTTCTTCTTTTCTTTCCAGTTGACTGTCAAGAATGGCAATCTCTCTTCGGAGGAACTCGTCTTCGCTTCTTAAATCGCTCACGTAGCTTCTCATGAAGTCCGTCGATATTTTTCTGTAGAGATCAACCTGGAAGACCCTGTTGAAGTAGTCCCTTCTGACTGCGGGGCTGCCGAGAAATTGGTCGGCTATCTTGTTCTGGAAAGCCACTATAACATTTTCAAAGGTCCTCGAAATGTCACCCTGAAGACCGCAGATGGTCCTTATCTTCTCTATGACGTTTTCCCTTCCTCGAGCTACCAGGAGCTCTCCCTGATAAAGCTCGTGGTTTGATGCATTACCAAAAACCTTTTCAACAACATATTCGAGTCCATCATCTGCAAGAAAGGCTACCTTGATCCTGGCCCTTCTTTCATTCCATCTAACGGCGTCCTCCTGCCTGTCACGCAAACCTCCTCCGAAAAGCGCGAGTCCTATCGCTTCTATGATAGATGACTTACCGGAACCGTTTCTTCCAAGAATCAGGTTTATTCCCTTTTCGAAGGTTCCGGAATACCTGGAATGACTTCGGAAGTTCTCGAGATCGATCGAAGTTATTCTCAAGGCACATCACCGATAATTCTTTCCAGGAAGGAATCGACAGAGTCTTTGAAGAGATCGTATCTCCCTTCTTCTTGAAAGTGTTTCATTTTATCGATTATGGCTACCAGTTCCTCTCCCTTAGCCCCAATCTCCTTCCACTCTTTTGAACTCATTATCACTTCTCTTTCGATGTCTCTCGCGCTCATTGATTTATAGTCGTCCAGAGTTATATCGCGATCAGTTCTCCTGACTTTCACGAATGCCTTGAGGGCCCCGCAAGACTCTATCTCTCTTTCAAGGCTCCCCTGATCAACATTGAAATCGCCGCGTCCCGAAACAGTCACCAAAACTATTGCACCTTGATGAATTTCATGGTTTTCTATGAAATCTGAAAGTCTTTCGTTTTCGTCCACTTGAACCGAGAACTCCTGCCTTTCCCTCCGATGTGAGTCGTGGAAATCGGCTGACTCTTTCTCCGTATCGAAAACGTAGAAGCCTTTTCTATCGTTTTCCCAGACATCCCAGTATTCAAGAGATCCGGGGACAAAGAAGAACGGATCATCCGCAGGAAAAGCGAGCTGCGAATGAAGATGTCCTCCCCCTGCATAGATCACTTTCGATCGAAGGATATTCAGTGCTTCGGGCGTAACTAGCCCTGGAATAAAGCTATCGTTACCGGGCGCAGTGTGGACAAGCACTATGTTGTTTCTTCCACTCAAGATACTCGCGACTTTCGAAATCATTTCCTCTGCCAAAAAGCCCGGGTACCCGAGACCATAGACTTTGAACCCGCTGATCTCAACGTAGGGAAAGAGTATATCGTTATCCCCTTGAACTGGAGAAAGCAATTCAAGGTACGCCGTTTCGTGAAGAAATCTGAGCCAGGATTCGTTAACGTTGAAGCTCTTGTCATGGTTTCCCTCTATCGCCAGAACCCTTATTTCACTCTCTTTAAGTCGGAAGAGAATACTTTGTGTCCGTGCAAGGGTGTCTGGATTTATTTCTCTCTTGTCAAATAGATCACCGGTAATGAAGAAGGCGTCGATTTTGTGAGCTACTGCCCAGTCAACCACAAATTCAAAGGCATCGAAGTAGTCTTCGTATCTTGTATAAGAATAGGGGCTGTTGGGCGAGCCGATGGGCCTTCTCCCCAGATGAATGTCTGAACAGTGGAGGAATCTCAAATCAGCGAGCTCACTTTCTGAATTCCAGCTTTGATGTCTCGCTGCCGGCATCTCTGAAAAGTTTCAGTGTTCCGGTCATGATTGCGAAGAGCTCAGTCGTGTTGCATACGGTCCCACCGAATAGGTGACCTCCAACTGCATTTCTTGAGGGACCGGAAAGCGTTACATGAAGATGCGGAAAGGGTTTACCTCCCTTGAGAGAGACATTACCCGATATGTGGAGAAGTTCATGAGGAACTGTGACAAGTTCCTTCTCGTATTGTTTAGAAACCGAGTTGAACCAACCGATCGTGAAGTCTCTCAACATACCGATTCCGCTAACGATTATAAGCGAATGGAGCCCATTATCGGAAAGTGTCCGAACGAAAGCGTCTATGAAATCCTCTCCATCTTCGAATCGAAAGAGCAGTACACTCTCATCTCTTGCAAAAATCATCAAATCACCACCTATATTACGATTTTACTACATCTTTTTCATCTTACCGAACTCACAATCGATGAACCTCACATGGTCTTCCCCCGAAGGCTTAAAAATGTCTCTCCTTCGTCACTCCCGATGATAGAATTGAAAAGTATTGTTTTCGCCTGGAGGTCCAATTATGTCTGGTCAGTTGCTTTTCTTCATCGTTCTCTTTTTCTGGGTTGGATTCGATATCTATCTCTTCTTCCTTCACAACAGGAAGATCAGCGAGAGACTCCAGGAGAAGCGATCAAAATACATCATGCTTGCCTTTGTTCTTTCGGGCATGTTTGGTGCGATTGCAGTCGATGGCCGTTCGAAGGAGGTCTTTCTCATGACTTTCCTTCCTCATAGATGGATAGGAGTGGGAATGATGATCTTCGCCGTCGTAATCCGTTTCTTCGTAGTGAGACAACTGGGCCCCGCCTTCGCAATTGATGTTGGCGCGCTTCCAGATCAGAAACTGAGAACCGACAGGTTCTACAAGGTCATTCGTCATCCGGCCTATGCAGCCGAGATCGTAGGTTTTCTGGGGCTTTCTCTGGTCTTCAACTATCCGTTGAGTTCAATCCTTGCTTTTGTCCTTCCAACAACCGGAATTCTTTACAGAATCTCCGTAGAGGAGAGGAATCTGAAAATTATATTTGGAGAAGAATACAGAGAGTACTGCAAAAAGACCTGGCGTTTGATTCCCTATCTGTTCTGAACCAATCGGGAGGTGAAAGAATTGAAGTCTTACAGAAAGGAGCTTTTCTTCAACACAAAGATGAGACGAGAGATAATCAATATCACAGACGATGTGGAAGGCGCGCTTTTGGAAAGCGGGATCCGAGAGGGACTTGTGCTGGTAAATGCGATGCATATTACGGCAAGCGTGTTTATAAACGACAATGAGTCGGGACTCCATCAGGATTTCGAAAGGTGGCTCGAAAGACTCGCCCCGGAAAAACCATATTCTCAGTACGAGCACAACGGATTCGAGGATAATGCAGATGCTCATTTGAAGAGAACGGTAATGGGGAGAGAAGTTGTCATAGCAGTAACTGATGGAAAGCTTGACTTTGGGCCATGGGAGCAGGTTTTCTACTACGAGCTAGATGGCAAAAGGCGAAAGAGAGTTCTGATAAAAATAATCGGTGATTAAGAGCTCAGGTTCAACGGTTTTTGGAGGCATTATCAGATAAACAGGCCTAAACAGCTCCAGAGAGCTTCAGTATCTTCTGTTTGGCTTTGCGAGACTCCAGCATGAATGTTATGGTAATAGTAACATTCATATGGAGGTGCTATAGATGAGCATCAGAGAGGCATCACTGGATTCTCGTTCTTTTAAGTTTTTGAACGAAGGTTCGGTCGATGTTACATCTTTTGCAAAGCAAGTGGGGATAAAGCTGCCCGTTGTGATTACTAAGAATCTATGGAATGAAATGGTGAAAACTGACGAGAACGCAAGAATGTATGGCCAGAACGAAGAGAAACGTCTAGAAAGTCTTCTTACAACATTGAAGATGGAGTTACTGAAGGGGAAAGCTAAGGATCTCTCATTCACTTTCTTTATATGCAAGGATCCGAAGACAACCAGTTGCAGGCTTCTGAAAGTCAGTTATAAGGATAAGGATAATGGAGAGCGCTACTTGAAGATTTGTACTGATAACGAGGCTAGTTGATTCGAGAAATATAATGATCTATTTCTTTACAATAACGACTTGCTTTGGAAAGAGTCATTAGGCTATAATCAGCTAAACAATTCATGAGGTTTGAATTATGGAGATAAATCTCGACAGAGGAAAAAACAGAATAGCTATGATGATGTACGGCAACGCCCTTGTTTCTTCGGGTGCTTAGCTGTACCTGAGAAAATAGAAGCGGGGCGTCTCAAGAGAGACGCCCTTTTTTTATATTCAGGAGGGATTTGTATGAAGAAACTGTTTGTGTTACTGGTTCTACTAGGAGTGTTGTTTGCGTTCGGTACGACGAAGATCAGGATAGGTGCTTCACCCGTCCCCCATGCGGAGATCCTTGAGGCTATAAAAGCCGACCTCGCTGAAAAAGGCTTCGATCTCGAGATAGTTGTGTTCAACGACTATGTGCTTCCGAACATTGCCCTTTCAACCGGCGAGCTTGATGCCAATTATTTCCAGCATGTTCCTTACCTTGTGTCCTTCACTTCTCAGAGGGGAATAAAGGGACTGGTTTCTGCCAAGGCTATTCACGTCGAACCGATGGGGTTCTTCTTGAAGAAACCTCTTTCGGAGCTGGCTCCGGGCGACAAGATCGCCCTTCCGAATGATCCAACTAATGAAGGCCGCGCACTTATTCTTCTTCACAACAACGGACTTATAGAGCTAAAAGATCCTACGAAGCTGGAGTCGACAGTTCTTGATATAAAAGAGAATCCAAAGCAGCTAACTTTCGTAGAGATTGAGGCTGGATTCATTCCCAGAGTCTACACAGACGATAAAACGGTTGTCGGAGCCGTTATCAACACGAACTACGCCCTTACTATCAACCTCAACGCAGTTACGGACGCGGAATTCATTGAAGGAGCCGAATCTCCTTATGCAAACATAATAGCCATTCGTGAAGTCGACAAAGACGAAGCGTGGCTGAAGGCACTAATCGACGCCCTGACAACGGAAAAGGTCAGAGACTTCATTAATGAAAAGTACGATGGTGCCGTAGTACCGGTCTTTTGAGGCGCAGTGTTTTGATTCTAAGGGTCGAAAAGCTAAATCTATCTTTTGAAGACAAATCGGGAAAGAGAAAGATCCTCGATGATGTGAGTTTGTCGGTCGAAGAGGAAGAAATAGTGGGAATCGTGGGGTTGTCCGGAGCAGGGAAAACTTCTCTGCTCCGAACCCTCAACCTCCTGCAGCCTGTCGATAGCGGATCGATATTCTTCGACGGTCTTGACATCGTTGGACTCAAAGAGAGCGAAGTGCGAAATGTAAGAAAGAAGATTGGCGTAGTCTTTCAGAGCTTCAATCTTTATCGGTACAGGACTTTATATCAGAACATTGCCTTTCCTCTGAAGATTCAAGGTGTCTCAAAGAAAGAGATAGAAGAGAGAGTAATGAATATAGCTACAGAGCTTGGCCTGGAACACAGACTGAGAGCCTATCCTTCGCAGTTATCTGGGGGCGAACAGCAGAGAGCCGCAATCGCTCGCGCTCTCGTTATGGATCCAAAGATGATTCTTCTCGATGAGCCCACCTCGGCTCTCGATCCAAAGACGACCGGCAGACTTCTAGATCTCGTCGTAAGTCTCAATGAGAAACACGGCATCACTTTTGTCGTTGTTACTCATGATATGGATGTTATCAAGAGAACTTGCGACAGAGTTGCATATCTGCAGAATGGAAAGCTGGACTTCTTCGGACCAACCCATGAGTTCTTCGTCAAGATAGAAAACAATGAAGTGAGTGACTTCGGTAAGCCCCTGGAACTAGAGAAAGGTTTACTTTCGGCTAACAAGAAGATCCTTAGAGTTCTTTTCTGGGGTACACGGACCCATGAACCCGTTCTCTGGAAAATCGCAAAAGAGAACGATGTGATGATAAATATCCTCTACGGAAAGATAGAAGAATTCAAGAACGGTCCCTTTGGAACTCTAATTATCGGTGTCGAGGGCGAGAAACAGGATCTCTTCGTCGAAAAGCTAAGGGAATCCGTATTCTTCCTTGAGGAGGTATGCTGATGCTATCTCAGATTTTTAACGCAACTCTTGAAACTCTTTACATGCTACTTCTCTCGGGATTTCTCGCTACTTTTCTTGGCATTCCCCTCGGGGTGGGATTGTACCTGTGTTCGAGGTCTCGTGGGCTTAAAGGGCTTTACGCTTTGTTAGATCTCTTGGTGAACATTTTTAGATCGATTCCGTTCATTATTCTTGTTTTGCTTTTGATTCCCGTTACTAAACGAGTCATGGGAACGATAATCGGGCCGAACGCAGCAATATTCAATCTGACGATTGCTGCTATCCCATTTATGGCAAGGCTTTCGGAGAATTCCTTCAACGGCGTTCCCTCTGGAATCATCGATTCATCGAACTCGATGGGACTCAATAGATGGCAGATGGTCACAAGGGTTTTGATTCCGGAAACGCTGCCCGATCAAATTGGAAACGTAACCGTACTGCTGATCAATCTCGTCACCTACACGGCAATAGCGGGGGCCGTAGGCGCCGGTGGGCTGGGTCAGCTGGCAATCAACTACGGTTACTACAGGTTTCAGTGGGACGTGGTTCTTTACGCCGTTATCGTTCTCGTGGCAATCAGCCAGCTTCTTCAGTTCACTGGAGGCAAGCTGGCAAAAAGATTACGAAAATAACTCTGGTTCAAATATTTCAGAAGATTTCTAGATTAAAATTGCATCTTTCGTGCTCAGGCCAGGATGTTGTAAACTGGTATCGGGCGAAGAAACTGCTCGAAAACAGAAGTCTACTGAAAAGAGTACAACAATGAAGAGACTACCGATCGACATCGATACGCGAGTCAATTTGATGGAGATTGACCGTCTAGAGTACGATGTTAGCGTATCACGATACAGATACCGGAATTGCCGCCTTCTGTGAAGGAGACTCCTTCCCTGACGAGTTGGCAAACTGTGAAGCTGAAAGAGAAGAGATAACTGAAGACGTCTCGAAATACGCGTGGATGCGAATCGAAGACCCTTATACTTAATTACGACTAGTTTTGTGGCGATAAATCGGAGAAATTTGAGGCCATACCGTGGATAACTTCAAGAGAAAAATACAAACTCATCGAAGGATTCGTTTACACCAGAGCAGAGGACAGCATCCGGGATGAAGCCAGTTACGAGATTTCCGGAGGAGACTTATTTTCGAAATTCCGCATATTTCTCGAACATCACAGCGATCACAAAAACGCTCGGTTTAAATTCCAGAGCGAAATCTTGAGAAGGATTGCGTTTGAGTGGCCAAATTGCTTTGGAATAGATCCGACTGATCGTTCTGGACTGTAACCGCGGTTAGCCGTCATCTATATCGTAAAGAGACTTGATATGAATGGAAGACTTGACCGAGTGTTGCTCATATCGATTTACAGGAGGGACAGAGCGTGAAAAACGGTGGATTGTCGCTGGAAAAGGGTAGTTCAAAACAGCTGACTATTAGAAGCCTTGTAATCGGAGGGTTTGGTTCGGTAGTAATCACGACCAGTTCCATGTATGTCGCCTTGAGGATGGGTGCCCTTCCCTGGCCAACAATATTCGTTGCGGTAATGTCCCTCGCAATATTGAAGGCGCTTGGAAGAACCAATCTGAACGAGATAAACGTTACGCACACCGCAATGTCGTCGGGAGCAATGGTAGCTGGTGGTCTGGCTTTTACGATTCCCGGAATCTGGATCCTTGAAGAGACGTCTGAAGTGGGTTTTCTTTCGTTGTTGATCGTCACCTTATCCGGAACTGTTTTGGGTGTCGTATTCACTTCGCTTATCCGACAGCATTTCGTGGAGAAAGAGAAGCTGCCTTTTCCCATGGGTGTGGCATCATATGAAACGGTCGTTGCCGGTGACGAGGGAGGAAGGAAAGCAAAGTATCTCTTCTCCACAATGGGAATTGCTGCAGTCTTCGTCGCTATAAGAGACGGGTTGGGCTGGATCCCGGCTGCCTGGTCTTCTGCATGGCTCTATTCGAAAAACATCTTCTTCGGCACATGGATCTCGCCCATGGCAGTTGGAATTGGTTATATAATCGGTCCCCTATTTACCGGTGTTTGGTTTCTCGGAGCGGTTCTTAGCTACTTCTTAATTATCCCCGTAGGAGTCGCTCTTGGCTGGTTTGAAGATGTCGCTACTGCCGCTGCGTTCAAAGACAGCCTAGGAATAGGGCTAATGGTTGGAACTGGACTGGGAATTCTTATAAAGGGAATCCTCCCTCGAGCAAAGGAGATATATGGGAAATCGCAGAAGCGTGAAAAGGGAAGGTTAGGAAGGCAACTGATACTCGCTCCTATCTTTTTTGCCGTGGTTGCCGTATTTCTGACAACATTGACGGAAATGACGCTAATTCCATCTCTCCTTACGATTGTTGGAGTTTGGCTTACAACGGCAATGGCCGCTTCGATTACTGGGCAGTCTGGTATCAATCCGATGGAGGTCTTCGGAATAATAATTCTCTTAGGGGTAAAGGTAGTGTCAGATATCGGCACCATTGAGGCCTTCCTCGTCGCCGGAGTTGTCGCAGTGGCTTGCGGACTCGCGGGAGATGTACTCAACGATTTCAAGTCCGGCTACCTCTTGAAAACTGATCCCAAAGCTCAGATTATAGCCGAGACGGTCGGTGGAGTAATCGGTGCAGTTGTGTCGGTTGTTGTCCTGTTTATTATGTTCAGGGCCTATGGTACAATGGGCCCAGGAACGGAGCTTCCCGCACCACAAGCGTATGCCGTTTCCACAATGGTCGGTGGTCTTCCCAATACTCCGGCTTTCTTCTTCGGTCTTATGATTGGAATACTGATTTATCTGATTGGACTCCCCGGGATGACCCTGGGAATTGGAATGTATCTTCCCATGGAGATATCGTCTGCCGCTTTTTTGGGAGGCATGATAAGTCTTATCTCCGTAAAGCTCAATCCGAAGTCGAAAGAGAACGGTCTGGTCATATCGTCTGGTCTTCTTGGAGGAGAAGGGATTACAGGGGTGGTTCTTGCGATTATCAGAGTGCTTACAGGAAGTTGACATTTTCGTCGATATGTTTGAGGAGTTGTTTTGAAGAGTTCTCATGTTTTACTCACAGTCCCTTATAGCCGAGCCAATATTTCTTTGAAGTGGTTGCTACTCGGCGCAATGATCGGGGTGTTAGGTTTTTTTCTGGTTGGTCAGTCAAGACAAAGAATAGAGTCCCCGTATTTCGCGGATCAGGTTGCCGCGGCTCGCCTAATGGCTTCATCAATAGAAGAACTTTCCAGATTTCGTGAATCACTTGGTATAGAAATCGATCCCTCAGTCGACCCTAACTTGACAGGCCTTATAGGTCCCGAATTTACCGAAATTACAACTACTCTCGGCAATCTTCAGGCTAAGAGAACTTCAACGAACCCAGATTTTGCGGCGCTTATGGTTAAGTTCTTCAAACAACTGAATCTTGAGAAAGGTGATCCGGTAGCTATCGGTGCAAGCGGCTCCTTTCCGTCTCTTCTACTTGCGACGCTTTGTGCCTGTGAGACATTGGAGCTCCAACCGTTTGTGATCTACTCGATAGGTGCCTCTGAACACGGTGCAACTCACCCGGAGTTCACATTCGTCCATATGCTGAATCGCCTCGTAGAAGTCGGCCTGCTCAGAGATAGTCTCGTTGCCGTCTCACTTGGAGGCAACTACGATACAGCGAGCGGGATGTTTTTTCCGGGCGCGCGCGAACTAATGACCGATATCGCTCTGTCTTCCGGCAAGACTTTCATCTACGAAGAATCTCTTCAAGAAAGCATAGACAAACGTCTGGAGATCTATATCCAGGAGGCCGAAGGGCTTCCTTCTGTTTTCGTAAACGTGGGTGGTGCAGCGCCGAATTTCGGCAATTCACTTATTGCGACAAGTCTCGATAACGGTTTGCTTACAGCGTTCAGTTCGATACCAGAGGGCGATGAAAGAGGACTGATCTTTGAGTTTGCCGAACTCGGAGTACCGGTGATCCATCTCCTAAATATCAGAGATCTTGCTCTGGATAACGGAATTCCCATTGATCCAGTCCCATTTCCCGAACCAGGAGAAAGCGGCGTCTTTTTTGTTGATAGTTTCTCTTTGCCTCTAATAATCGTCTTTCTGAGCCTGATGGTTCTCTGTATCGTTGTGGGACGGGTGATTCATCAATGAACAACATAATTCTTGCAGGAACTGCACTTTTGATTCTTCTTTCAGCCCTGTTGGCTGAAAACATAATATCTAGAAAGCGTAGGGCGCGGCTCAAGTTCGTCGTTCAGGTAAACGGAACTAGAGGGAAGAGTGAAACCGTGCGGTTAATCCATGGCGCGCTAAAAGCCAACGGGTTTAGGGTTCTTGGAAAGACCACAGGGACTGTGCCTCTGTGGATTACTCCAGAGGGGAAACACGTAGAGATAATTCGCCATGGCCCCGCAAACATACAGGAGCAGTTTCTCGCGCTCAGAAAATCCCGGCGCGACAAATGTGACGCACTCGTTGTCGAATGCATGGCCATAAAACCCGAGATGCAGCTGGCAAGCGGAAGAATACTCGATGCAGACATCACGGTAATAACTAACACGTTCCCAGATCACATCGAAGAGATAGGAAGCACTGAAGAAGAAACGGCCAGTGTTCTTTCTTTATCAATTGCGCCGGGAAAGGCCTGTATCGTAGGAAGTGTGTCGCCCGAAGCCTATGAAAAAGTTAGGAAGACCTGCGAGAAAATCGAAACAAAATTGATTGTTGCGGCTACGTCAACAGAATACCTCTCTGGGTTCAAATTCATACCCCATGACGAAAATCTGTCGATCACAATCAAAGCTGCAGAGCTTCTCGGGCTTGACAGATCGCTGGCTATCGAGGGAATGAAAGAGGTTCTGCCCGATGTGGGAACCTTCCGGTACTTGAAGCTCGGAGGTAAAATGGGAAATGCCATTCTTGCAAACGCCTTTGCTGCAAACGATCTACACTCTACTTCTCTTCTTCTGGAAAAAGTGATGCGAGACTTTCCAGAGAAAGAGATTATCGGGTTCTTCAATTCCAGAGATGATAGGCCCGATAGGGCTGCAATTTTCGAAACGATGATCAGGAGTTTCGATAGAACAATAGTTAAAGGACCCCTTCCAAGAAGGATTTTAAACAGCAAGAACGTAGAGAAGCTAGATGATCCGAGTCAACTGGATTCGCTTTTAGACGGAAGCGAGCTTGTGTTTGGATTCGGTAATATTCGTGGCCTGGTAAACTGGCTGAACGGTCTGGAGGAGATTTAATGAGTCCGGCTTTGTTTTCGATTGGAATAGTTATAAGTACTGCATTCTGGTGGGTGACGGGATTGTCTGCAGGTGGACTTGTGACTCCAGTCTATCTTTTCATTTTTATGGAACAACCGTTGAGGCTTCTATACACCTGGGCGGTCGGCCTTGTTACATTTCTCATCCTGAATCTTCTCCAGAGATATCTGATTCTCTACGGCAGAAAGAGGATGGCTCTTGGCATTGTTCTAGGTGTTTTCGTCAAACTCTCTCTGGATACCTTTCTGATGCCCAATCTTCCAGTCGAGCTGTTTTCAACCGTAATCGGCACGATTGTTCCGGGGCTCATCGCTAATGACTTCTACAGGCAAGGAATTATAAAGACTTCTCTTTCACTGGCCTTCGTAACACTGCTCCTTTGGCTGATCGATACATTGATAAGGACAGTAATGGTTATCTAGCAGTCATAGTTATCCGAAGATAACGAGCCTAATAATCAGAAACAAACTCGAGATTGCCAGAGAGATAACGGAAGAGGGGAATCCGATCTTCATGAAATCGAGAAAACTGTGCGTATTTCCGTACTCTTTGTTGACCATCTCAAAGCACATCACATTTGCAAGATGGCCGGTTACTGTTCCATTCCCACCGAGGTTTGCTCCCAAAGCAAGTGCAATCCAGAGATCATATTGAAGCGGATAGTGAACAGAGAGTTCAGCAACAATCGGAATGAATATCGTGACCACGGGAATGGCGCCAGTCACCATTGCGATCATTCCACTGACCCAGAGTATAAGCATAGAAAGAACTGCGGGGTTGCTGGAAAGACCTAACGCAAGATCGGAAAGTTCACTTGTTATTCCCGTGCTTTCAAGAGAATATGCAAGTGAAAAGAGCCCGATGAAGAAGAGAATGGCGTTCCAGTCGACTTCATTTGCCACCGATTCAAAGTCCTTTCCGGTATACAAAAGCAGAAATGCAGCTCCCAAAACCGCAAATAGTGACATTTCGATATCTACAATGCTATGAACTGCAAATCCAATGACAACAACTATCAATGTGCCCAGACTGACATACATCAACTTTCTGTTGGTTATTACTCCGTCCAGCTTAAGTCCTTGAATCTCATCTTTCTTGTCCGAAATAGATGAAAGACCCCTTAGAATTTTGAATCGCGAGATTAGCATTAGAACTATATATGTCAGTACAAGCGGAATAAACACAAGACTGGTGAAGGTCAAGAATGGAATCTTCGATGCGTTACCTATGATAATGTTTGGAGGATCGCCAACAAGGGTCATACACCCCCCGATATTTGAAGCGAGAATCATAACAGCCGTGAATCCAAAAGGATTGAATCCTGCAGTATCTGCGACAAAGAAAATGATGGGCATGAACATGATCATCGTAGTCACATTGTCCAAAACCATTGAAAAGGCCGCTATAAGAGCGGAAAATAGCACCGATAGCAAAAGGATGTTACCTTTTGTCGCCTTCAAAGTCCTGACTGCCACATACTGAAAGAATCCCGTCGATTTAATTACAGCAACAATAACCATCATTCCTATTAGAAGAAATATGGCGTTGAAGTCCACGAACTGAGAAATTGTTTCGATTCTCATACTCTCGGAGACCTTGAGGGCCACAAGCATCATACCTGCGGTAAAGGCGATCAGTACCCTCCGTCTCTTTGAAAGCACAATAAATATGAAAGTCAATATGAAATAAACTACAATGAAGATCCTGTCCATAAGTCCCATTGTATCTCAAAAAACTCAACAAATAAAGGGGCGTGCAACCTTTGGTTGGCCCGACGATGAAGATATTATGGCACTTTCCCTAGGTCTTGAAGAAAGATATCTCTAATATGGATGACATGATTCGCTCGACTTGTATTCAGTGCTGTGGATAATCACGATCGACGCTGAGCGGAAAATGATTCGATCGCCAACTCGAAGTTTACACTGCGAAACTGGAATCTAAGAGGGACCCAAAAGAACCTTCGTTTCGAGAGATGAATGAGTTATGATTGATACAAGATATTCGCTAAATGACGCTTACAAGCAATGAGGTGTTGTTTTGGAAGCAATTACGATCTGCCCCACATCTCGCTCTTCCTTGTTTTGGGCTGTTTTTATTCCGGAGTGGATGGGTCTTTTCGGTTCAGCGGCCCAGTAATCGGTAGAAATGGAGAGATTTTCGTGAACACTATGGACACAACATTCTCGTTCACCTCAAGTCTAGAATCCCACAGAACACTCTTCGCTTTGAAGTCAGTCAGCGGTGAATGGTTCAGCAGTGACGCATCCATTAACAGTGAGGGTGACCAACATATTGGAACTACTTCGAGAAGACAAATGAAACTTTCGAGTGAAGGTGTACTTCATTGGTCATTTGGAGGAACAGAGGAAGCGGGAGCCACCACAGTCAGGGTAAGTCCCTCTTTCGATGCCTTTGGCAACGTGTATTTTGGAATATATGGCGGTGTTCTCTACTGCATCTCTTCAGGCGAGAAGGAACTCTGGAACTTCGAAACCGGACGAGAGATCTGGTCGAAGTCTTTAGTCGGAATAGACAAAACAGTCTTTTTTTGCACAATGACAACCCGGGGGAGTGATTCAAACTACATCTTTGCACTTAAGGGTCGGGAGTTTCTCTGGAGAAATGAGACTGAGACTATATCTTCCGGCTTCTATTCCAGTCCGGCAATAGGTGAAGAGCGGACCGTTCACAGTACATACCATGATGGTCACCTTTATGTCTTTGATCCGGTAGACGGTTCCGAGAAGTGGAACCTTCAGATAGCAGAAAATCCTGAAAATTCAGCGATTGCGGCTAGTCTGGTAGTTGGAGATAAGGGGTTGATCTTCGCCCGTGCGTTCTATGGACAGTGGTAGGCAATATCCAGTGAAGGATCTTTGATATGGAGCACGGAGCTTGAAGATGAAATAGTGGCGACTCCGATTTCTTCTTCCAATGGTAATATTTATGTGATCGTACGTGGCGAGGCAAAGATCTTCCAACTGAACTCTTTTGGGCAGATTGAGTCATCCGAATACATAGGAAAAGACAGCCTGGGTTCACCTGTAACGAGTGAGGAAGGCGTACTGTATTATGCCGTTACTTCGAACGATATTGGTGGTAGGAGTAGACTGGGCGCGCTGAAGACGGGCTCTTCCCCTTCGGGTTCTTGGCCGCAATACGGATGCGATCAAAGCAGATCCGGAAGAAAAGTAGGTGTGTGATCCGATGAAGAGAAGACTCCCTGGAGACAAGCTAATCTGGAGAGCGCTGAGACCGATTCTCAGGGTCCCCTTCATTAAGAGATACAATCTCTATGGAATAGGCATGGAAAAGTTGCCCAGACCTCCGTTTATTCTGATTGGCAATCATGCTTACTTCATCGACGCCGTTTTGATCGAGGCCCTTACGAGCTTCCCAATAGTATGGGCTGTGGCCGCTGGAAATTTCGACAACCCTTTTTCGGGACCGATTTTGAGGGCGGCGGGAACAATTCAGAAAAGGAAGGGTGTCCCCGATATCCCCGCCATGAGAAAGATGATTGAGGTCGTGAGCAACGGTGGAGTTCTTGGCCTGATGCCGGAGGGTTCTGTAACGTGGGATGGCGAGTTTGGCGAGGTTCCGCCTGGAACAGACAGGTTCTTGGAGAGGCTCGATGTACCGGTTGTCGCTGCTAGAATGAGTGGGGCATACCTTACAAAGCCAAGGTGGGCGGATCATCATAGATGGGGAAGGATAGAAGTGGAGTTCAAGTCCTTTGCCGGGAAAGAAGCGCTAGATTTCCTTTCTGAAGCTTCTGACTGGAGATGGCAGGAAGAGAAGAAGGTTATGTTCAAGGGCAGGAACAAAGCAGAAGGGATAGAGAAGATCATCTGGTTCTGCGAAAAGTGTGGTGAATTTCAGACGGTCAAAGCCTCAGGAGATTCAGCGATCTGTGATAAATGCGGAACATCCTTGACTGTAGACGATTATGGACTTGTCTCGGGAAGGACAGTTCCAGAGATCATCGGGATCCAGCGAGAAATTCTCGCTGAACATATTGCCCTAAACGGAGGAATCGAAGTGGGCGAGGGGACTGTTACGGAGATGGAAATTGGCAGTGGCGCCAAAACCAGTTATGCAGGAAGAGTCTCCATGAACAGCAGAGAATTGCGGATAGGAGAGAGAAGTTATCTTCTTCCCAAGATTAGAGGTCTCTCGAATTTCTTGAAGAGAATAACCGAATTCAATTACGAGCATTCCATCGTGAGACTGATGACCGGGAGCTCTTCGCTACTTCTCTTCTGGGCACACAGGTATTTCTCCCATCCACATGGTTCCTGAGTCTCGAACTCTAAACTACCACTGAAACCGTCCCTTCCTCACGATTATCTCTCTTTGAAATAGACTCGATTGCTCTCGAAAGCCGGCTTATTCCCTCTTCGATTTGATCATGCGGAACCCCCAGAGGGTTGAGGCGCACGAAACTCCTGCCACTCGAATCGAACGTGAAGAGACTCCCGGGAGCGACGGCAACACCCTGTTCAATTCCTTCTTCCGCAAGCTTCCAGCCGTCCATAGAACCCGGCAGTTCTAGCCAGAAAAAGTTGCCCCCCTGAGCCTCGTTCACTCTTATGTAACCAGGAAGATGTCTATAACAAGCTCTTTTCGTAGTCTCCCTTTTCTTGAGGCACAGTTCTAGATATCTTTTCAGGAAAGCGTCATACTCTCCTGTTGAAAGCATCTTGGCTGCAACCAGCTGACTGAAATTCGGGACTCCAAGTGAGATCATCCTTACGGGCTCGATCAGCCTTTCGATCAGTGCTTCATCGGCGATTATCCAGCCTATCCTGAGCCCTGGCGCGTAGGCCTTAGAAATGCCGCCGATCTCGATAACACAGTTATGGGTGTCGTAGTACTTGAGTGATTTGGGTGCAGGAAGATCGTACTGGATTTCGGAAAACACAGTGTCGTCGATTATGGGAACCGAATACTGCTCTGAGAGTTTGACGAGGGCTTCCTTTTTCCTTTCGGGCATGTTTGCCCCTGTCGGGTTGTGCGAGCAGCTCATAGTGTATATGAATTTTACCCGGCTTCTATTTAACACGTTCTCCAGTGTAGAAAGATTCAAACCCTCCGAGTTCCTCTCTACAGGGATAACTCTGTGCTGAAACATTCTCGAGATGTTGATTACGTTAACGTAGGTCGGGTTTTCGATGACTATCGTCTCTCCTGGTCTCGCTAGAGCCGAGAATAACAAATAGATAGCTTCTTCGGTGCCCACAGTGATCAGCATGTTCCTCGAGTTTATGTGAAGTCCAGAGCTGTTCATTCTCAGGCAAAGATACTTGATGAGTTCCGGGTGGCCCCTTAGCGAAGGATAATTCAGTGTAGTGATCAGTTCCTCATCGGTTAGGTTTCCAAGTATCTCCTTCATCAGATCAACCTGATCGGCGCCTACGTGAGGCACACCTGTATCTAGACGTATGCAACCATCCGACAGATTTTTGAGAAGGTTTACCCATCTTGCCGGACCGGCCGGAAGGGTAGCCCATGAGTTGAGTTGTTCTCCCCAGGAAATCATGTCGAATACCTTTTTTTGCGGATGGGCCGAAATTACGTATGTTCCACTGCCCGTTTTCGAAACCAGAAGTCCGTCCAGCTTCAGTTCATTGTAAGCCTTTACAACAACACTTCTGTTCAGCCTCAGCAGCTTCGAAAGCTCCCGTTCGGAAGGGAGTCGTGTCCCCTCAGGTATCTCTCTTCTTATTACTGCCGTTCTCAGTTGATCAACTAACTGCTTGAAAAAAGGGACTTCGGAGTTCCTGTCGATCACAATTTTCAACCCAATCATATAGTCCGCCTCCTATAAACGGATTATATGCCATAACTTCGATAGCACCATACCAGTTAAGAATAATTGAAGCGAACCAGAATGAATCCGTCAATGAGTGCTTGTATTATTGAGAATCCTAGGGAGATCGCTTTCGAGACACTTGGAGCGAATGGATCGTTCCATTTCTTCTTATGCGGTTTCTCTTTAGGAGGAATTACAACTATAGTCGATTTGATCGCAGATACTTCGTTACAATCAACGAATTATCCGATAAGACAATGCAGAAAGGATGACATATATGGAGGCAATTGTTAAACGGGTAAGAACAAGAGAGACAAGAAAACATGGAGGGGCTTTCACTATCCGATAAATCTTCAGACTGCCTTTTTGGAACGCGTTAGAACCAGTCCGGACTTTTCCTTTATTCGATGGTTGTTCAGGTAAATCCATCTGAAAACCGTCGATGCAAAATTCGCTTCGTCAGAAAGTCCGTTTGCCGAAAAATAGTGTATCTGAATTATTGAGATAGCAGCAAGAAGATAACCCAAGCTCTCCCGTTCGTCAAAAGAAAGAGTGTTCTCAAGGCAATAGCCTTCAAGCAAGTGAGGAAGCAGGTAGAGGAAGAGTGAAGGTGAACCCATTCTTGAAAACTCTGCAAAGACACTGTGAATAAGATAAGCGAGATCCAGCGCTTTCACTTCTCTGGTCGCGCAATCAAAGTCTATTATCCCAGAAACCTTTCCTTCGTGCACTATTATGTTGCCTGGATGATAGTCGCCATGGATTATCTGGACCGGAAGCTTGTAATAGAGTTTGTAGAAATCTGTGAAAAACTCTTCTATCATTTCCATATCTGATCTTGAAAAGAAAGATCCGGTCGAGTTGAAATACCTAATTGCAGAGGTCAGGGATTTCAGCAGATTAGTTCTTTCGAAGAAACTCCCTTCTGCTTCTTTAAGAACTCTGTGAAGCCTCCCGGTGAAGATTCCTAGCTCCTCCGCCATTTCGGGCGTGGCATTGGAAATGTTGGAATCGGCCTTTTCGCCTTCTATGTATGGAAACAGCGAATATACATATTTCCCAATCTTCACCTCGAACTCACCACTTCCCGAGGGAATAGGCGCAGAAACGGGAAGCCCACTCTGGACAAGGTATTTAAGAAGCTCAGTCTGGCAAGATCTAGAAGGAAGAGATGCGACCCTCCTCTTCAATACGTAAAAAATACTGCCAGACCTCACAATGAAAGCTCTAGCGTTAGTCTTTTTTTCAAGTACGATTTTCCTCTTTAGCCCCCAGAACCTGGAAATCCGGGAGAAGGGAATACTCGACATGTTATCACCCCGGATATAAACATTGAGATTATACAACATTTCTGGTTGATTCTTCAGTCAGGATGTTGCTCCGGTTTCACCCTTACTGATCTCTTCCTTATTTTGTGAGCGATAATCGTAGCCGCCACAAGAAAAAAAGTTACAACGCCGGCCCAGAAGAAAGCGCTGCCTCCACCGGCCTTGTCGGCAATCGAACCCACAAACATGTTCCCGATAGGTGTTGACCCTGCGAAGACGAGCGAATATACGCTCATAACTCTTCCCCTAAACTCATTATCGGAATTTATTTGCATAAGACTGTTAGCAGTTGTTGTAAAGAAGATATTCGCAAATCCCATCAAGCCAATCAGCAAAGCCGAAAAGGCATAGGATCTGTTGAATGCCATAATCATAAAAAGCAATGATGTGATGAACGGAACGACAAAGAGTCGAACTCTATTCGGCCCTCTTGAACTGCTGCTTGCAACAATTAGCGCACCAAGCATGGATCCTACTCCCAGAGCGGACATCAAAAGACCATATCCTTGCGCGTCAAGACCAAGCTGATTTCTCGCGAAAACAGGGATTAGGACGCTGTAATTCATGCCAAAGGTACTCACAATAGCCAGAATGAGGGTTGTCGTAGTCAGTATCGGCTTACTAAACAGGTAAACTAGCCCTTCCTTGATATCCGGTATCACGGTTCCCTTAGGTCGCTTTTTTATTACAGGTTCAACGTCTATCTTCAATAATCCAAAGATCACAGCCAGGAAAGTCACACCGTTAACCAGAAAACACCAGCCTGCTCCAACCAGAGCCATAACGACCCCGGCAACCGCCGGGCCCACTACTCTTCCCAGATTCATTACTGTTGAGTTCAACGCGACTGCGTTCAGCACAACATCACGTCCCACAAGTTCAATCATGAAAGACTGTCTTGCAGGAATATCAAGTGTCTTTACCATCCCTAGGCCAAGAGCGAGAAGAAATATATGCCAGTACTGAACCGAATCTGTGAATACAAGAATTGCAAGAATCAAGGCCAGAATCATGGAGATCGTCTGAGTCAGCAGAACGATACTTCTTTTGGGAAATCGGTCGACGAAGACTCCTGCAGGTAGCGAAAATAGAAGCACAGGAGTAAACTGAGCAACTCCGAGGAGTCCCAGCAAAAACGGCGAATCGGTAATTGTCAGAACAAGCCATGACTGAGCAGCTGTCTGCATCCATGTTCCCATAACAGATATGAGTTGACCGATCCAGAAGTATCTGAAATTTTTAACTTTTAAGGCCGGAAAGGCTCTCCCCATTCTAGAGTGGAGCAAGCATAGTAAACTGTTAGCCAAACGAATCATCTCCGCGACTATTGTACTACATTTTCTGGGGTTATAATTGAATTGAAACGGTCGCAGCCAATGTGAACGAATGGATGTTCCAAGATTAGATCAAATGTATTCTAGACAGTAGAGCCCTAAGGTTCTTTCAAACCACCAGAAAGCATGGAAGGAGGCAGATTCAATGGATGATTTCAAACCACGCGTTCTTCGAAGAGCTGAGATGGAAAAAGAACTCGAAAAGCTCCTGAATGTAGAGGCGGAAATAAGATCAGACTCTTATCTTCTCACATTCTACTTCCCTATGGAAAACATGACAAGAGCCGATGCCGAAAGACATGTTAAGTCATTCATCCTTGAGCATTTGAGAAAGGACGAGAAGTTATCTGGAATGGGAAAGATCAATCAAAGAATTGTTGAAGCCGTTCTTACTGGTTTGGGAAATACAAAAGAACTTCGAAGAGGATTGGCGATTTTCGTTGAATTCCGCATGGGAGAAGACGTAAAAGCCGATGAGGTGATAGAAGGCTTGAGCATCATCCCTCTTTCACAGGTACCGGAGAAAGAGATATACATAGGCAAGACTTTTGATCTTGATCAGTTGATCTGGCTTTCAAGTTCGTCCATAGACGCCCTGATCGTATCGTTGGAGAGAGAGAAGTCATCTTTCTATGCGATGGATGGCAACAAGCTTTCGTTAATAAAGAGTATTGAAAATGAATTCATTAGGAAAAAGGAACAGGAGTATATAGAGGAATACTCTCCCTCACCTTCCTCAGGAGCGATGTACCACGGCAACGCTTCGGAGAAAGTCGGCAGGGCAAAAGAAGAAGAGAACCGAAGATTTCTTCAGAAGATTGCCTCACTGATAAAGAACGACGAAGATCTTCCAAAAGATGTTAACTATCTAGTCATCTATTACTCTTCTTCCTTTAACGAGACTATGGAGAAGTTCAAAAACGAAGCGAGGCAATTATTGCCTTATGCATACCCTGTCTTCGTCCAGAAAACCCTTAATCAAGAGAAGCAGCTACAGGAAGATGCCTCGAAGCTTATAGAGAGCGAGAGCCGAAAGATCCGAAGGGAATTTCTTCACAACGCGAAAGAGAATTTCGAGAAATACGTTGAAGGATGGACAGAAGTCTCTAAAGCAGCAAATGATAGAAGGATCGATACCCTTTTCATTAACCCAACTGAGAGAAAGAGGGGGTACGTGCTTGGGAGAGAGCTCGTATATACACATGCAGTCAAAGACAGCAGAGAGGTTAGAAACGTAGGTCCGTGGATCGTAAGGAGTGTCGTAAACAACGACGGCAAAGTAGTGGTGGTAGATAAGGAACTACTTGATTGCGAAATTGCCGCAAGGCTGAGATATTGATTTGAACCTACAGGAGGTGTGATAGTGAAACGAATTGCAGTATTTGTTTTGATTCTGGGAATGGCCTCGGCACTGGTTGCCACTCATTTCTCCGTTGGTATGGGGTTTGTTCTCAACCAAAACAGACAGACGAAGGAATTTGATCTCCAGTTTTTCGGGAGGACTCAGGTAGGCTGGATGTTGTTTAGCAAACCCGTCTTAGGCATTATTGCAGATGTTCCGGTCTTCGGATTCGGCTTTGAGGAAATGGAATTCTATTCTCTTGACCCCACGCAATCACTCATAGGACTTTATGCCGAACTGGGACTCGAAGATCTCGCGTCTTCTCTTCCGCCTGTCTTCTTCAAGGTAACGGCGATGACTGAACTGTCTAGCATCCTTGCAGCTCGAGACATAAAGTATCTTCCGCTAGTCTCCCACATCGGAGCAGGCTTCGACATGAGCGACTTCAGTCTCGAGCTGGCAACTTCAATCATAAATGTGGGATTCAACCTTGGAGATCAGCTGGCAAGACACTCGACGTTCTTTCCTCACTTTCATCTGGCAGGAAGATACAATTTTGATTTCTAGTGTAGACGGGCTAAATGGCCCGTCTTCGTTCTCTTCGAACTGGAAAATCGCGGGTCTGAAGCTGCAATTAGCACGAAGAGCATTCTCGAAATATACTTAAGGGTGCGTCCTTGATAGATCAGATCGTAATGTGGAAAAACGCCGCCAGGATAAGTTATTGGGGACAAAAGGTGAAACAATCTTTCTCCCTTGACTCTGTTCCGAGATTCTTCCATGCCTTCATGGTGCCTTCGACGACTTCAGGAAGAGTAGTCCGGGGGGTTAAAGTCAGTATTCATGCCTTTCCCCTGCGGCATCATGAGCCATGCGCTACACCCGCATCCCGATCTTTTCTCATTTGAAACGCACACCATGAAGCCTGCCTGATATCTTTCAGTCCGGGGCTTTCACAAAGCACCTAGCGGTGCTTGACCAATTATCCTTCTATTCATCTTTTATCAGCTGAAGCGAGTAAAGCTTTTTGTATTCGGAACTGGTCTTCAACAGCTCGTTGTGAGTTCCACTTGCAACAATAACCCCATTACTGATTAGCGCCACTCTGTCGCTCAGTAGGACCGTTGATAATCTATGAGCAACCATCAGCACGATTATGCCTTCAGATCTCAGACCCAAAAGAGTATTCTGAATTATTTCTTCAGTCTTTGAATCGATATTTGCCGTGATCTCATCAAGAATCAGCAGTCGTGGATTCGAGACCAGTGCTCTGGCCAGCGCGACCAACTGTCTCTCACCGCCAGAAAGCTGAATGTCTGCAACTAATGTGTCGAGTCCATTCTCGAATCTTCTCAGCAATACGTCCAGGTTTGTTCTTTCGAAGATGTTTTCCAAACTGGCTTTAGAAATCGATCTACCCAGGGTAATGTTTTCCAGGAGAGTACATTTTTCAAATAAAGTTGGTGTCTGCTCCACAAAGCCTATATAGGGTCTGAGTAATGCAGAATTCGATACCGGATCGCCATTTATGTAAATGGTTCCCGACTGGGGTTTTTGAAGTCCCATAAGAATATTCAGAGTAGTGGTTTTGCCGGCGCCGCTCTCGCCTACCAGCGTTGTGATTTCCCCTTTCCTCAATTCAAGAGATAGACCTTTTAGAATTTGCTTGTTGCCATAGCCAAACGCAATGTTCTCTAAAGAAATGCTCCGTACATCTTCTAACTTAGGACTACTGTTGCTCCTTTCTTCTTCAGGAGCTTCCAGCACCTCGATTGTTCTTAGGAGTCCTCCCCAGCTTTGCCTTAGAAGAATGTTCACCTGCATGAGCAGCTGAATAGGGTTGAATAATGATTGAACGTAAGCCCAGAAAGTCATCAGAATTCCTACGGTAATCTCACCCTTCATTACCAGGTAACCACCATAGGCAAGCAGTGAAAAGGAAATAAGTCCGTTTATCGACGTCTTGAGTGTACCGGCGATTTTTATTGACTTTATGAACCTCTTGCCCGCATAAATATGGTCTCCTTGAAAACGATCGAAGAAATTCATGACCCAGGCAAATGGCATAGCGATTCTGATCAGTTTCATATTATCGATTATGTTACTTGTGACTCCTGCCAGTTCGCCGAATTTTTCCCTCTCCACCTTGCTCCTTTTCTCCACCATAATATTGAAGAACATTATCACAAGAAAGGAAAACACGATGAAGCCTAGGGGCAAAAGAGTCAATTTCCAGTTAAAAGCAAACATGATTGCTAGAATCGCCGTTATTTGAACGACTCCCAATAACAGTATCGGGAACACCTGCGCTATAACAGTTCCTACAAGTTCCAGATCAGATATCAATCTCGATACGAGCTCGCCGGTTTTATTCTTGTGGAAAAAGTCGAAAGGAAGAACAAACATCTTTTCTAGCAACTGCTTTCGCAAATCCGATTTTGCCATGAGGGCCGTGGTTTCAAAAACCACCTCGCCAAAATAAGTAAATATCAAGCTTCCAAACCAGAGCCCGACGACAAGCAAAACGTACTTTACGAGAAGGTCCATGTCGCCAGAAGGGATAACTACATCTATTAGCAGCCTTATCAAGAGCGGAAAGACAACTGCAAGTGCAATCATCACGCCGACTAGAACTGCAGCCAGCAGTTCCCGTTTCCAGTAAACCTTGAACAACTTGAAAACAAACCTGCGAACTGTCTTTTTTTCATTCTCCATATTTCTCCCCCCCCATCGGGCTGTTGTTTCACAGGCCATTCGAAAATATCGCCTTCTTTTCTACTTTTGCAAGTCTCGATCAAGTCAATTCCTCGAGTATGAAACAAAAAGCCTTCTTCTGAACTCGTGCTCCCACCTCGTTGGTCTGACCTAACTGAAATGCACAATTGCCAAAATGGAAAAGGCACGTTACAATGTTAACAAATTATCAGGATATTCCGCAAAATGACAACTGTATCTCGACAGAAGCTGCACAAAACTGCTTCACGAAGATCACTTGATAACATTTGGGAATGATACGCCGAAGAACATTGGCGGACGCAATGTGTCTTCGGCATGAGGAGAGGCCGACTTTGTTGCCCGGTCAAGATCGTGGTCACGTACTTCGTCAAAACCTCGGATCCGTACTTCGATAGGATCGAAACCCAGATCCCGAAACAAGTTCGGGATGACAATGTTGGAAACTTCTGAAAGGTCCTGACGGGAATGATAGCCTTGGTTATTCCGAAAAACAACGCCACATCCCGTCATTCTGAACTTGATTCAGAATCTTGTGCTCTGAAAGCCGCTTTGCGCTTGCTAGGAGACGCTGAACGCTGCAAAGAGCCGTCCTTTGTTGGCCGGCCAAGATCGTGGTCCCGTACTTCGTCAAAACCTCGGATCCGTACTTCGATAGGATCGAAACCCAGATCCCGAAACAAGTTCGGGATGACAATGTTGAAACTTCTGAAAGGTCCTGACGGGAATGATAGCCTTGGTTATTCCGAAAAAAAACGCCGCATCCCGTCATTCTGAACTTGATTCAGAATCTTGTGCTCTGAAAGCCGCTTTGCGCTTGCTAGGAGACGCTGAACGCTGCAAAGAGCCGTCCTTTGTTGGCCGGCCAAGATCGTGGTCCCGTACTTCGTCAAAACCTCGGATCCGTACTTCGATAGGATCGAAACCATCCCGAAACAAGTTCGGGATGACAATGTTGAAACTTCTGAAAGGTCCTGACGGGAATGATAGCCTTGGTTATTCCGAAAAAAACGCCGCATCCCGTCATTCTGAACTTGATTCAGAATCTTGTGCTCTGAAAGCCGCTGTGCGCTTGCTAGGAGACGCTGAACGCTGTGAAAAACCGTCCTTCTCGCCCAAATCGCGGACCCGTTCTTCGTCAAAACCTCGGATCCGTGCATCGATAGGATCGAAACCCAGATCCCGAAACAAGTTTGGGATGACCCTGAACAAGATCCCCAGACAGAACCCCTGAACAGGGGACCCCAAACAGGAGCCCTAAATAAGAGATTTTCAGGGCAGGCTCATTGGGGTAGGCTCCGCAGAATCACAGTCCTACTCCCTTGACGTCATCCTGGTTTGCCTTTGGCCAGGATCTCGATCCATTACGCGAAAAGCGCGAACAGTTAAAAGTTTCAGATCCAAGTTACTAGAATTAAAAGAACTTTATCAGCTGTATCAACTGTCGGTTCCCCGTTTTCCGCGAAGCCTAGTGGATAGATTGAAAGAGCAAGAACGGCTGGATGGCTCTAAGAGGTCATCTCTCCGTTCGGCGATCAGAGTTTCATCTGGAATCATAGGGGAAAGAAAAAAGACGCTCCGAAAGCGTCTTTAATAATTATTTTACCACGAGAAATTGTTAAAGTCAACCTGTCTAGCTGTTGCCGGCAGATTAAGGAATCTCGCCCGAGAATCTGCAATCCCTTTGGCTTTGTCGAACTGATCTATTATTCACACGTAGACGACAGTGGCCGCTTAAATGAATAATCATTAATCAAATGATTCCAGAAACTCATCCAGCCGGTCCAACCCTTCAGCGAAGCTCTTTCGGCCGAATCCCATCCTGAAGTAGCTGCCTTCGTAATCATACATCGATCCAGGAAGAAGCAGAACTCCGGAATTGTCAAGGAGCTCGGAGCAGAAGCGATCAACGTCTCCTCGGAGAAACCCTACAAAGGCAATTGGCCCGGCCTTAGGTCTTGATACACTAAACAATGAAGAATACTTGCCGAAGAAGCGTTCCGCATATTCCCAGTTCTGACAGACAATCTCCCTATTTCTTTTAAGAAGTTTATCGCCAACTTGAAGGGCCTTCTTCGCGAGGTATTCAGACGGTGCGCTGTTGCAGATCGTAGTGTAGTGCTTGAATCTGGTCATTGATTCCAGGACACTTTTGTTGTGAGATACTACCCAGCCGATTCTCAAGCCAGCCAATCCGTAGGATTTTGACATCACGCCAAGTGCAAGGGAGTTGTCGGAGATATCTGCAAAGGACTTCTGTTTTTCTATAGATTGATCAAGCTCAAGCCCTCTGTAGACCTCGTCGGAGAAAACGAAAATCCCCCTTTCTTCTGTAACGGAAGCGATCTTCGCCAGATCTCTGTTAGAAACAAGGTATCCGGTCGGGTTATTAGGATTGTTTATCACAACCAGTTTAGTTTCTGGGCGAACAAGATCCTTCAGTTCATCTACATCAAAACTCCATTCTTCCCCAATTCTTCTCAGTTCCCAGCGGGTCACTTCACATCCGATTGCGTTGGCAACTTCGTACAGTGACTGATAAACTGGAAACTGGCAGATCACATGGTCGCCTTTCTGAAGGAAAACATTCATGAAGTTGAAGATCGCCTCTTCCGCCCCGGAATGAACAAGAACATCCTCTTCTCCAACAGTCGAGTACAGGCGGGAGATCTCCTTTCTCAATATCGGATGGCCCGAAACTTCAGTGTATCCAAGCCATGTATCGAGAAACTCGGACGAGCTCTCCCCTGCCATTTGCAGCAATTCTTTAATTGTCATGGCTTCGCAGTCCGACTGTGCAAGAAGATAAGGCGCACTAAACTCATGCTTTCCAAAATAGACTTCCAGTTTGAAATCATTAAGCTTCATTCTCTACCTCCTACACCATTCGATGAGCATTTCTAAGAAATCCATATAGGCGACTACGGCGCGACAGAATGCTACAATCAAAATGTAAGTTTAGGCTAAATCTTCACTCTTCGAAGGGAAAATTAATCACGAAGATATTCTTTCCATCCAGATGAGTGTAATCAAGCTTCAAACCATGCGCCCTGAGGATTGACCTGACCACCCGAAGGCCCAGTCCGTACCCCTTAATTTGCTTGGCCTCCTCGAGTTCTTCGCTTCCAACGAAATCGATAGCTTTTCCCGTGTTCGAAATCGAGAGAAAGGAACCATGTTCATCGGAAATCAGTTTGACCTCTACTGATCCGTCGGTTGTGTATCTGCAGGCGTTGTCGAGCAGATTGATGATCACATGCTCCAGCATGTAGC
The DNA here is from genome assembly GCF_002752615.1 of Mesotoga sp. H07.pep.5.3. Classification (NCBI taxonomy): domain Bacteria; kingdom Thermotogati; phylum Thermotogota; class Thermotogae; order Kosmotogales; family Kosmotogaceae; genus Mesotoga; species Mesotoga sp. H07.pep.5.3. Next base: position 294,854 of record NZ_AYTV01000025.1, read on the forward strand.
CGGAAGCTCTAATCACTATATCTGGAGCAATATCGATTTCCAGATCTTTATCGGAATGAATCATTAAAATCTTTTCAACTGTCTGGAGCAAGAGCTGAGAGAGATCAATAAGATTTTTCTCGATCGGCAATGAACTCTCAGTGCGGGATAGAAGCAGATAATCTTCAGACAATCGGATGAGTTTATCAACTTCTCCCAAAGTCGATTTCAATGCTTCGCGCATTGTCTCTTCAGAAAAATCCTTGGTAAGAGAGAGTTGTAGATTTGTTTTCATTACTGCTAGCGGTGTACGCAACTCGTGGGCAATCTTAGATGACATCTGCTTCGCATCTTCTATCAACTGTTCGATTCTGATCAGTGATTTGTTGATCTCACGTTCAAGTTTTGAAACTTCTTCGCCGGTCTTCCTAAGCTCGACTCGAGAGTTCTTCAGACCACTCCTGCTGATTCGCTCTAGCTGATTTCCTGCCTCTTCAAAAGGGTTTATGAGTTTTCTGGTGAACACCATTCCGAGTACGCTAACAATCAGAAGGGTCAGAAGAGAGAAGATTACGATCGTCACAAAAACAAATCTGAGATATTTCTGAGACTCATCCAAATCGTAGAAAGTCACGAACTTTTCTTCCTTTCCTTCAATTATCTCAAATGAAGATCTAAATCGGTAATCTCCTTTAGTTCCGCTTCCGGTTACTGCCTTAAAAAACTCCGGTTCGGCACGGAAACTGGCAATCGGAACTTCATCAGTGTAAATGGCAAACCCCAGATCTTCATCCCCGGCAAGAGTCAACAGTCTGTTCTCCTCGCCTGCGTATTTGTAAGTATTGACAATGTCATTGTGGAAGGAAATTAAGAGATTGTCTATTCTGCGCATCTCGAGATTTTTAAGAACGAAGAAAACGGTCAGTCCAAGCGAAACGACTATACTACCATAAGTAAAGAGGTACAGTAGAGTGATTTTCGACTTAACCGTCATCCCGCATTCTCCTCAACCCATACCCCTTTCCCGGTACCGTCTGTATAATATCTAGAATTCCTGCAGCCTCTAGCTTCCTTCTGATGTATCGAATGTAAACGTCGACAATATTGCTCCGAGACTCGAATCCAGTTTCCCAGATCTTGTCTGTAATTTCCTCTCTGCTAAAGACCGTTCCGGGATTCCTTAAAAAAAGCTCTAGGATCGAGGATTCTCTGGAAGTAAGCGACAGTTCCTTCTTCGAACAACTAAAAACACCGCTCCTTGAATCGTATGTCAACGGCCCATATCGAATTACAGGCTCACTTCTAAGTTGGTTCCGCCTGATAAGCGCTCTGACTCTTGCCTCAAGCTCTCTCAGGTCGAATGGTTTCGGCAAGTAATCATCCGCTCCTATCTTGAGACCCTCGATCCTGCTGTCAATTTCCCCAAGGGCAGTGATGATGATTATTGGTACGTCGGAGCCGATCTCTTCTCTGAGAAAGCGGCAGAATTCATATCCGCCCATTCCGGGTAAGATCACATCAAGAATTATGCAATCATAGTTTCTCTCAAGCGCTAGATCCAGCCCATCTTCTGCATCCTGCGCAGTATCTACAAGGAATCCTTTGCGTTCGAGGAAAGCAGCCACATTCTCAAGAAGCTTTTTCTCATCTTCAACTACCAGTAACTTCATAGGACATCATTTCTTTCCGTTTTCTTTTCCCGGAGGTGTATTTGGCGGACCTGGATCATCAGGCTTTCCAGGATCTTCCGGTTTTCCGGGATCTTCTGGTTTACCCGGCTTTTCGGAAGGATGCTGATTTTCCCTTACCTCCTCAGATCTCTGCAACCCCTTGTTTATCTCTTCCAGTGCTTCCTCATTTGACTTTATACTAAGAGTAGAGGCAAAACTGCTTGCGAGCCTGAAGGTCCTAGTCCCGGTCACAACATGCCAGAAGTAAGAATTCTCTTCCTGCACCAGGAAGATGCCAAATACATTCTCTCTTGTCTGAACAGATACGAGAGAAAGCGCATCTATGATTCCAACTTTCAAAGTGGTACCCGATCCAGTGATCTCATAAATCTCATAAATCTCACCGGTTTCCGAAAGCGTGACAAAATGGGAATCGGTAATGACTCTTACCGACCCTTCGGGTAGAAGAAAAACCGCTTGAATCTCTCCTGGAACCTTTTCTTGGACACTCTGAATCAGAGAGATATCAACCGCCATATTCAGGGCCTTCCCCTCGACTAGATAATCCAGCAAAGATCTCTCGCCCTCAATTAGTACGTTAGAAAGAATCTTGGAGGAGAAAAAGAGAGATATTATTATCAAGATCCAGACGATTTTCTTCATGTAACCTCCATATGCTCATCTTTTTCGAGAAACTCTGCGCGTTGCACCTTGCCACGCTAGTGAAGAAGAAGGGCTCTTATGTCATCTCAAGAGCAGCGTCAACAGAACCTATTTCTCCACAAGAACAATTGTACCAAGATCTACGTCTCTATCCACCACTGTCACAAACAAAGGCTGATATCTGGACTCGCTCTCGTCAATCGAAAAACCTTCATCTGTGTAATTGTCGAAGAACTCTATCCTGTAATCTCCCGAAACGACTTTGCAGAACCTGAATTCTCCCTGATCCCAAATTGGATTGTCCTCATGGGTAAACGTTGTAAGTGCCTCGCCTCCATTCTCAGGAAAGAGCGCTACGAGAAGAGGGTAAATGCTTGAAGAGGCAACTCCGGTTACGTCAAAAAGGCTGCCGTGGCGCACATGAAGGACAGGAGTCATATGGACCTTGTCTTTGCGAGAATTGATACCTCCGTTGTCCTCTTCAATCTTGAGATCTTCCCAACGTCCATTTATGATCAGGGACTTAGATAAGTCGAAATCAAGCACAATTGTTGTAGTTGCGTTCTCATCAATCGTCAAATCGAGATCGTTTATCTTTAGCGACCCTGAGTTGACAGTAACAGGGAAGATCTCACCATTGGCAGTCAAAGTCGCGGCTCCGACCTCCATTCTCAACTGGTTGTAGATGCCTGAGACGCTGCTTGTATTGGGCAATTCGTACGTTGCTCCGACCAGAGTGACGATATCCACTTCGAAAGGCGTATCTGAAATAACAACCGGCTGATCTTCATCTCCGTAAAGTGAAATACTCTCAATCCTTACCATCAAGGAATCGATGTCCTCTACGGGAATTACTGCATCGGTAAGAAAGACTCTTACAGTACCTATGTCAGGTTCCTGTGAGGGGAACTCCATGCACCCGGCAAAGAAAAGTGTAATCAATAGTATGATGGACAATGAAAGCTTTTTCATAATTCACAACCTCCCTCTACTTTTTCGATCATCGTAGTTTAACCCGCATCCAATTAAAGAGAGATTAAACAGACAGCCAACTTCGTTGCTATCATCATTCATCGTTGAGTAGAAGCTTACAAGGAGATAATTATCCGTAATAGTTTCTACTGCTAAATTCCTTATAATGGGAAGCGGCGAGTTCATTTGAGTTAGTCTGTAAGCAGTACATCATCTGGAGATTTGAATGCCAAATGAGCCCGACTGGTATTGCCAATGTTTCCAGGGATAGAGATTAAAAGAAGATCCGAGAAATTCTCCTCAAAAGATTCGACTTCGTAAATCTAGATTTTCGACCGTCCGGCTTCATTTGTGATTGATAACCAAAGAACTTCAGAGCAATAAATGTGAAGACCGAAGGGAAAATATCTCGGTTTGGGTCAAAAATGCGACAAATAACAGTAACAGCTCAGAAGAAAAGAAAGAGCCTCTGCAATTCAGGAGGCTCCAAACTGAATGTTATCGTCGGCTTCGACGAATATTCTTCACTAAAAAGGATCGTCTTGTGTAGCAAAATGAGATTGACCGCGAGATCTCCTGAGCCGGTTAACTGATAACTGCAAATCCACTCGATCTACTTCTTTATTGCGGAAGCCATGTTCAAACCAAGTTCGACACACTTCTCCAAATCCTCCTGTGTCGGACAGCTCTTCGCCTCAATCACCGGGCCGACCTGATCGCATTTTGATTTCGAAGCGAACTCTTGAAGCTCCTTGAGAGCTCCTCCGCTCCATGTATAAGATCCAAATACGCCGATCTTTCTGTTCTTCATCATCCGGTTCTCTATCGCACTAACCAGTTGTTTCATCGGAGGGAAGAGCTCCATATTGTATGTGCAGCTTCCCAATACGAGACCTCTAAATCTCCAGATATCTCTAATTATGAAAGATATATGTGTGGTAGAGATATTGTGGACCCTGATCTTATCTACGCCCCCCTTGACCAATCCGGATGCTACCGCCTCCATCATCTTCTGGGTGTTTCCATACATCGAACCGTAAACAAGAACTACTCCCTCTTCGGTTTCCTCTTTGCTCCAGCGATCGTAAAGCTCTATAATTCTTGAAGGATTTTTCCTCCAGACAGGTCCGTGAGTTGCGCAGACGACTTTTATATCTACATTTTTAAGCTTTTCGAATGCCTTCTGGACCATCGAACTGTATCTTCCAACGATGTTGGAAAAATATCTAAGAACCTCATCCTCAAAGTAGTCCACATCGACTTCATCATCGAAGATTCCTCCGTTGAGGGCTCCGAAACCCCCAAATGCATCTCCCGAGAAAAGTAGTCCAGTTGTCTTCTCAAAAGTCATCATTGTCTCGGGCCAGTGAACCATAGGAGTCATATGAAACTGGAGTGTCTTTGAACCTATCTCAAGCTCATCACTATCTTTCACGGTTACAACGTTGTCAGTCACTCCGTAAAAAGCATCCAACATTCCCTTTGTCTTTTCGTTCCCGATTATCTTTATCTCTGGAAAGGCTTCCCTCAGAACTTTTATCGATCCAGAGTGATCTGGCTCCATATGGTTGACCACAAGATAGTCAACCTTTCTTCCTTCGGGAAGAAGCGACCTGATCTTGTCGAGAAAATCTGAGAAGAACGGACCTTTAACCGTGTCGATAAGGACAACCTTGTCGTCTATCAGAATGTATGAGTTGTAAGATACTCCTCTTGGAAGCGGCCAAAGCGCTTCGAAGAGGTTAGTCTCAAAATCGTTAACTCCTATCCAGTAGATCCCTTCAGCAATTCTTACTGTATCACTCACTCAAAAAGCCTCCCTTCTGTTACTCTAAATCATGTATTCATCCCTATTTTCTTCCTACAGAAAACACAGATACTCGCTATCAAACCTAAGAAGCGCTAAGATAACGCTTCCCGGTGAAATACAACAGTACAACACCACTTAGAAAAAGCACAAGATTGGTAATAACGAAATATGAAGTTGACACAAATTCAATTCCAAGTGAATGCCTAATCAGCTCGGCCACATATTTTACTGGAAGGAACATGGATATTACTCTCAAATAGTCGGGCAAGAAAGAGAGTGGGAAATAGATTCCCGCAAGGAAAACCATGATCACCATCAATATACTCGCGGCGGTATCGGCAGTCTCTGGATTTCTGAACAACAATGTGAGAAACAGACCAAGTGCCATCATTCCAAGAGTCGAGGACAGAATCGATACTAGAAACGGAAGCCAGTCTATTTGAAAAGTAGTTCTGAACAACAGTCTGCTGACAACCAAGATGAGAACTATGGAAACCAGACTTACAAGAAATCTAGTAAGGGTGCTGCCAAGGACAAAAGTGAAGGGCCTAAGAGGAGTAATTTTGAATCTATCGAGGACTCCCCTCTTACGGTATCTCCCAAAAACACTAATCACAGAAAACATCCCTGCCGAAAGAAGTGAGATGGCTATTACTCCTGACATTGTATAATCTGCGTCTGTTGCGCGAATTCTACCGGCTGTTTCGGGAATATTCTCCACGACTATGAAAGACCTGGCGTTGTTGATTTCCTTTTCCACTGCGGCCGAAATGCTTGCTCGAGCCATTTCGATAGTGCTTTGCTGCTCTAGATTACCTTCCTGATGAAGATAGGTGATCTTCTCCCCGTTGAATATCATACCGAGAAGAATGTCTCCATTCTTGACAGCTTCCCCGATATCCGTTTCCCCGTCGTACAGACGCAGATTCCAGGCTCCGCTTTCCTCAATAACCGCGGAAATATCGTATGGTCCCGTCTGATACAGACCAACTGAAACCTTTTGATAACTCTCGGACCCCCCGAAGAAGAATCCGAACAGAAGGAGAAATATCATCGGGAAGAAGAGTGTAAAGAAGATTTCCAATCTGTTCCTGAAAGCTTCCTTTGCAAAGGCAATGAATACCGGTTTAAGACTGTTCCTACTCATAGCCCATCACCTTCTTAAAGTTGATTACGAAAATTACGGTCGAAAAGGCTGTCCAAATGATTGGCACTAAGATCAGCCAGAACAAAGAAACCGGTGCAAACTGATATCCCATTACCCTTCTGCTCAGTTCGACAAGATAGGTTGTTGGTAGAGCGTACACCAACCAGCGAATTCCCCACGGGAGATCAAAGACGGGAAAGTAAAGACCACCAAGGAACATCATCAGCTGATATAAAGTCTGCCCAAGAACTGTCACAGTGGAGAGCTTCTTGGAGAAAGATGCGATCATCAGTCCGAAGGAAATCGTTACCACCATTGAGAAGAGAAGTGTAAGAATGAATCTGATATCCAGTATTGGACCTCGCACATTGTATACAAAAGTCGCAATTAAATACAGTAAGGTCAAAGAGATCAGCATCGTGAAAATCAGCTTGGCGAAGTGACCCGCGAAGTATTCGAAGGGTTTCAAAGGCGTTGTGTAGAGCTTCTTGTTGACACCCGATACCCTGTATTGGATCAGTCCTATTGGACTGTTGAAAAGAGCTACCGAGAGGATCATCATCAAGGCTACTCCCGGAAAGATGTATTCCCTGTAGTCGAAAGGTTTTTCTTCTCTCGCCGAAACGGTTTTCGCCTCAGTAACAACGTCGACATACTCTCCGCCACTTTGACGTCTTATCTCCAGATTCACTTCGTTTATTATTTCAGAGAGGACATTAGAAGCAATGGAAGACGAATCCTTTCCGCTGACATAATGAACCCGCAGAGCGACTTCTCCAGTCTGAACAACAGCGGCGCTTGCAATTTTTGCGCTGGTCCCTTCTGGAATGACAAGAACGATATCCTGCTTACCTTCCTTGAGATCAATCAACGCCTCATCTATTGATCCATACTCCTTTTTGACAAAGGGCCCATTCTCGGAGGAAATATCTTCTATAACTTCGTCGAGGATCATTCCAAGACCTGAAAGGGATTCCTCCCTGACGATTCCTACTCTGAAACTTATCCCCTGAGTATCATCTCCATAGAGAGAACCAAACACGGAAGTCAAAATGAAATAGAGAATCAGAGGAAATATGAAACTCCAGAACATAACCTGAAACTCTCTTATTTCACTTTTGAAAAGGCCTGAAGTGAAATTCCATATCCTGCTCATGGAATCACCTCAGTCTCTCAGTTTTTTGCCCGTGAGCGTTATGAATACATCTTCAAGGTTGGGTTTTCTAATCGTTACATCATCCAGAAGCAAGTCGAATCTCTTGGATCTCTCGAATAGCCTTCCAAGAGTTCTCTCCACATCCCTTGTCGTTACCGAATACTCGCGGTTCTCTGTGTGTTGAAGACCTTCAATCTCAAGGAACTCATTTGGAATAGGACCATCTCCCCGCACACTAAACGTGACTATGTTCTCCACTTCTATAGAATCTATTAACTCAAAGAGCGTTCCCCTGGCGATGATTTTGCCCTGATCCATTATCATAATCCTGTCTGCCAATCTCTCGGCCTCTTCCATGTAGTGGGTAGTGAGAATTATCGTTTTCCCACGCTGTTTGAGGACCGAAATCGTTTCCCATAACATTCTTCTCGCTTGAGGATCGAGACCGGTCGTAGGTTCATCCAAAAACACCACTCTAGGATCGTTGACCAGTGCTACCGCAACTGCCAATCGCTGAAGCTGGCCTCCAGAGAGATTCTTGGTGTACGTCTTCTCTTTGTCCTGCAAAGAGACTTCTCTTATCAAATCCTTGGAAGGAATGCTTTTCCTGTAAAGACCTCTGAAGAGATCTAGAGTCTCCTTCACGGAAAGATACTCAAAGAAACTCGAAGACTGGAGCTGAACTCCAATTTCCTCCTTCACTCTATCACTTGAAGGAGGAAGTCTTTCTTCGAAGTATTCTATGGTTCCATGATCTGGCTTTCTCAATCCTTCCAGCATCTCGACTGTTGTGGTTTTTCCTGCTCCGTTCGGTCCAAGAATGGCGAGTACTTCGCCTTCTCTCAGATCGAATTCGATTCCATCAACTGCTTTAGTTTCACCGTAATACTTCTTCAAATCCTTCACTTCAACTACAGTCCTGGGCAACTCTACCACCCCTCATTTGTAAACTCTCAATCACGAAAAAGTATTGTATTTCATGTTTTCACCAGATCAGCTCTGTTCGTCTATTGCTTTGAGTAATGCCTTAGCAGCCATTAATGGCCCTTCCATTTCATATCCGGGGATCCCTAGCCTGGTCCTAACTTCTCCGACCCTTACTCCTGAATCTATCATAGCTTTTAGATAGCGATCTGCTATCACTTCATGTCTTTCTCTCCGTTGAATCGCGCCAAATGGGTTTGCAAAATAGCTGTAAGTGAGTCCTTTCTCGGTGGTCGTCCCTTTAGCCATTCTTGCACCATTCGAAAATACCGCTGCCGCTTCCTCAGCGTCTTTAAAGATTCTTAGATCGCTATCTTTGTCTTCGTCGTAATTGTTTGCATACAGAAAGTAGTCAACTTTCGTGGGCTTGATGATGTCGGTGTAGTTTGAGTACGGAACGATTACCCGGGCATTGATCTCGTTGGGATTCATGAAGATACTACGGTCCATAGTAGAGTACGCATACCCGGGTTGAAGATCATCTAGGCGAACAAAGGCTCCCGTTTCTGTACCGTAGGCAATCACAGAACCCGAAGAGGTAATATCTAAAGATCCCATGTCGTCAATCAATATGTTGACTTCAGAAACTTCGGCATGAAGTCTATTCAGTGCGTCGAGAGTCTCTGATTTACCTGCTCCGCTATCTCCGATAAGCATTACGTTGGCCTTTTTCCCATTCCTAAGCTTTATGTGTGCAAGGGCCCCGTGAACTGGCAGTCTCCCTTCGTCGATAACAAGAAGATTATGAATAGTGAGGATCATCTTTTTCATATACCCGAAGTAGTCTATAGAAGGATCGTCTCCCACTATTCCAATGTAGGTGCCGTCGTCCTCCCTGTATATGACTCCGTTGAAGTCTTCTTTCTTTTCGAAGAATGAGTTGTCTATCCCTAAAATATATATTCCATCGGGCTTCTTGTTTTTTACGATATCAAAACTGGCCAACTCGAAGAGATTTCCGAGCCCGGCCGCAAGAGAAAGATACTCCTTATTCACAACAACGTCGATTAGTTTCGAACCTACGTGAATTGGAAAGAGAAACCAATCGTTTGATGACGGGATATTCAATTTGCTTAGAATTGGTTTGTCACGGACTTCGAAAAGCCCATGCCTCTTATTGGACCTTGTGTAAAATATGACCGGGGGTTCGAAGACAATGCTCCAAACACAGGCCATTCCGTACAACCAGTCTGCTCCGGGGACCCTAGCTCTTTTATCTACCTCGGGGTTGTCTACGATGAAACCCACCTGGGCTCCGCCGGGCTCCTGTCTGAGAATCTTGAGCCTGATGTCCGATACATTTATCAGAATCTGCCTGTAGAGGCTCAGTACCAGGCTCTTTAGATCAGTGTTAGTTCTTACGAGGACCATCTGCTTGAAGATCCTGTCAAATCTGTTTGGCGTGTATTCGTCTCTCTTGACTATGAACCTGTGCTTGTTTCTCCACAGGGAAAACAGGCTTTCAACAAACCTCACAAGGAGCTCCCTTTTGTTGCTCATTTTGGGAAACGAATAGTAGGATGAGCCGTCGATTTTCTCAATAGGATCTATCGTCAACGCAAGAAGAAGCTCGACGATACCGTCGATATCGTATTTTCTTGAAGTCTCCATCGTGTCTGTATTTCTTAAGAAGGGTTCGAAAAGAGACAAAAGCGAATTCTTCTTTTCTTCGGAGTCATTGATCAGCTCGGCAAGAATTTCCCTGAAGGTGACACTGTTAAATATCTGGGAGGGAGCATTGTAAGCCACCTCACCATTGATTAAAATACTTCTCATAAATGTTTACCTCCTCGATCCGACATAAACATATTATACTTGCAGGCAATGCAATTTCCTCCGCGACCGTGTAATCCGCACTAATCCCATGTTTATTTGATCTAGCTTTTTTCGGAAGAATTTCAAAGGAATCAATCATCTATCCACTCAGAAAAACGAGCAATACTTAGTTATCTCATAAAGCATGCTCCAAAAAATACGAAGAGAATTTTCGCCAGAATAGCTGTTAGAACACTTGGTGCAACTAGCTGATAACGGTGCTAGAATTGACATAGTGCGGCCTGGAGCTGCCAAAAAAAAAGAGGTGTCCAGAATGGCGGACAAGAAGAAAGAAGCAAAGAAAGAAGTAAAGAAAGAAAAGAAAGAAACACCGAAGAAGTAAAACCTATCAGTCCTCTGGGGAGACGGGCTTTAGCTACCCGCCTCCCGTTTTTTATTTAGACATCGATACTTGCTCGTGATAGGTCTTCACAAGTTGTAGAATTTTCATGTGATCCATGCTTTTCGAGGTAATTTAGCTGAGGTGAGCTATGATGAGAAATCTCATCTTTCTGTTTATGATTTTGTCATCGGTGATTTCACTCGGACAAGGAGACATTCTCAAAACGATAAATGAGACTGAGGAGTTGAGCATAGTCGCTGGCTACATTCAATTATCCGGGTTAGATCAAACACTGTCAGGAAAGGGGCCGTTCACATTTTTTGCGCCAACTGACGACGCATTTATGAAGCTCCCTGAATTGACCAGAGCGAATTTGATTAATGACGTGGTTCGTCTTCAGAGAGTCCTTAAATATCATATAATTCAAGGCAAATTCTCTTCAAGCATGATCGTCCAGCGACCCAACTTTGTTACACTACTGGGTCAAACCCTTTCTGTAGATTCAAAGGGAGGAATCAAGGTAGACGGTTCATCGATCTTAATAAGAGATATCGAAGCCACGAACGGTATTATTCACATCATAGATTCAGTGATCTTTCCTCATGAAGAACCGGATATTGTTCAGGTCATGAGAAACACTGGTATTCTAGATACGGCCGTCTTTGCCCTCGAAAAAACTGGTGTTATAGACATTCTGAAAGGCGAAACTTTGTGCACTGTATTTATGCCCAGCGACGTCGCGTTCGCCAGATTGCCTTCCGAGACAATGGAGAACCTTTTCAGAGATCCGGCACGGCTGAGGGATATATTGCTTTTTCATATTGTGGAAGGTTCCTTCTCGGTTGAAGAACTCTTTGAGAGAGGCTCTATTAGATCGCTTCTTGGAGAAACTATTGTGTTAGGCACAACTCCTCCGCGAATTGGTCCCCAGAAAACAGTTGTAATTCTGAGCGACATCGAAGCCAGCAACGGAATGATCAATATCGTTGATCATGTTATGTTTCACGAAGATTCAAGGACCAAGCTTTCAACGATTGAAGAGACTCTGAAAGCAAACGGAATAGATATTATGGCGGAACTCTTGAAGAGAACCGGTATCTGCAGTGAGTTGAGTGAAAATAAGCGTTTAACGGTTTTTGCTCCGACTAATGAAGCTTTTCTCGAGCTAAAAGAGAGCGATAAAGCCTTCCTCTACAGTGCAAATGAATTAAGAAAGGTACTCGAGTACCACATTCTTCCGAATGAGTACCTGCTGTCGGAACTGAAGATCTCTAACACGCTCCTCTCTCTAATCGGAAAGCCGTTGCACTTCGAGATGAAAGAAGACTTGTTAGTCAATTCCATTCCGATAGTTGAAAGCGATATTCTATGTAGCAATGGCGTAATTCACATAATTGAATCGCTTCTGGTCACGAAGTAGTTTTTTAGCGATTTAGATTTCCGATCCGCAATCTTTCTGAAAAGGGATCTCAAAACCCTCGATGAAAACATGCTACCAAAGGCCAAAGTACGAACCTTTCCTCGTGCGCCTCCAAAGTGGTCAGCAACTGAGAATAACATAATCCCTATTATCAGTCCGCTAAAAAGCTGCGATATTTAATCTTTCTGTTGATCACGTGGTGACATCCCTACAAATGATGCCGGCATCACGACGGCCGAGAGGACAGCTGCATTCTCGGCTCCCAAGGAGGCAACAAGAGATCCAAGCTCATAATTGATGCTTACGAATTTGCAGAGAGTGCACCTGCGCTCACCGACGTCACAGAGATCGGAAGCAAAGTGTGTGATGAAACTATCGATCGTCTTCGGGGAAACTCCTTCACTGTTTCCCATAGAAATTTGATAACAATTACTGCGAGAAACGAAACCATGAAGATTTCAAAATCAAAGGGCCAAGAAGCAGTCTGAACAAAAAAGTCATGAAAACCAGAATCGAGAATCCCAAGCTATCTAATTTGAAACACCTGTTAATTTGCGAGAGACCTACACTGTTTTGCTTTCAGCAAAAACTAATGGTCCCATTATCTGGATGAATCCAATGTGTCGAACGAAGATCGCAGTGAACACGTCATGAGGGCTGTGAGACTGAGTTTTGCGAATGCCAAACGGTTCTCTGCACAAATTTGTTTGGTTGTATAGACTTTTCGATTCGTTGCATTTGAAACGGATTGACATTCTCCAAGGCGACCTTTAATACGATAAAGTAGTATAATCACTATTATGTAGTATCATCATTTACAAGTCTCCCGGATCCCTGATCAAGTATCGAATACCCTACAATCATCATCGCTTGGATTGCTAATCAGGTTTTCTCTCGGAGTGGAAAGGATTGATGCGCTTGAAAAGACATTTCAAATTCCTGGCTTTTACCGCTTCAGTTGCAGTTGTTGTAATACTTTCGGCCTTTTCGTTTACCGCCATGTGGGAAGATCCCCCGATTATTCCCGGCTCAGGCGTGACAGAAATCAAAATGCTCAGTGAATGGCTACCTTCAATTGAAGGAACTATGCTAGATACCGAAGTTTATATAATCAGGGGCGCCGAGGAGGGCGGTAGGTTTTTGCTTCTTGGGGGAACTCACCCAAACGAGCCGGGCGGGACGCTCGCTGCAGTTGTTTTCGTCGAGAATGTATCAGCTCTTTCGGGAACAGTTTACGTAATTCCTAGATCAAATCACAGCGCATTCACTCACAACGATGCTATGGAAGGAGCCCCCCAGTTCTTCTCAATAGAATTACCGGACGGATCGGAAAGAGTCTTCAGATTCGGTTCTCGAAGAACTAATCCAATCGCCCAGTGGCCCGATCCGACAATATATCTGCATCCAACTGGAGCCACCCTTGGAGGGGGAGAAGTCTCCAATTTGAACAGGACCTTTCCCGGAAGGGAGAATGGTTACTCTACAGAGAAAGTGGCCGCAGCGATCATGAATCTCGTTCTTGAAGAAGACATCGATCTCGTTTGCGATCTACATGAGTCCTCACCCGAGTATCCAGTGAACAATGCGATCGTCTTTCATCAGGAAGCGGCCGAACTGGCAATTATGACTCAGATGATGCTTGAAATCGAGGGCATAGACATTAGACTTGAGGAATCTCCAGTGAATCTGAGAGGATTGACTCACAGAGAGATCGGAGACAATTCAGATGCATATGTCGTTCTTCTCGAAGTCTCAAACCCCTCTCAAGGTAGACTGAGGGGAAAGACAACTGAAGAACTCGTCACTGAGGGAATCGACAAGTACTATCTGCAGGCTTCAAAAGACGGCAAGCTCTTTGCTCCATATGATGAAAGCGGTTATCCACTTGATCTGAGAGTTGCGAGACACGTTGCAACCATCAGAGTTCTTCTTGACTCCTGGAATATGATGTTCCCCGAGAGAACAATATTTCTTTCTGACGTTCCACCCTATGAAGGGCTGGTTGACGGTCTGGGGACGTATCTTAATCCAGTTTCTTGAGAAACAGACATTTCTAGATTGGAGGGGAAAGAATGAAGAAACTAGTGCTGCTTGTAACACTTATTACGTTTGTTTTCACAGCGACATTCGCCACGATCACGGCTCCGACGGTAGCGTCAAGCAACGGAATGGTTGCAGCTGTTGACGAGTATGCTGCCGAAGTCGGCGCGACGATTCTCGAAATGGGGGGAAATGCCGTAGATGCAGCGATAGCTGTTAGTTTTGCACTTGGAGTAGTCGAACCTTACGCATCTGGTCTTGGCGGTGAAGGCTATGCTGTAATCACGATGGCCGATGGAAGCAAGTACGCTATCGATTTTAGGAGCACCGCTCCGATGGCTGCCTCTTACGAAGCTCTCTCTGAGCTCGGACTGACCCTAAGCAAAGCAAATTATACTCCAAAGGGAGCCTGTGTTCCCGGAGTTCTTGCCGGAATTAAGGAAGCCTGGCTGTTGGGAGCAACACTTCCTCTGGCGGATCTCATTCAGCCAGCAATAGACCTTGCAAGAAATGGTTTCATAGTCGATGAAACATTTGCTCAGACAACTTCCGACAAGTACGAACTAGTTCTCGAGAACGGCTTCGATTTCTTGAACGAGGGCCTTGTCTGGGAAGTTGGATCTACATTCACGAATCCTCAGCTGGCAGAGACTCTTGAAAGGATAAAAGAAGAAGGCATCGATACATTCTACACGGGAAGCCTCGCAGATGAGATAGAAGAGTTCATGATTGAGAACGGCGGTTTTATGAGGAAGTCGGATCTCGAGATGTACAGGGCTATCGTTAGAGAGCCGCTTCACGGGACTTACAGGGGATACGATTTCTATGTTCCGCACCCGCCAGTTTCCGGTCCGCAGATGATTGCGGTTCTCAACACTCTCGAAAACTACAATCTTCCCGCTATGACCTGGGACGATCCTCTGGCAGTCCATATTATTCAGCAGGCACTGGTCCTCGGAGATGTGGATAGAAGAGCTTACATAAGCGATCCGGAGTTCTACGATCTCCCTTACGAGGCCTTTATGAGCAAAGAATATGCCAAAACCAGATTCATGGCGATCGATCTGTCACAGGCTTTCGATCCAGCTTCCTACTATGACTATCAGGGAGACGCCTATCCGTTTGCAGATGGATCAACTTATGAAGAGGTTCTTCTGGGTGCCTTAGAGTCGGTGGCAGCTAACGAAAGCGGAGTGGAAGAGTCTCCATCAACGACTCACTTCTCGATTGTGGACAAAGACGGAAATGCCGTAGCCTGGACCCAGACGATCTCAAGCTTCTTCGGTACAAGTGTTTACTTCAAAGGCTTTTTCTTCAACAATGAAATGGCCAACTTCGCTTCGTCTTACAGAGATTGGGATGTAATAAACCTTACAGGTGGAATGAGACCCAGGACGACTATCTGCCCGACAGTAATTCAGAAGGATGGAAAAGTTCGCTGGGTAATCGGCACACCTGGAGGCGGAAGAATAATCTCCACCATGGTTCAGCTCGCGGTCGATCTTATAGACTTCAACATGCCTGTCGATCAGGCGATAAGAACACCCAAATTCGTAGGATACACAACCTATAAGGATCTCAGAATTGAAGAAGGCTATCCGCAGACTACACTTGATTTCCTCGAAAAGGTTCTTGGACATAAGCTGAATGTATATTCATACCCCGATCTTTTCTTTGGCGGCCCAAATCTTATTTCTGTAGAAGAAAACGGTCTTATGATTGGAGCCGGCTCCATCAGAAGAGGCGGATCTGCTTCGGCACCGGAATTTTGATTTTATTGAAAGGATGATGTGATTTGAAAAGGTTTCTAGTTTCTTTGCTGATTATTACTTGCGTGGCGTTTGTCGGATTTGCGGTTAACGAAACTGAAGAGGGACTGATTCTCAAAGAACCGGTAGCGGTTACGTCCGCAGGGCAGTCTCCCGGCGCACTTCAATTTACTGTCGTTGCAAAGATGATTAAACTCGAATACACTTTTGAAAAGCTTCTCAGCGTTGACTCTATCGACATTTCTCAATTCAAGACCCTTGTGTTGGTTGTTGGAGCAAGCGGCAAGGGTCTCGGCGCAGCCAATATCGACATTGAGGCCGAGATTCTGAGAGTGAAGTCTCTTGCTGAAGCGGCTAAAGAAAACGGCCTCAAAGTAGTCGTCTGTAATCTTGAAGGTGAATCTAGAAGGGGTCCGTCCTCCGACAGAATAGTCACCGAACTCGCACCTTTTGCAGACGCATACTTTGTAAAATCAGACGCTGATCAGGACGGTTTCTTCACGGCTCTGAGCGAGGAGGCCGAAGTTCCTATGGCAACTTTCGAAAAGACAGTTGATCTGAAAGACGTATTGGCCAAATACTTCGGCAAATAGAAATATGAATGGAAGGGGCGCGAGCCTGCGCCCCTTATTTTTAATCGGAGGAAGACTAATGAAAATCAAAGCAATTTTCTTCATCGTTCTTTTATTTACTTCTGCTGCATTTGGAACTTTTTTGAGGCCCGATATCCGTCCAGGTTACGGGGTAACTGATATCGGCTGGTTGTCGGATTATTTTTCTCCCATAAGAAACACAAACATGGACACCCCGGTTTATTTCATGGACAGCGGAGTGGAGGGCCCTACGTTTGTTCTCATGGGTGGTACTCATGCCAGGGAGATTTCGGGAACAACTGCAGCAATAGTTTTCATAGAAAATGTGATCGTCACGAAGGGTAAGGTGATAGTGATCCCGTTTTCAAATTTGAGCGCTGCCTCCATAAAAGATGAGACAGGGCACGCACCCCATTTCATAGCTATAGAAGGTAAATCCGGTCCTCGATTTCTTGTGTACGGAGACAGAAGAACTGATCCTTTGGATCAGGGAGTACCCGATCCAGAAATCTTCAAGCATGCACAATCCGATTTCACTCTTGAAGATGGAGCAGAGGCGAGAAATCTGAACAGGCAGTATCCGGGAGTAGCAGATGGTAATCCCACGCAGCAGCTTGCTTACGCAATTATCCAGCTGATAGACACTGAGAATGTAGACTTCAATCTAGATATGCATGAAAGCGGGACACCTGACAGTTATATAGACAGCGAGGGGAATGAACGATCCGGTAGCAGTTTGGCCTATACGCTGGTCTGTCATCCCGATGCTCTGGAAATAGGTGCAGTGGCGATCATGGAAATCGAGGCTTACTATGGAGTATCTATGAAACTCGAAGAATCGAACAGAGCTTTTAGAGGCCTAAGTCACCTTGAGATCCGTGACGCAACAGGTTCGCTTTCATTCCTTTCAGAGACTCCAAATCCCGGGCAGGATAACTGGAGAGACAAGTACGATGTTATTGATGATCCCGATTACCCATTGACTCACAGAGTCGGTCTTCAGCTTCAGATAATCAAATCCTTGTTCAGTGCATATGAAATGATGATTGGCGAAACGGTAGAGGTCGAAAACCTACCTACCTATGAAGAAGTAATGCAAAACGGAATATTCTCATTTTTGAACTGAATGACCGGGGGTGACAGCCATTTATACACCTGAAGTCTGGTATTTTTTGGTAATGCTTGCAACTTTCGTGGGTCTGGCAATAATAAAAATCCCAATATCAGTTTCATTAATGTTTTCAGCACTTGCGGGTTCAATCGCTTTCGGCGAGTTCTTTCCTCTGAGGCATCTCGTTGAAGGAGGATTCGGTTACATCGACACGATACTTGTGATTGGCTCGGCAATGATTTTCATGGAATCAATCAAGGTGTCGGGACTCCTGGACACGATTGCAGGCAACATGACGATTGCCTTTCACAAGAAACCGACTTTTCTTCTCGTGCTAATGACTTTCTTCATAATGATAGCTGGCATGATTACTGGATCATCAACAGCTACGGTTCTTACAACGGGTGCTATCGCCTTCCCGGTTCTGAAGACCCTGGGGCTTAGCAAAAGGAGAGCGGGATCGATAATCGCAATGAGCGGTATATATGGAATGATCGCCCCGCCAATAAATCTACCTGCAATGATAATCGGTCAGGGTGTCGACATGCCATATATCGGTTTCACTAACCCTCTTCTGCTGATGACATTTCCGCTGGCAATTGTCACTTCTCTGATTATTGGAGTTAGACAGGTTAAACCCGTCGATCTCCAAGAGTTCGTGAGAACAAGAGAAAGGGAGCCAATAAAGGGCTTTGCGGTGTATCTTCCGTTAATAATAATGGTGATACTCATGGTACTTGAAAACGTGAGTTGGGGCTTTTCGCTTGGTCTTCCCTTGATCTTCATGATATCGGCAATTGTTGCATCATTGACTGGAGCAAGGGGAAATCTTTTCAAGATCTCACTTTCAGCGGTTCAGAACTCTCTCGGTATACTCTCGATTCTCATTGGAGTCGGGATGTTTATTCAGATTATGACTCTGAACGGCGTGAGGGGTTTAATTGTGGGATTTCTCAACGGTCTTCCTCAAGGCGCGCTTTTGGTTGGTATTGCACTTGGCATCCCTGCTTTCGGTGCAGTGTCTTCCTATGGTTCTGCCTCAGTGCTGGGAGTTCCGTTCTTGCTTGCATTTCTCGGGAATAACGACATCGTTGTCTGTTCGGCGCTCTCCCTCCTCGCGGGGCTCGGTGACATGGTACCCCCAACTGCGCTTGCCGGGATATTTGCGGCCCATGTCGTCGGAGAGAAGAATTACTTCAAGATCTGGCTCAGTTCAATGCCTGCCTTTTTCATTACAATGATTTTCGCCACATTAACCATAATATTCTCAAACGAGGTAGGTAGGTTCGCCAACAGCTGGCTCTTCTATCCCTTCTTCATTGCTGGACTTGTAATCGTTTCTGTTGCTCTTCTCTTAGTAGACAAGAGAAAGGAGATGTCAGTAACTTGACCTACTTGTATATTGCAATAGCAGTCTATTTATCTTCTGTGCTTATTTATAACGCGTACAAGAGTGCAAAGAAGTGGGAGTGGGTCATGAGCGCAATGATACTTATCCCTCTAATCTTAAGAATATTCCTGATAAAGTGAAATCACCGGACCCGGGGAGTTTTCTTGGAGTATAATTTCTCTATTGAACTCTTCGGGAGGGATTTCAATTGGAAGTAAAACGGGACGGGCAGTTCTATAGATTCGCAGCTTACGGTTTCCTAAAGAATCTTCGCTTTTTCGACCCTTTTCTTATTCTGTTCTTCAGAGAAATGGGACTTTCCTTCCTTCAAATCGGTACTCTTGTCTCCGTGCGAGAAGTAGCGACTAACTTCCTAGAACTCCCGACTGGCATATTCGCTGATCTGTTTGGAAGAAGATTGTCCATGGTTTTTTCGATGATCTCCTATCTTTCTTCTTTTTTAGTCTTTTACTTCTTTCCGAACTTCTACGTATATATGGTTGCAATGATAGCTTTCGCCTTTGGGGAAGCCTTCCGTACGGGAACGCACAAAGCAATGATACTTGAGTACCTGAGAATCAATCATATGACCGATATTAAGGTTCACTACTATGGTGCAACGCGAGCCGCATCGCAACTAGGTTCAGCAATAAACGCCTTGATAGCTGCCTTCCTTGTATTTTACACAGGTAGCTACAAGATAGTCTTTCTCGCCTCAGTATTGCCCTACGCCGTAAACCTCGTGAATTTGATGATGTACCCCAAGGAACTTGACGGTGAACTGAAATCCGGGGAGAAAAGAGAAACATTGAAAGCCTTCCTGGGGATTTTCAGAAGTGCCAGTGCACTCAAAGGAGTTCTCAACTCGTCATTGTATGATGCTTTCTTCAAAGTCATCAAGGAGTATCTGCAGCCAATTCTAAAGGCTCTCGCCCTTGGTCTTCCGATAATGCTTGCTTTCAGTCCGGAGCAGAGAACCTCCGTAATCGTAGGAGTCGTATATTTCGTGATCTTCATCGCCACAAGCTATGCGTCGAAGAATGCCGGAACGTTGAGCAAAAAACTGGGAAACGAGGCGAAATCGCTGAATTACTCTTATATATTCGGGGCGATACTAGTCATACTGAGCGGGTTATTTCAAATAGTATCTCTTCAAGTAATCGCGGTGATAGTATTCTTCCTGCTCTACATTCTGGAGAATTTCAGAAGACCAATCAATATAAGCTACATAAGCGACAACATAGACCACAAAACGATGGCATCAGGTCTATCTGTCGAATCTCAGTTGAAGACTCTTCTGGTGGCAATAATAGCGCCCATAGTTGGATTCCTTGCAGACAGACTCGGAGTAGGTATGGCATTAATTGTTGCTGGAATGATGATGCTCGTACTCTTTTTTATCGTCAAACTGAATCCCCCAGAAAATACGAAAAACATCGAAGAGAAGAGTTCACAGACGGCTGATTGACTACTACAGATGTAATATTCATGGAGTCCTCGCATATGCATTATGTCTAGCAGTACGTTCTTTTTCTCTGCTTCGTGAGGGGGAGAATCTAGAACTTACAGAAGTGTTAAGAATTAGCCGTACTGATTAGGGAAAGAAATCGGTATCTGAAAATCTTCCTTAAGTGCCGATCTATAATCCCACATGATGTAAGACAGAAGATAATTGCTTCATTTAACAGAGATCCTGCGAAAAGAAGCTCTGATGAATGAAATTAATGTAATCTTTCATTGAAGATGATATGTACCGATAAATTCCCATACTCTGAATTGGAAGGGTACCCAAGAAATCAAGTGATTGCGTACTATGAAAAAGCCGGAGTTGCGGGGGAGAGCGTCGTCTATATTCCATTTTTAGCGGCTATTTCAACCGCCGCGATTTTTAGATCTCGAAACCTCTTCCTACAGAGGTTAATCAAGAGGTCTCTTCTTCCATTTGAGGCTTTTGAGGATTAAAAGAGGAGTTTGTTTTTCTGACGAACTTTGCCTTGATGACTTGTTCTACTTCGCCTTCGATGACAATTTATTTGAGATTTGATTCAAAGAGGCTAAATGATCTGCGTACACTCTCAAAATTAACTATCTTTGCAACGAAAGAATTCGTGCATTTCCTCCGGGCTTCGTGGGTGCCTAGGTGTAGGTTTTTCCGTAGAAATCATCAGCGATTTTCCACATCACTCAGCGGATGATAGAATCGAATTTGTGGGAGGAGTAAGATGAAGATTACGCTATTCATAGGTCCTTTAGCCTCAGCAAAGACTGAGCGGTTGCTTCGAGAACTCGAGACCGTCCATTGGAGAGATCCGTTCTCCTACTTCTTCGTGGGACCTTCAGGCGACCACGTAAGATACTTTAGAGAGAATTTCATATCGCGAGTGGGTACTATCCCGGCTTCGAGATTCCTCGCAATGGACCAATTTGCCGTAGAGGTTTTCCGTAGACTGAATCCGAATTCTATACACGTTGGGAATCATTTGATGAGGTTGGAGATCGGTGACATTCTGGATCAAATGGGAAAGGGCGAACTCGCCGACTCGCCCGTATTCGTCGAATACCTTCTTGAAATGATTCACGATGTAAAAGAGAATAGAGGGTTCGACAGGATATTCTCTACGGAAGACGAGGCAGCCTCCGTTCTAGAGTCAATTTACAACGAGCTTGACAGTAGATTCTCCAGGAGAAACATCTTTGACACATTCGACGCATATACGAGGATTGAAGAGCACAAGGATGAATTGATTAACGAGGAATTCGGGGACACTCTTTTCCTCGACGGGTTTCATGATTTCAGTCCGGCCCTGAAGATCTTTTTCAAGACCGTCATTCCAACATACAGGGAAGTTTTTATTACCATTACTCAAGAACCTGACAAGGAAAGTCTCTTTTCAAACATAGATTCGATACTTGAGACGATCGATGAGATAGCCGAAAACAGCACAGATCTCGAAATCAAAAGGATATTCTTTGAGAAAAGTCCTTCTTCAAGCAGTTTGAACGGCTTCAAAGAAGCCCTGTTTTCTCCAGGTAAAGTAGAGCGGAACTGTGATTCGGTGAGTGTTGTGGTCTATCCTGACATCTTCGCCGAGGTCGAAGGCGTATCGAGATTTGTGAAGGAATCTCTTATTTCCGCCTGCGAACCAGGTGACATTTCGATTGTCTCATCCGACTTCAATCTTTACAGCAAATTGCTTTCCGATAAACTGAATGAATACGGTGTTCCACACAGAATAGAAGGCGACGAGGAGCTTCACTCATCTCTCTCGATAAGACGGTTAATCTTGCCACTTGAAACGGCGGTTCTGGGATTCCCACCGGAGAAGATAATCGCTATGGCTGACAGCGGCTATGGGGGAGAAGTTGATTCAAGTTTTATTGAATCCGTCGCTGCTATGTCAAGAATTATCTACGAGAGACCAAATCTGTGGCTCTCCTTGGAAAAGAGACGGAGTTCCTGGGAAGAGCGGCTTTCAAGACTCGTTGACCTCATGAAAGAAAGAAGAAATGCAATAATTTCCCTTGCCGACGATGAGCTCGAAATGAGCGCGGCTGAGGAGCTTGATGAGACGATCGAAAGAATTGACAGCGAAGTAGTTCCGGCTGTTCAAAGAATCTTCAGACTCCTCGACTCTTTTCGAAGTCTGCGTAAGCGAGATATCGGTAATTATCGGAAAATGTTCATTACTTGGGAAAAAGAGCTTTCTCTGATCCAAAGTTTAACCGGGTATGAGAGTGAAGTTAAAGACAGAGAGATGGATGCAATAGAGAGGTTTTTCGAACATACCCTACCTTACCTGGAGAGACTTCTGTATTTCATGGGGAAGTCCTCTGTTTCCCCAAAAGAATACTACAGATATCTAATGCTTCTGCTTAAGCATGACAAGTTTCCTCTTTCGAGGAACAAGTCAAACAGGGTTGAGATACAGTCACTCATCAATTCGCGCTTTTCGAAGAAAAGAATGAAGGTCTTCGTTGGGTTCGTTGACGGTGCTTATCCGCACGTAGAAATGAATCCTTTGTACAGTTTCACGCAGTTTGGAGATTCGAGACCCAGGGACCTTCTTCTTGATGAGGAAACGCACGAAAGGCTCAACCTGTATCTGTCGATTTCTACTGCTGAGGAATCAGTGAGGTTCTCTCTGCCTGAATCGACGATCGACGGTGAACCAATTCTACCTTCTCCATACCTGAAGAATGTGGCGGAGAGTTCGGGATGTAAGACCACTAGAGAAGGAAGAAAGGTGGGAAGAAGATCTGGATACATTCCGGAACTCCGGGCATCTATGAGCCAATCCGAGTTGAAGATCTCCGCAGCTAAGTTCTTCTTAAACGAAAAGTGGGATCTTCTGAAGAGCTTTCCCCCTTTGAACAATCTAGATACCATCCTCTCGAACTTCAGAAGAGATTTCAGTTGGTCAGTCCAGAACAGAAGACGTTTAGAGGAAGTTGTCGGCAACGTCTTCTCCTTCTCACGACTGAAGTCTTACCATGACTGTCCGTTTTCCTTCTTCCTTTCTTATGTTGTTGGTCTGGATATTTCCCCTGAATACGTCTTTGAATTGACGCCTCTTGATGAAGGCAACATCTTTCATTCAGTGTTGAAGGACTTCTTTTCGGGCAAGAATAGAGACTGGCAGGATTCGCTTGCCGAGAACATCAAGAGACACCTGATGCATGATAGCAATATCGTGTTCAGATTCGAATTTGAACGCCTGAGCGAAATACTTCACGAGTACATAACAGTCAGGGAAGGGAAGAGACCGAATTTCATGGGAGGCAATTTCATTCCATACGCCTTTGAGAAGGCCTTCGGAATAGGTGAAGCTGAGCCAGTGAAGCTACTCGAAAACCTTTACTTGAGGGGAAAGATCGACAGAGTCGATATCGACAGATCCAGTTCCTCTGTCTATCTAATAGACTACAAGCGCGGTGATAGCGGCGATGAAAGACAGCTGCTCCTCTATTCGCTTGTTGCCGAAAAACTTCTCGAAGATGAAAGCCTTGATGTTGCGGGAGGAGTATTCAAGACTTTGACCGGAAAAACCGTGAACAAAGCTGCCTTCAGAACCATTTCTTCAGAAGGAGGCAAGGTCTGGGAATTCGCGGGTAAGAAAAAGGACAACAGGATTGTGAAGGAGTCTGATCTTCTAAAATGGCTAAAGGAAGTACACGAGGGAATCTATTCTGGCGAGTTCACTCCCTCATTCACAGTGTCTGCAAGTAAGTGCTACAACTGCAGATTCTCCGAGATAAAGAGGTCCATAACCTGGAGAGAAGGCGGAAAAGACTATGAATAAAGACATGTTTGTCACCGCTTCTGCCGGCACTGGAAAGACGTTTTCACTGGTTAAGGAGTACGTCGCGGTCTTCGATAGGTCATTCAGAATCGGAGAGCGGCTTGATGTTCACAATGTTGTAGCGATTACTTTCACTAATAAGGCGGCACGGGAAATGAAGGATCGAGTAATAACGGAAATCGATCACAGAATAGCCTCCGGGCATCCCGGAAGCTGGAAACCCTTAAGAAACAAAATGTCGTATGCGTGGATTTCCACCATCCATTCCTTCTGCGAAAGGATATTGAGGGAGTCTGCCCTTTTTGCTGGAATAGATCCGGGCTTCCAGATTCTAAGCGGAATGAGAAGAGCGACGCTTGAAGAAAAGGTTGTACGAACATATTTCGAAGATAACCTCGAAAGCCTGGAACCTTTGATTCAGCTTACGGGTTTAGACAAGGCTTTTAGAATTGTGAAAGAAGCTATATCAAGTAAACGACATTCTTTGGCACTGAATCCATCTCCTGTCGGAAGTCTCTTAGGTGACTCAATCATAAGTGACGATGAAATCATCGAGGGTTCGAAGTCCTTTGCGGCAGCCTATAGCGAAATCCTTTCCGATTACAGAGACAGGACTGTAAGATCGGGGTTCCTTGATTTCGATCAGTTGCTCACAGAAACGAGGGATCTGCTTCTCAAGATGCCCGAAGTCCAGGAGAAATATAGAGACCGCTTCAAATTTATATTCGTAGATGAATTCCAGGACACCGATGAGCTTCAAAGCGAGATCATTCGACTCCTTCGGGAAGAGACTAAGAATAGAGCCTTTTTTGTTGGAGATTCGAAGCAGTCTATCTATCGTTTCCGCGGTGCGGACGTATCGGTATTCAACAAGACAATGAAAAGCTTTCAAAATAACGGGGGCGAATTAAGAAACCTACGAATCAACAGGCGTTCACATCCCGATCTTGTTACCTTTCAGAATAAGCTTTTTGGGAAGATAATGAAGAGGGATTTCGAAAACGAGTTTTTTCGTTCGATTTACGATGAAGACATAGAGTCTCTACCATATCAAAGAGATATTGAGTCTTCGAGAGTGAGGATAATTCGAACGGAATCATCTGACGATTCGAGAGAGGTCGCAAGATCCGTAAGGGCCCTAATTGAAGAGGAGCTTGTTTTCAAAACAAAGACCGGTGAATACGAGAAACGGCGAATAGTCCCCGGTGATATCGCCATTCTTCTTAGGACTTTTTCAAAGATCTCTAGCTACGAGAATGCACTGGAAAAATTGAATATTCCCTTCTACACCGTTGGAAGCAGAAACTTCTACGAACGGCCCGAGGTCTCCGGACCTCTGTCATGGCTCGATCTCCTAGTAGATCCCTTAGACAACAACAATCTTGTATCATTCTTGCTTTCGCCGGCTTTCGGGGCTTCTCTTGATGAAGTCCTATCACTAAGGTCGAAAAGAGATCTCAGACGTTTGCCACTGTACTTTGCCCTCATGGAAAGCAAAGAGGACAGATTTGCGCACTTAATAGATCTGCTCAAGAAATTCGGAAAACTTAAGTACATTCTGTCACCGAGCGAAATCCTCGAGAAGTTCGTTGAAGAAACAGATTACTTGCCTAAGCTGGCCACGCTGAAATCCGGAGAGAGAATGATCGCCAATGTCAAAAAGCTTCTTGAGCTTGCGAAGGATCTGGATAGAATGGGCAGCTCGCTTCGCGAGCTCTCCTCGAACATCAAGGCTTTTATAGATTCCAGCGATGAATCGGAAGCCGCTCTTGAAACAGAGGAATCAGACAGTGTGAAGATTCTCACCGTTCACAAATCAAAGGGACTGGAGTTTCCAATCGTGATTGTAGGTGACACTTTCTGGAAAAAGAAGAACTCTGACAGGCGACTTTTCTTCCATGATGGAGGCTTTCTGATAAGTAAAGGTAAACCTGACAGAGAAGAAGGCCTGATCGGAAGTTTGGCATCGCTAGAAGAGGAGAAGGAGTATGAAGAAGAAAAGCGCACTCTTTATGTCGCTCTTTCAAGAGCACGTGAGATGATAATTATCAGTCTAAATGGTAGGGGTGATTCCTCCCGACCATGGTCGAAGATGATATGCAGTTCTTTGCTCCAACCGGAAAGCGATAAGATTGAAGCTTCCTTTGAAGGGATAGTAAAACACTTCTATCCAATCGATCTTCCATCCATTCAAGAGACTGTTTACATTGAAGAACCTTTGTTACCTGAAGTCACTTCGGTACTGCCTCTGACAGACTCTTCGTACATAAAATACCTCTCTCCAACTTCGATAACTGCAGACGACGAATTTGAACTGGAATCGCGATCATATGCTGGAAGCCCCGGTCTTGTAAAGAATGCCGCAGATATCGGCCTTCTTGCTCATTACTTGCTTGAACCGGTGGGAGTCATCAGTAAGTGCGGCTCAGTCACGACTCTCGAATCAATTCTTAGCGGGGGTAGGCCAGTCTCAGTTGACAGGATTAACTTCAACGAATATGATCTGTCTGAAGTGAAAAAAGTTCTTTCCACTCTGGTAGCTCATCCGCTGATAAAAGAAATAGAAGGGGCGGAAAGAGTCTTCAGCGAATTTCACTTCCAGCATGGATTCGGAAAGTACGTTTTAATGGGAATAGTTGATAAACTATATTTGAAGGATGGAAAATGGAGGATAGTAGATTTCAAGTTTGCCAGTCTGAACAAGAGATTCATGAATAAGTATCGTTTTCAAATGAACCTGTACCTGTATATTCTTAAAGATCTCTTGTCACCCACTGAAGCTACTCTTCTCTTTCTCAGAGATGGGAAAACCGAAAAGATAGTGCTGGAAGACTCTGACAGCTTCGAGAAAGAGCTCCTTCAAATGATCTCAAAAGCCGGAGGCGGTAAAAATGGATCTTAAACCAACGCGTCGCTCTTTCATGATCAGATACTTCATTTACCCTTACTACTTCGTACTGGGAATCGTTTTCTATCTCAATTTTGACCTCTCTGGAATTGATGGAAACAACTGGCTGTTCTTAATAGTGAGCTGGATTGCCTTGACCGTGATTCCAGGCATTTTGCTTGCGTTTTCGCGAAAAAAATTCGGTTGGTTCTTCTGGCCGGCAATCTTGAACGCTTCTGGATGGCTCGTTAGGTACTTATTCCCGGAAGAAACTTACAATGATTTGAAGCCCCTATTTGATAACGGTCCGGTTCTGCTCTTCATCGTAGCAGGGCTTCTTGGCATAGTATTTGTGGAGATCTATAGAACTACCTTCAAGTACAATCTCAGCGATGCGGGAGTAGAGGTAACTTATGGAATGTTCAGAGCGAATTCCCATATGATCGTAGCCAGACACATCACAAACGTGATGCTTAAAAGGAATTTCTTCGAACTTATGTTGGGAGTAGGTCATGTGATACCTGTAACATCGTCTGGAATGGGTTCGGGAGACAGGGGCGTATTGGGAGGCTTTAGTGCCGACACTGGTACTCAGAACGTTCGAGGTGGAGCGTTTATCGGAAGTGTGAGTACCGAAAAAGAATTCGTTGCTAACCCAAGGAACTGCATTTACGGCATTTCAAAGCCCAAGGAAATTATGGAGAGACTGAAAGAGATGGTTCTATAGCAAAGGATTAATGGCGTGCCCGGGGCGATTTGAACGCCCGGCCTCCAGATCCGCAGTCTAGCGCTCTATCCAGCTGAGCTACGGGCACCCATAATCAATATAATGGCGGAGAGAGAGGGATTCGAACCCTCGGAGGGTATAAACCCTCACGTGCTTAGCAGGCACGCGCCTTCGGCCTCTCGGCCATCTCTCCACCCTACAGAGTTCATTCTATCATGGTGCGCTGGTCGTGTCAATACAAGCTAGATGGCTCAAGCCTCTTCAAATAAGGCTGATTAAGCCTTTTACGATCATTTAGATTTGCTCTTACTTCTTAAAAGATCTCGACCCCGGATAAGAGTTAGTTCAGGTTTTTTGGCTTGAGAGAAGGCCCGATTAGTGGGCAGTGAAGAAAGGAGTATCCGTAAGAAATCTCTTTTTCAAGATATTTGATTCACAATCATCGGATAGAAGTTTGCTGGAAAAGAATCCCGGATTCTCCGTTCTTCAAGATCTGCACAGTGCTTGCTCTTGACTTTAGATGATGAAATGGATTCTCCACATAAGGATTAACTGAATGTTTGTGCAGTATCGTCTGTGGAATAATGGGCTTGACATGGAATGTGAAAGGGCGTGATCTGAATGATCATAAGAGAGATTAGAGAGAATGATGCTCCCGGTCTACACGAGGTATTAGTTGATATCGGATGGTTCAAAACCAAGAATGTTGAAGAAGAGATTTATCTGAAAAGTGTGAAGGAAATGATCAGATGGAGTGTTGAAAGAGATGATCACCTAATTCTCATTTCGGAAGAAGGCGGCGAGTTAACCGGGTACACGAGCGTCCATTTCTTGCCTTACCTTTTCATGGGTAAGCCGGAAGGGTACGTTGGCGAGCTTTTTGTGAAGACTGCCTGGCGAGGAAAGGGATTTGGCAGTGAACTTCTAAGAAGAGCCATAAATGAAGCGAGGGAAAGAGGTTGCTGTCGTATCAGACTGATAAACATTAGAGACAGAGAATCATATAGACGTGGCTTTTATGCGAAACAGGGGTGGCAAGAGAGAACCGATGCAGCCGACTTCATGATGAAACTTGATTGAGATAACCCGCAGATTCGAAATGAACGAAGCAGTGACAATATTCATTGTCAAGCAGGGAAACTTGAACCACCGAAGTTGAAAGGACGATAACGCTGACTCTACCAGAAAGAAAACGGGGGAAACCCGTGGGCGATGAAATCAAGTGGTGGACTTTCTCTGATTGTTTCTTGATCCCACCCCAACAATCAATCTATCCTGCGCTCTTCTCAAGAGCGATTCCTTCGGCAAAACCCTTTCATTTTGCCTCAAAGAAATAGTTTATAATTTATGAGGAAGGTGATCGTGTGATAAGTCCGGAGGCTTTTGAGAAACTCCTGGCGAAAGTGGGCTTGTTGTGCCTGGCGATTGCTTTGCTCCTATTCATTTTCCGGAAGGCAGGTCTCAGTCTGGGAAGGCTTCCGGGAGATATTCATGTAAGCCGAGATGGTTTTGAGTTCTGGTTTCCAATCACTTCGGGGTTTATTGTCAGTGTATGTATTACGGGAATGTTGTGGCTCTGGAAATTCATCAGCAAGTTCTTTTGAATCACGGAGGATGAATGAATACAGTTTATTTGAGAGTAAATTCAGAGGAACCGGATGAGTTCAGACTGAAAAAAGCAGCGAGATTTATCAGGGAAGGTGAGTTGGTTGTCTTCCCAACGGAGACGGTATACGGGTTGGGCGCCAACGCCCTAGATGAATCTGCAATTTCGAAAATCTACCATGCAAAGGGAAGACCGCAGGACAATCCGCTGATTGTTCATGTTTCCAGTCGTGAAATGGTCGCCGATCTTGTTTTGCAGAATCTCAGCGAGTACTCAGCTTTGATGGACACTGTTTGGCCAGGCCCAGTAACTCTCATTTTCAGGAAGAGAAAAAGAATCCCTGACTCGGTAACGGCTGGGCTTGACACGGTCGCCATCAGGTTTCCGTCTCATCCGGTAGCTTCTAAGCTTATCGAGCTTTCTTGTGTCCCAGTTGCTGCTCCCAGCGCCAACTTGTCGGGAAAGCCCAGTCCAACCAGAGAAGAACATGTTGTAGAAGACATGGATGGGAGAGTCAGCTGTATTATCCTTTCGGGGTCGACAGTCTTCGGTCTAGAATCGACTATCATAGATCTTTCGAGGGAAAGACCTGTTCTTTTGAGACCCGGGCCGATAGATCCAGATCAGCTCAAATGCGTACTTCCAGATCTACAAATACCGGGCTTTGCATCTGGCCGGGAGCAGTATCTCGGTGATCCTTTGTCTCCTGGCTTGAAGTATCGTCACTACTCACCTGACATTCCTTTGATACTTGTGGAAGGCGAGTTGGGTTTGGTAGTCAGCAAAGTGGGGATCATCGCCGGAAGGAAGAGCTCACTTGTGCTCTGTTCCGAAGAGCTCCGGGACTATTATCCCGTTCAAGTAAAGAAGGTGGTTCTCGGTTCGAGAAGTAACCTTCTTGAAGTCGCATCAAATCTCTTCAAAGAGCTCAGAAATAAGGAGAACATGAGCTTCTCTCAAATTATAGCGGAGCCTTTCCCGGAAACGGGAGTCGGTCTCGCAATAATGAATAGACTCAGGAAAGCAGCCTGGAAAATCGAAAGAGTTTAGACGTAGCAAGTTGGAGAGTGATTTGTTTGAAAGGAAGACTCAAAGATATTTCTGGAGAGATCTTTGTAGTACTCGGTACAATACTGGTGGCGCTTGCCTTCTTTATGGTCTTTACCTGGGGTGACAAAGCGGTAGTGATGACTGAGATTACCGTCATAAAAAAGATAGACAATTCAAGCGCGGGAAATTCCGACTACAGAATAATCTCCGAGTCAGGCGAGGAATTCACAGTGAGAAACGCAGAAAGCCAGGGCTTTTATGCTGCGTCTAAGGTCTTCAGGATGCTAGAAGTGGGAAGGACGTATCAGGTTCTTGTCACAGGAAGAAGGATTCCCCTGTTTTCTATAAAGAGAAACATCATAGAGGCGATCCCCTCCCAGTAATCTACTAGAAGGAAAAACCATTTTTCAGAAGATCAACACAAGTCCTTGTAACGGAAGGATCGTAAAGAGTTCCGGCTCCGGATGTGATTTCCTCTATTGCGACATTCAGTCCAAGAGCAGGTCTGTATGGTCTATGTGATGAAATTGCTTCCACAACATCTGAAACGGCAATTATTCTTGCCGGTAGAGATATTTCTTCACCTTTCAATCGGTTTGGATAACCGGAACCGTCCATTCTTTCGTGGTGTTGAATAACATATTCTGCAATCGGGAAACCGAACTCGATCTCCCCTAATACTTCACAACCAAGTCGTGGATGCTCCTTGATCATTTCCATTTCTATTTTATTGAGTCTACCTGGCTTACTTAGAATCTCTGAAGGGATCCAAAGCTTACCAATGTCATGGAGGAGCCCGCTTATTCTGATGTTTTCGCAAAGCTTTCTCTCAAGTCCCATTTTTCTAGATACTGCTTCAGCGAGGAGTCCAACTCTTCTTTGATGATCGGAGGTATAAGGATCTCTGATTTCAGTGATCTTCGAAAGAGCATTCACAGTACTCTTGAAAGTGTTTTCGAGTCTTTCTTTGCTTTCTTCGATCTCGATCTTTGCAGCCTTAAGATCCGTTATATCGGAGATGAAACCCTCTACGAACGACTGATCTTCAGCTGGGTTTTTGATTACTTTCCCCCTTTCCAGTACGTGTTTGACAATGCCTGACTTGGTCACTATTCTATACTCAATCTCATAATGATCGTCTCTGGTAAAAGACTCCTGTATACTTTTCCAGACTTTTTCTCTGTCTTCCGAAAAGATGAGATCCGCATATGACAGTTTTTTGTTTCCAATTATTTCTTCCGGTCTATAGCCTGCAAGATCAACCAATCCCTCACTGAGAACTTCCATAGTCCAGTCTTTGTCGTTCTTGCATCGGAAGGCAATCCCGGGAAGGTTTGAAAACAGCCTATCTAGCTCAAATTTGCTCTTCTTCAGGTCCTTCCTCGCTTCAGATGATTCGTCAAAGTCATTGTAGACGATGGCGATAACATTTGAAGAAAGTCTGGAAATCGATACATCTCTCCAAATCTCGCTTCTTGTTTCTGGATTATGTTTCGATCCAATGTGAAGTGGAATGCCCGTTTCGTTTACTCTACGAACTCCGCCCATTACACTGAATTCCCGGGCCGGAGGAAACACGTGTTCAAGGTCCATTCCAATGGCAGCTTCTCTCGTAAGACCTTCAGTTTCAAGCGCAGCTGAATTTGCATCGATCACTTTGCAGCGTCCCTCGAATGTCAACTCACACAGAATAATTCCGTTCCTTAAAAGCGATAAGAAATCACGGTAGCCATCGATATTCATGAAACTAATCTTGTCGAACGCTTCTCCAGAACTTCTTTCGACTTTAGGTCTCGAGTTTTAAGCATTCATTTTCATCTCCCGATAAATGAATATTCAATCTTAACATCAATAGGTTACCGTGCAGAGTGGTCGACACAGTTCAACTAGATTAATTTCAAGGTTTGCGAATCACTGCGCTCTTCAAAGATTTGACCGATCCTTTGAAGCCAGTCATACTGTCGGAAGAAAGCATCGAATCAACTATGGCCTCAACGCAGGCCCATGTGGAAGCCCTGAATATCTCGCTAATCGTATTCTCATTTTTCATCAATCGCTGATCGCTCAAAGAGTACTCCCTCGCAGTACTGAAAGCAAGAGAGATATCACCGCTTCCGTGATGTCCGGGAGCTCCAAGAAAACCTATGGCAAGACTCATATGTCGCGAGACCCGCTTCAGCTGATGGGGCATCAAGGGAAGGTCGGTGCCAAGAATCATGATCAGGGATCCGGCACCTTGAGCTGAACTACCACTGTCGTTAGACAACTCTAGCGAAGGTATTCTAAGATCGGAAGATCTCCCGAAATTCGATAGGACAATCGCCCCCACGGTGTACTTCCTCCCATCGAATTCAATAATCCTGGATGAAGATCCTATTCCCCCCTTATACCCGAAACAGATCATTCCAGTTCCTGCTCCGCAACTACCAAGAGCAAAGTCTTTTCTTGCATCCATTACAGCTTTAGATACCATCTCTTCTCTGATAGATAGTGAGCGAATATCACTGAGGAACCCATCGTTGCACTCCATTACAACAACATTTAAGGATGCCATTTCAGGATTGTCTTCAAGTGCTAGTTTCGCTGCTCCTTGCTGGACAGCCCCTATCGACAGAGTATTTGTGAGAAAGATGTCACTCTCCACAGTCCCGAGCTCCTCTATCTGCACAAGGCCCATCGATTTCCCATAACCGTTGAAAACGCTGCACGCCGCTGGAATCGGAGATCTATATACCCCAGAAATCCTTACGACGCTTATGCCGGTACGCAAACATCTTGGCGCGTCTTCAATCAAAGTGAAATGTCCTACCTCTATTCCTTCAAGATCAGTAATCTTGTTCAACGGACCTGTCTCATAAGCATCGGGTGGGCTAACCAGTTCTCTAAACCTCATTTCTACACCTATCTTTCGATAATCGACAAAGGATCCTGCCTGGATATCAGATACCTTTCCATTGCAAGACCAGAAAACAAGACAATTAGTATCATTATAAAGATTCTAAGAAAAACCTTAGCTGCCACGAATGATGAAATGTACACTCCAGACAGGAAAAATGCCCCGAATATACTCCAGCTCATTGTTCCCAGGAGAAACCCGATTGTGGCTCCTGAAAATAGCACTAAAATCAACTCCCCGAAAAGCAGCAGAGCTATTTCACCCCTTCCCTGACCAATAATGTTCCTAATAGCGAGCTCTTTTCGTCTTCCCAGAACTATCCTTGTAACAGTGACGATAGCAATAATGACAACTACGAAGAATTGAAGATATATGATAATCGAGGTTATGAGATTCATGAACTGACTCTCCTTGAGAATCTTAGCTTCGAATGAGCGACGATCTACAACCTCAACTACACCGGCTTCAGAAGCAAATAACCTGATTTCCTCAACCAGATCATCCCCAGCGTGAAAAATCAATAGCCCCTCGGCAGCAACTTCTTCTTCCACAACGATACCGGAGAGACCGTAAAGGGACGGAAGCACAACCGGTGAAGAATTGCCATAGCCGTTAACCTCTCCGCTATTTATTAGATCGAACAGGCCCTTGCTGACATAGAATGCGTTTTCTGAAGTACCTCCCACAAGTGTCGGCACAAGCTCTGAATCCTTCGATGAAACAACGGGAATGAAGATCTCTGTGGTTCCAAAGATAAGCTTCACATCTAGGTTTAAAAGTGAAGCGGGAAGTACAGCCCTGGATCGGGAAACAATCTCTTCTGGCAGTTCAATATCACCACTTTCCGTAGTTTGGACATAAGAACAACTATCGAAGAACCGACCACTATCGCGGATAGTATCGGTAAGCGAGGAAAGCAATGATCCGAAAAGCGTAACGAGAAGGGCAAAAACTATTATGTTTACAAATAGGGATCTATAGCCGTCGCTTCTCAGCGGAAATCGAAGCCACGGCAAACTTATGTTCTTAAATCTATTCTTTAGTATCCCTTTCTTCTTTTCCG
The DNA here is from genome assembly GCF_002752615.1 of Mesotoga sp. H07.pep.5.3. Taxonomy (NCBI): domain Bacteria; kingdom Thermotogati; phylum Thermotogota; class Thermotogae; order Kosmotogales; family Kosmotogaceae; genus Mesotoga; species Mesotoga sp. H07.pep.5.3. Next base: position 329,245 of record NZ_AYTV01000025.1, read on the forward strand.
AGCTCTTTAGAAGTCCCACAAGATCTCGACTCAGGTGACTCCCGATCAAAACTTGAGTGAATACAACAGTTACTGCTGGAATAACTAGTGTCCATATCGTAGAGACAAAGATATCGCCGACAAACAGACCGTTGGGCTCGAAAAATCGAGTCTCTAGATATGAAACAAGAATCCTTCCCGCAAAGAGACCAATAATCCAACCGGCGGCACACTGGTATACGGATTCAAAGAAAAGTCTCGCACCGAGGCTCGCTGGTGAATGGCCAATTGCGGCCAGAATACCGTATTCCTTTTTTCTTTCACGAATGCTGACCGAGTTAAGCATTGTAAGTCCAATTATAAACACAAGAGCAACGCAGAGATTGCACAGGAGGACTCCCAGGTAGTAACCGGAATAACTTCTTTCTATATTCTCTCTTGAAGAGATGGGACCTTGAACCCCTACTTTGAGTTCTTCACCGGCTATTCTTGACCTCAACTCACTTTCGACCGCTATTGAAAAACCTCTTTCCGAAAGCACTATGAATCCATATGCCCCTTTTCCTCCTGAAATCTCGGACGGACCGATTCCAAAAACCGAAGGGCCTTTAAGTGCAGCAACAACATTATACAGCCCTGTGCTCGCCGTCTCGAAGATCTCCTCGTACACTAGTCCTATACCGACTCCGGAGGCCTTTAAGAACGAGTCGGAAACCATTATTTCATTTGTTTTAGGGGAGAAAATCCTTCCGTCTACTATGTAAGACTGGCTCAGCTGCAAAATCCGTGCAATGTCGGTTTGCTTTATTCCGTAAACAGGAAAATTCGCTCTTGCGCTTCCAAAAAGATTGTAACCAAGATAAGCGATATCCACCTGGATTACATCTGAAATGCCTGATACGTCTGCAAAAATCTCTTTGAGGCTGTCATCGATCTCTTCTTTTCTACCGGTATCGGAAAGGTACTGCACAGTAATCCAGTTTTCGTTGATCTTCGAGATCCTGCTTCTGGTCTCTCCAAAAGAGAGAAATATCGAGCTCAAAACGATACTTACAGCGACGCCTAAAGCAACAACAAATATGAAGACTAGAATTCTCCCGGGCCTTCTCCTGAAATAAAGCCAAATGTACTTAAGCATTCACAGTATCCTCGTATACCTGCCCGTTTTCAACTTTGATCCTTCTCTTAAAATCACCGATAATTTCCGCTGAGTGAGAGACCAAGACTAGAGTCGCTCCTGATTTCGAGCAGTAAGATCTCAACAGGTTGATTACTTTTCGACCGTTTTCATCGTCGAGTGAAGCGGTCGGTTCATCGGCAAAAACGACCTTAGGATTTCCTATCAAAGCTCTCGCTACAGCTACCCTTTGGCTCTGCCCCACTGAGAGTTCATAAGGAAACCTCTTCAGCAAGTCATCAAGTCCAAGCGCAGTAGTAATCTCCTCGACTCTCCTTTTGATTCTTCGTTTATCTCTTATAGGGATCAGGATGTTTTCTCTCACAGTTAAATGATTAATCAAGAAGTGTTCCTGAAAGACAAAACCAAACTCCTTCCGCCTTAATTCCGCCTTTGCCGATGGAGTAAGAGCGGTGATTTCCTTACCTTCATATTTAACTTCGCCGCGACTTGGCTCTTTCAGAGTACTCATGATGAAGAGAAGGGAAGACTTTCCTGAACCGGAAGGGCCGAAAACTCCTACCTCTTCTCCTTGTTCTATAATTAGGTTTGTTGATTTTAGCGCTGCCAGAGCTTGTTTCTTTGTTTCATATATCAGTGCGACTTCCTTGAGTTCGAACATTCTTCTTCCTCCTTAAGAGAAGACCTTGTCTTGATTATCCCACAAACGTCATTTGATGACAAAGCTTGGTGAATACGGAATGAACGGAAACAAATCGAAACAAATTAACGGCAGGTATTGACGATTAAAGTTGCAAGAGTACTTTGGTGATTACTAGAAGAGGCACTTGTATGATATATACTTTTTCTAAGCGGAGGTGAAGCGATGAAAATTATGATAGACATAGATGATATTCTCACAAACTTCAATCTTGCATTTCTTAGAATTGCCCATGAAATGTATGATGAAGTACCGATCGAAGTCGAAGTCAAGATCTGGGATTTCTGGAAAAGCGTGCCCAACTTGACGCTTGAAATGGAAGAAAGGGTCTGGGAAAGGATTAGAAACACACCAAACTTTTACGAATCACTACCTTCATACGCAAGCGATGAAGATCTTAGGAGATTAGGAGAACTAATAGCCGAAGGTCAGCATGAGGTCTACTTCATTACTTCTCGCTTTCCCACCAAAGGGAGAAATGTTCAGACCCAATCTCAAAGATGGATTCAGGAAGAGATTGGTCAACCAGTTTCGGTAATAGTCAGTTCAAGAAAGGGCGAACTATGCGAAGTACTTGGCATTGAATTCGCGGTCGACGACGCCCCTCATCACATAGAGAACCTACTTGATCACGGGATCAATACATACATAATGGACTGGCCGTACAACAGACATATAGACCACAGACTCCGGGTCAAGAGCCTTGGCGAATTTCTCGATAGCGTTTTGATCTAATACTCAGGAGGTTAAGTGTATGAAGAAAGTATTCATCGCTCTTCTATTAATGCTTTTCGTAACACCAATCTGCCTTTCGTCAGCTGTCTGGGAGGATCAAGTAGTCTATTTTTTAATGATTGACCGGTTTTCAAATGGTGACCCATCCAACGACGACATGGGATTAGGAGAGGCTGGTAGTGACAACTCAAGATACAATGGTGGGGACTTGAAGGGAATAATCGATAAGCTAGATTATATCAAAGGACTCGGCGCGACTGCAATCTGGATTACGCCTCCCGTTGCCAACCAGTGGTGGAATCCTTGGGTCAACTACGGTGGCTACCACGGTTACTGGGCGAGAGATTTCAAAAGGATCGATGAACATTTCGGCGACATAGCTCTATATAAGGAGCTGGTAGAAAAAGCCCATGAGAAAGGTCTGCTAGTAATACAGGATATAGTTCCTAATCACGTGGGTGACTATTTTAGATTCGTGGACGGCGAATTCGAAATGAATTCAGGAAGCATTCCATCGGATTCTCCGGAGCAATACCCCTTCTCTCTGAACAATTTTGTGGAGCACAGAGACGAGAACATATATCACTGGACACCTGACATATCTGATTTCAACGACCAGGATCAGAAGTTCAACTATCAGATGTCGGGACTCGATGACTTGAACACGGAAAACCCTTCAGTAATCTCTGCGTTGAAGGATTCTTATACTTTCTGGATAGATGAGGCTGACATCGATGGATTCAGAATAGACACCGTGATCTACGTGCCCCACGAATTCTGGAGGGAATTCTTGAATGGAGAGTCTGGTGTTTACGAAATCGCCAGCAAGAACGGCAAATTGAACTTCCTGACATTTGGTGAAGCCTGGGTAAGAAGCGACCCATTTGAAGACACTGGAGAAAGAGTTATTGGGGAGTTCTTCGAATCTGGCATGAATGCAATGCTCGATTTTCCGCTGAATATTGAGCTCCGAAGTGTTTTCAAGGAGGGAAAACCTACTGCCAATTTGGGGTACAGACTCGAGACAAGGCAGAGTTATTTCAACCACACTAGACTCTTAACCTTCATAGATAATCATGATATGGAGAGGTTTCTTAAGGGAGCGGGATTAGCAAGCCTCAAGCAGGCGCTGGCCTTCATCTTCACTGTTCCTGGGATACCAGTTGTGTATTACGGTACGGAACAGGGCTTCGTTGAAACAAGAGAGGCAATGTTTGAAGACGGCTTCCAATCTGGCGGATTGAACCACTTTGAAACGCAATCTGAGTTATATAAGTACACGAGCGATTTGGCCAAACTCAGGCTTGAGCATCCTGCATTAAGATACGGAAGAGTTGAAGTCCTGAAATCCGATCCCAATGGGCCCGGGATCTTTGCTTACAGCCTGGAGCATGGCAACGAAAAAATCTACGTCATAATGAACACTGCAGGTGAGCGGCGGATTCTAGCAAACATGGAGTCAGGCTTGGCTGAGGGTCAGGTAATTCAGCCGGTTTACACCTTCAACTCGCTTTCGAAAAGCTATACGGTAGATAAGGACGGAAAACTCTTAATGACAATGAATCCCCGCTCAGTATATGTTGGCATGGCTTCAGAGGAATATCAATCGGTTGATTCCCCCGAAATCCAGTTCAATGCAAATCTAGAATATGCTCAGAAGATTGCTTCGACATATACGATCACAGGAACTGCCTCAGGAGCTTCTTCTGCAAGGATAATCTTTGATGCAAGGATTGAGGAGGCCGAAGATATAGAAATCGAAGATGGACAGTGGTCTTACGAGTGGGACATATCGAAGTTCGATCCTGGAATTCACTCGATTCTCTTTAAAGTTTACGGAAGAACGAAAAGGGAGTCAATTTACAGTGAGGACTATACAGTTGTTCTCGACATACCGGAACTGCTCTTGTCTTCGCTTTCCGATCCAGAAGGAGACGACAAAGGACCGGAGGGAAGATACGAGTATCCAACGGATATCTCTTTCAAGAATCAGATGGACCTGTTGGGAGTTGAATTGAGACAGATAGGAGCATCGCTTTCTCTTAACATGAGAATCAAGGATTTGACTGACACGTGGGGACCACAAAACGGATTCGATCATGTCACTTTCCAGATATTCATCGATGATCCCCACAAGACTGGTTCAACGGTCCTGCCTTTTTTGAATGCAACTATGCCGGCCGGACTTGACTGGGATTATTTCATCTTTGCAAACGGTTGGTCGATTGTTGCGTATTCTGCAGAAGGAAGCGGCCCCAAGTCATTCGGCACAGCAATATCTCCAACTCCTCTTGTACAGACAAACAAAATGAAGAGCGAGGTAGTACTAAGGATTCCCGGTGAAACCATCGGGAGACCAGAAAGCCTAAATGGATTCAAAGTATACATAACAACCTGGGATTTCGATGGTATCGAAGCCGTTTACCGGGACATCTATCCAGAACCTAAGAGCTACCATTTCGGAGGCGGTAGTAAGGAGGATCCGTATATAATGGATGACATACTGCTAAAGATAGGGGAAAGCGACTAGATTTAAAAATCGCAGAGCAGAACATCTTGGAGGCAGATATGTTCTTCACCTTAGTGGTGATTATTGCAGTTATAGTCGTTGCATTTCTCATAAAAGGTTTAAGCGAGAAAGATGAAGTAGCAAAGAGAGAAGAGGAACGGGAAATCTCTTTCAGTCAGCATGCCGTTCAAAGAATGGATGAAAGAGGAATCGAAACGGATAGGGTAATTAGAGTCCTTGAAGAAGGCATAAGGGTACAGATAGCAAACTACAACAGACTGAAAGTGTCGGACGATGAAATGACGGTTATACTGGAAAAGAGGCTTAATAATTTTGAAGTGATCACGGTATATTGGAATGATGATGATCACGAAGATACGGACTTTATTCCTTGATTAAGCTTCCACTTACCATATTCAGGGAGGCGCTTTAGCTCTATCTCGTGAATAATTAGAAGCACTTACATCCAGAGAAATACAAGAAATGGAGACAGTGATGGAAGACAATACGGAAATCAAAGATAGAGTTGTTGAGTTGCTGACGGAATACATGTCGGTTCCAGAAAGCGATCTTTCCCTAAAGATAACTTATCTGAATAAAGCTATCTCCAGCCTTAATCATCAGGGAAATACACTTGCCGCCCACGGAATCGTTGAAAGGGAGATAAGAAGATTCGATAATTGTGATTCTTTGGAAATGGCAGTGCTTTTGAACTCCATGATTAAACTGAGTGCGCTTGTAGGAGATTTCGCGGGCGCAGTCGAGTATTCCAGAAGGGCTCAGACAATCTGCAGAGAAAAAGAGGAAGAGGGATTGCTAACCAGAGTCTTGATTAACACCTCAGGGATCTACTTCAAAATGAAAGAGTATGATAAGGCTTTTTCGAATGCGAACAAAGCGCTGCAAATGGCCAGAAAAAAATGGTGACGAGACTAATACAGCCTGTTGTTTGAACAATATTGCGGTGATTCTTGAGAACTCGGAAACTGGTAAATCTGGAATTCCGTATCTTGAAGAAGCGATTTTAATCAAAGAGAAGAACAACATGAAGGATGAATTGCCCAACAGCTATTTGAATCTGGCAGAGCTCTATTACGATTCGGGAAAGAAGAAAGAGGCCTCTGAATTACTCCAAAGAGCAACTACTATGGCAAGGGAAAACGGGGATGAGCGAGCTCTGACAGAGACAATGAAGTACAGGGCACGCTTTTTGAAGGCCGAAGGTGAGCTCTTCTCAGCACTGGAGCTGTTGACAGGAGTAAGCGAGTATCACCAAAAAAACGGAAACAATACGGAGCTGCTAGACGTACTGAATGAGATCTCTTCAATACATGAGTTAATGGGTAATGCGAATGAAGCTTTGCAAACATTCAAACTGATAACGGAACTGAATCGTACAATATTCAAAGAAGAACAAGCGCGTTCATTAGCACAACTCGAGTCATCTTTCGAAGCAAGAGAAAACCTCAGAGAAATGCGTTCTCTTCTTGAGCAGAACAGTGAACTCAGAAAAGTCAATGAAGAAATTTCAGAGAAGAACAACGAACTGCATGACATGAAACGCAGGCTTGAGAAAACCAATAAGCTTCTCGAAAGGCAGGCCGAAACCGATTCGCTAACCGGTTTGCTTAACCATAGAAAGATGCGGACTACAATGGAAAACGAAATCGCAAGAGCAGAGAGATACGGCACTCCTCTTACGATGATAATGATCGATCTGGACAACTTCAAATTCGTGAACGACTCATATGGTCATCTAAAGGGTGATGAGGTTCTTTCGGAAATTGGAAGAATCATCAAGTCTTCTATTAGAAAAAATGATTTTGCCTTCAGGTATGGAGGAGAAGAGTTCCTCGTTCTGCTGCCGTTAGCTGATCTAGACAAGGCAACCGAAGTCTATTCAAGGTTGAAGGAATCCTTTCGCCAAGAACTGGAGATAACGGTTTCATTCAGTGCAGGTGCAAGAGAGTGGAATGGCGAGTCGGCAGACAAATACATTGCCGTTGTGGATAAGCTACTCTATGAAGCCAAAACAAAGGGAAAGGACAGATTGGAAACAAGCCAGGCTACTTCTTGAAAAGGGTGGATGAGATGGATCATATAAAACAGGAAAAGAGTTTTGCAGACTTGTATGAAGAATATCTGTCCAAAGATGAATCGGAGTTTGATTCGAGAATTTCGCTTCTCAAAAGGATTCAGAGATCCCTCGTTGATTCTGGAGAAACCCAGATTGCGTTTGAAATTGTTGGCAGAGAGTTGGAAAAAATCGGGAATCAATGCAGTTCTGAACTTGGCTTTGTCTATAATTCAATGATAAGAATTAGCTGTCAATCAGGCGAGTTTTCGAAGGCTCTGGAGTATGCTGCCAGCGCGATATCTGTCTTTGATGAGCTTGGGGATGATTCACGATTGCCTATGATCTATAACAACATTGCCGGCGTATACCTCAAAATGGGAGAATTCGAGACTTCTCTCGAATATATTGATAAAGCTATCGATCTCTCTCAGAGAAATAATGACAATCACTCTCTCGCCAAATATCTCAACAACAAGGGAATCGCAGTTGAGAATATTAAAGGTGATGGTTCAGGAGCGGTATTTATCGAGAAGGCCATTGAGCTCAAAGAAGAGAACTCACTCAAAAGTGACCTACCCAACAGCTACATGAATCTTGCTGATATTTATACGTACACGGGCAAAGAGGATGAAGCACATTATCTTCTGAAAAGAGCTAGAGAGGTTGCCAACGAGATTGAAGATGAGTTTTCTCTTGCAGAAGTCTGCCGTTATGAGGCGAACTATTACAGAGCTATTGGTGAATTAGGTTCGGCCCTAGAGTCCCTTAACACTTCTCTCGAATATCACAAATCAAAAGGCAACAAATCGGAGATTCTTCAGAGACTTACAGTCATTTCAGAGATACAGGAGATTGTAGGTGACGTTGAAGGAGCTCTGGAAACCCATAGAGAAATATCTAAGCTGAACGCAGAGATTTTCAAAGAAGAGGAAGCGAGAATGGTCGCAAAGTTGCGATCATCCTTCTCCACGATGCAAAAACTCAAAGAAATCGAAAGTATGGCAAAGAGAAATCGACAACTCGATGAAGCGAACAGATTGATAGTCCAAAAGAACGAAGAACTATTAGAAATGCAAAGTCAGCTTTCATCGGCAAATCAGTTGTTGAAGGAAAGGGCTGAAACCGACTCGCTGACTGGGCTGATGAATCAAAAGAAGATGTTTGAAATAGTTGAGTACGAGATCAATAGAGCCAAGAGATATGGCAACAGGTTATCCGTAATCATGCTAGATATTGATGATTTTAAAGTCATCAATGATACTTTCGGTCATCAGAAGGGTGATGAAATTCTCGAATCTCTTTCCTCGCTTATTATATCCAGTATCAGGAAGATTGATTATGCCTTTCGGTATGGGGGAGAGGAATTCGTTATTTTGCTTCCTTCAACAGGAGTTGAGGGAGCTTTTTCCACTGCGCAGAGAATAAGTGAGTCACTGAAGAGAACTAACGAAATACCTGTGACCATTAGCATTGGAGTTGCCGAATGGAGTGACGAATCGGTTAATGATCTCTTGCTTGAAGTTGATACTTTGATGTATGAAGCAAAGAACACAGGAAAGAACAGGATCGTGTCCCGCTGAAGATCTGAAATGCACTTTGCTTTGCGAGATGTCAAGCGAAATCTGCTTATGAAATGTCATGATATAGGGCAGGAGGGACAGAAAGTTTCATCAAAATGAGTTTTGCGTTTCAACGACTTAGAAAGAAGTGCATGAATCTCCTAAAGTCTGAACTTGATTCTTTGAAAACCCCAGTTACCATGAAATCGGTTAGTCACTCTGCATAGACGAATCGAGGAGTCTCTTGGAGACGCTTCGCTCTGATTATTTGTTCAGCTGCCGACGGTTGGTCAGCGTTGGTTATATAGATACCATTTGAAAGGCAGAGAATCCATGAAGACAACGACCGACAGGAACTACAGTGCGTAATAAAGTAAGGCTCAAGCTATTCTTTGAAGCCGACCGATTTCGAAGGACCATGCTGGGCATTGAGAAGCCAGAAATACTGGGATCCTTTGGCGGGTCTTCTTTGCCCAGTTTTATGGAAAGAATCTCCCTTGATTCGAAGAAAAGTCAGATGATTCCATAAGAGTGTTTACATTGCAAGCTTTTTTGCCAGGGATAAGATTTTTCCCCAATCTGCATTGACTTTTTGTTACTTATCCACAATGATAATTTTCAACAATCATCCAATTTGGAGGAGAAAAAATGAGAGTCCTATTTCTTGGAACTGCAGCTTACGAAGGACATCCGAACGTATTCTGTGATTGCGACAATTGCAGAAAGGTCAGAGAGGCCGGTCCAGACAACTTCCGTTTGACCTCGGCCGTTCTTGTTAATGATGACCTGTTGATTGATTTTGGGCCAAACATTATGGCCGGCGCTCAAAAGACCGGGAGCACACTTTTCAATGTCAGAACTCTTCTGATAACTCATTCTCATTCAGACCATCTATATCTGCCTAACTTTGGTTACAGAATGGACAGATACAATGCTTCTTATGAAAGACTTTCTCCGATGAGTGTGCTAGCGAATTCGACTGTTCTGTCGTTGATTTCGGATTCAGTGTACTTTGATCCCGACAAAACTATTTTGTTAATTGCAGAAGCTTACAAAGAAACTGTGCTTAACGATTACAGCGTGATACCTATTCCCGCTGTCCACAAAGTGAAGGAAGGTGAACAGGCTCTGTTATTCTTGATTAAGAAGAAGGGTAAATCCTTCTTCTATGCCACAGATACAGGCCCTTTAGATGAATTTTCACTAAGACTGATAAAGAGTTTCTTGGACTCTCCTTTGGATCTAGTAGCGATAGATTCAACCCTTGGATTCATGAAAGAGGTCACATTCCCCTATCATCAAACTGCAGAACAGGTTGTCTCGACAGTGGAAACAATGAGAAGAAACGGAATAATGGACGACAGAACCAAGATTTACGCGCACCACTTCTCCCACTATCCTAATCCAACGCAGAGTGAACTCGAACAGTTCTACGTTCGCTTCGGAATTGCTGTCGCATATGATGGTCTTTCATTGGAAATATAGACTGTATGTCCCAAAGAATCACAGAAGATCTCTCGAATCATTCCGTTCTTTCAATTTAGATAATACTCAATCTGTTCAGCTGATACCAAACAAAAGGCCCTCTGGTAAAGACTTCGAGAGAAGTCAATCCAGGCCTTTTGCCAGCCTTCCCGAGACTTCTCCTAGCAGTATTTGTAACCTCCTGTCAGGGAGTGAATCTAAGAAAAGTGACGGTTGTCATCGACCCCGAGATCGTGTATCAAAGCTATGCGGAACATAATAGAAGAAGAACTACCTCCTGACATTGCCCGAAGCTCTCCTTGCCTAATGCTTGACTCCTCAATTAACTACGCAAATGATCCAGGACAATATAAGTCTTATTGAAATAAATGCAAAATTACGTCCCACAATTCTTTTGAACACAGTTTACTCTTCGGCGGAATTTGGCTCTCAAATAACGTGCCGCTGAGACTTCTCTCCTTCTAAGCAGAATGCTCTCAACGGGCACGATAGTGAATACAGCAATCACTATTTCAGTCGTACCTTTGATGCTAAAAGAGGAAAACATTACCTAGGGATCTCATGGATCCCCTTGAATACTCTCACATCATCCCTTTGAAGAAGTCTCGACAGTAATTCACTTTCACTCAAATTGCCAAATGTATATTCGAGGAAGCTGTGAATAATGTCGTAGAGATAGTATTCGCCACCGCTCTTCATAAAACTACCAGTGAAGTCAAGAAAATGAGCTAACGGCGACAGATGATCTAGCATTGCAAAATCCGGATGCCTGGCTTCGGAGATCTTTATATGTAAGGGAGGAAAAACACTGTTTTCAATCAGATCCGATATCCTTCCCGATTCTTCTCGGAATTTCCACTCATCGGTTTCAATAATAAGTGAAGGTATTCCAATACCCTCTTCAATCTCATTGTCATTGAGCATGAAAAGCGCTGGATCGTATGAAAGCAAAGCCTTTATTCGACTGCCATCAAATGACGCAAAGTTTACAACTCCGCCACCTCCAGAGTGACCAAATGCAGCAACTCTGTCAAGATCAAATATACCCGCCAGCTGATGTTCACTTTCGTTCAATTTGGACAAACTGTCTATTACAAAAGACAGATCATCAGCCATCAACTCCATAGAAAGCCTGGCACCTTCTTCAAATGTCTCAGCTCCAGGAAGATCGAGCACTCTATCTCTACTGAAGTGAAACTGACTACCGTCGGAAAATTCCACGACTGATGCGGCATACGGATGCTCAATACCTACCACGACAAAACCTCTGCTAGCCAAATACTCCGCGAATGAAAAATACAAGGGAACTATAGCCGGCATCCCTGGAGATAAGATTACTACCGGTAGATTATTTGCATCGGCCGAAGGAGCCGCGCCAATAAATGAATTAGTTTTGACGGCTCTCAAATGCTGAAACAGTATGGGTGGAAGATTATAATTATCGGCGAGGCTGTTCACAAAAAGCGAATGGCTCCTGAACCATGGGCTTCTTCTCTTACCCAACGTATCATCCGAGGGATACCATATATCAATCACGAGCCTGCGGGTCATTTCTCCGCCGGAAAATGGGTCGATTCTGCTGTTATCATCCAGCTCAATAATCTCGACTCCGACTTCGTACTTACCACCTGGGCCGGGAATCGTCGAAGTGGGAAAGAGGTATGCAAGGCTACCAATCAACACAAGTGAGAATAATCCAATAATCAAACCAATATCTACACTTCCATGAGTTTTTCTCAACACAATCACCTCTTTTCAATTATTACACACTGGTGGCGCCAAAACAGACCCCAGTGTGATCGAACGTTTGTCGACAAATACTCTTGTCTCTCCACACAGATTTAGGCCGCATAATGTTATAGTAAATTTTGAGGAAGATAGCCTTCTTCTGGGAGTGTGTTATGAGAAAAGCATTTTCAATTGTTTTCTTCATGGTATTATCTCTGACTTTGTTTGGACAGATGAAATACATATTCAGTGGCGATATCGATTACCCGCCTTTCGAATATGAGAACGAAAGAGGAATACCCGTTGGCTTCAACGTTGATATTATTCGGGCAATATCAAAGGCCCTCGATTTCGAGATTGAAATAGAACTCAGAACATGGGCAGGCGCTAGATCTGCACTTGAATCCGGTCAAATTGACGGTTTGCTGGGGATGTACTACTCAGAAGGCAGAAGTTTTCTCGTAGATTTCTCCAATCCACACACAATCCTTCATGGTTCAATCTTTTACAACAAACAAACCGAGGGATTTTCTTCTTTAAGTGATCTTAGAGAGTCCAAGGTGTCAGTGCAAAAGGGCGATTTGATGGATGAGCTTGTAACCAGTGAGGGAGTGGGTAGCGAAGTTGTGAGGGTTGAATCTCCTGAAATTGCATTGCGAATGCTTGAGAACGGCGAGGTCGATGCTGTACTTATGAATACTCTTCAGGGATTATTTCTCATCGAAGAGCTCTCGCTGATGAACGTAATGGCTTCTGAACATCCAGTCACACGTCTTGAATACTGTTTTGCCGTGAAACAGGGTGACTCCGAGCTGCTCTCTTTGTTGAATGAAGGACTCTCAATAATCTCTTCGACGGGCGAATACAGGCAGATCTTCAACAAGTGGTTCGGCAATATTAATGCTGAAGACAGTAGCGGTGATATGCTCTATTGGCTCTTCGTCGCAATTCCCGTGGCAAGCGTTGTTTTCCTGATGCTGATTTTAATGTACTTCTGGAACAGAACTCTGAGAAGACAGGTAAAGGAGAAGACGGCTTCTCTGAGTGCAAAGCTTGAAGAGGAAAGATCTGTAAAAGCCCAGCTATCACTTTCAATGGAAAGATACAGATCGATGTCGGAGACGATTTCCGATTACTACTACGAGACTGAGTTCCCGAGCGATGGAAAGGATCCTGAGATCTGGAGAAGTGAATCATACGAAAGGATTAGCGGATACAGCCTTGATTTCCCGGAACCTAGAGAATTCAACTGGGAGACTATAATTCATCCCGAAGATCTGGATTGTTACAAACAGCATTTGGAAGAAGTGGGGTCGGGCAAAGAAGAAAAAATAGAGTACCGAATTATTAGAAGAGACGGAGCTCTGAGATGGGTTAGCGAGTTTTCAAAGCCGAAGTACTGTGGCGGAGGATCGAAAATTAAAGGGATCTGTGGAGCAGTTAGAGACATTACGGATGAGAAACTGGCAAAGGAAGAACTTGAAAGAACAAAGGACAAAGTGTCAAAACTCCATTTTGTCGCCCTCAAAATGGAGAAGTCAAATGAAGAGGACACTATATATCACTCAATAATCGATGCATCGGTTAATATATTGGGCATGGAGAAGTTCAGCCTATATCTCCTATATGACCAGGAGTTAGTGACACTCGAAAGCCAAGGAGAGGTGGCGTCCGTCCAGGGATACCTTTTCAGGAGCGGGGTACTAAGAGACTGCGTTGAAACTGGCAAATCCGCATTTATTGAAAGCTCATCTATAAGAAAAGTTGTTCCCGACTGTAAAGACTCGGTTTCAATTGTTCCGATGAAAAGCATTGGTGCCCTAGTGTCTTACCATGATTCTCCAATGAAACAGGAAGAAATCAAGATGGTTGAGACCTTGATGGCCCATGCGGTTGAAGCGATTTGGAGAATCAGATCCGACAGGGAGATTCATTATGTGACATTTCACGACCAGCTTACCGCGCTGTACAACAGATCATTCTTCGAGGAAGAGATAGACAGGCTAAACGTGAAGCGTCAGATGCCGATAAGTATCGTGATGGGCGATGTAAATGGACTGAAAATCGTCAACGATGCCTTCGGGCATCTCGAAGGCGACCGACTTTTGAAAGCGGTTGCCGACTGCCTTAAATCTTCTGTAAGATCCGACGACATCATTGCTCGATGGGGAGGAGATGAATTCATAATGCTCCTTCCTCAAACCGATGCTCAGTCAGCAGAGTCTCTGGTTAACAGGATTAAAAAGGCTTTGAATCAGGTAACTGGTTTCAGCCTTCCAATCAGTGTCTCCTTTGGTATAGGAACCAAGTCCGACATCGACCAGGACTTCAGCGAAACCCTTGTGTCGGCAGAAGAAAAGATGTACAGGGATAAGCTCTTGAACAACATATCGATGAGGAACAAGACAGTTGAGGTCCTTGAGAGGAGTCTTCTCAACAAGAGCTATGAAACGGAAGAACGCAATGAGAGAATTAAGACAATAAGCAGAGACTTCGGAAAGTCTATCGGTTTGAATGAAGCTGAACTTGACAACCTCTTGCTCCTCGGCGCTCTCCATGATATTGGGAAGATTGCAGTTCCCGAAGAGATCCTTACCAAAGCCGGAAGTTTAACGGCCGAGGAATGGAAGAAGATTAAATCTCATCCGGAGGCTGGATTTAGGATAGCTCTTTCCTCACCTGAACTTATCGGGATAGCGGATGAAATTCTTAGTCATCATGAGTGGTGGGACGGTTCAGGTTATCCCAGGGGTCTTAAGGGTGAATCAATTCCACTCCTCGCCAGAATAATCTCCATCATTGATGCTTACGATGTTATGTTAAGCGGAAGACCATATAAGCATCCCGTTTCCTCTGAAGAGGCCGTTGAAGAACTAAGAACGTGCGCAGGAAAGCAGTTCGATCCCAATCTTGTAGATTCTTTTGTAAGTTTCTTGGGCCTAAAGAAACAGATTTCGATTAGCTGTTCGAAAGGAATCTGTCATACTGAGAAACAAGACTGATTTTTCGTCTTCTCCAAGGCGAAAAAATGAGTGTGTAGGTTATCCGAATGGACTGAAAAAGAAGCAACAGATAGGTCATGTGCTACTGCCAGTCAGAAGGTTTACTCTTGAATCAGTTGAAGAGTTTAGGGAAAATACAGTTTAGTCGCACGCTGCTTGGCAAGAGTGGTTAATTAAAAGTATCGGCTTTGGTCAGCAAAAGTTGAGTAAGAAGAGAAATTGTTTTCCATTTGCCTGGCGACTACTCATTAGTTGGCTTAGTACTTTCCAAGAGCCTAAGGTTTCTTCTGGCCTCCTTTATTCCCAGTTCTTTGAGTATGAACTTACCAAGAGCATACTCAAAGGGAAACCAGGATACATGTCCTACAGGCACAATATACCTCTTTGGTCTTCCGAAGGCTTCCCAAAGCTGTTTTCTAGTTTCTATGGGGAGAGTTTTGTCGAAAAAAGCCTCGATCATCGTTACTTTCTTTCTGTCACTGAAACGGGCATAGGCGAGAGGATCTATCTTGAACAAAGGATGAAGATCGGACTCGATCAGTTCGTTTGCACTTTTCATAAGCTTCACTGCACGAGCATCCTCTTCGAATCTAGCATTTAACTTCGCTTCGTCGTTGAGATAGCCCTCCTTTCCCGAGCCGCTCCTAAGTGAATTACGAATTGATTTCAATACCGGTGACTGCCATATTATTTTCGCAATATTACCTCCAACGGTCATCAATATCATGTCGTTTATTCTTTGATCGATAGCGTTTACGATCGTAGAGATCATTCCACCTAGGCAGTAACCAAAAAGGCAGTTGTTATCCCACCAGAGTTTCTCTTGTTGAAGGAGATCGATGGTTGTCATTGTATCCACAACTGCCTGCTCCCAGAAAACAATCAACCTTCTGAGATCAGGAGAAAAGAAGTCTTTTCCACTGGTTGAACCGGTTGCCGTTCGTGTGTAATTTCCCGGAAGGATCATCACAGAAGCCTGCAAACCGGCGCTTGCAAGATGGCTTCCCATCCAGAACAAAAATGGGATATTTACCGTTCCCAGTCCATGAAGAATGATTATCGAGCCTACAGCTCTTTCTTTTGGTGAGAAATTGTAAATTTCAACGTTTTCTGTTCCCCTGATCTTGTTCCTGTAGAGAGATGGATACTTGATAATCGAACATCTATAGTGTTTCCCTTTGAAAATGTACCCGCTGGAAAACTCAATCTTCTTCTTCTCGTAAGAGAAATCAGGGTTCATTTGCATTTGTTCATTATCCTTGTGCAAAGCCTGCCGCTCATGATTTCGTCGGAAATTACCACGGCGGCTTTGGAACGGTCAGCAATCTCCTGCAGAACCTCTGCGAGGGCTCTCGTCGAAACTGGGTCCAATCCCATTAAAGGTCTAATAAAGATAAAGAGATCGCAAGCATCGAATCTCAAATGCGAAAGTTTTGTATCGTCTTCGCGCATTAGACCGGAGAAACCGGGAGCTCTTCCCAACCCAGCAAGAAAACTCTTCACGGAAACCAAGCTTTCTTTGTTTAAAATGAAACTCTTTTTCAGTGATCTATTTGAGGTGAATTTACGAGACTTTTTCAACATGATTTGCGAAACAAGACCAGTGTTCTTCAAATTTGAGGAGAAGTATTTTTCGGCCTCGCTAGAATGACCTCTGGAGGAGAATCTTTCAAAGAAGTTCTTCGCTTCTCGAAGCATTGCCACAGAGTTCTCGGAGAAAGGGTCCTGCCTTGTAAGCGCCCTTGTGAATTCTCTAACCGAAACTCCGTTGTCACAGGAAATACAGAGAACCTCTCCCCTTTTCAACCTCAGATCGAGCCCGGTATCTGCCAGGTTATCTATGTCGATTAACGGTTCACCTTCAACTGGTGCTACTGAGTACTCAGGTGAGACACCCAGCAGCTTCCATATATCACTTTCCTTAGTTTGCTGTGGAAGAGGTTTGATGCCAGAATAGTCCATAAAGAATAGACGATCGCCCAGTATCATCACTTCTGGATCGGACGTTGTGACTAGAACGGCCACTCCTCCTTTTTTAAATGAGTCAATCATTTCAAGGAGTTTCATCCGGGCTGCACCACGTACAAAAGTAAAGAGGTCATCCAAAATGAGAACCTTCGGCCTGGAAAACGCTGCAACTGCAAACTCGAGAAGAACCTGATCATCAGATGAAAAAGAAGAGACTTTCGACGAAGGATCGAACTCCAGGCCAAGCTGCTCAAGAAAACGAGAGACTTGATCGTTCATCTTTCTTCTGCTAATCGTGAACTTGTCACTCCCAAGTAAGATGTTTTCAGCGACCGTGAGATCCGGAACTAACATGTACTCCTGATAAATGGCACTTATGCCTAGACGTCTTGCCTCGGCGATCGATGTCAAATCCACTGGAGAGCCCTCAAATATTATCTTTCCAGAATCGGGCAGGATGTCACCGCTGATTGTCTTTACAAGAATAGATTTGCCGGAACCGTTAATCCCTCCAAGAACTGTAAGCTGCCCACTTTCAAGCTCTATGTCAGCGTTCCTAAAGACGTTGTTTTCACCAAAGTTTTTTCTAAGACCTTTCGTTTCAAGAATCCCCATATTTTTCAACTCCGACTTTTGAAGTACCTTCTTGAATTTCGCTGAACATAAGTGAATCCAGTCATATCAATACTAACAGATGCGGATATCACATATCATCTAATAAGGGGCACCATAAGGTACATCTTGCTCTTCCTTCCCACCATAAGCAGATTCCCCTTTCGTGTTACCAGACGAATCTTAGAATCTTTTATCCTTGAAATAACAGACTGCAGCCTTCTCGGATCTACCTGCGCAACGAATTCATCACCAACAAAATCACACACCTCGCATTCATAACGGAGAGCACCGGCCTTCAGAAAGAACTTTAGCTTGCCCTTGTCGGAGATCATCAGAACCGAAAATCCATGCTTTGATAACCGTGTCATCTTTCTGAGAGCGGAAAGAAAGGCCTTTCTCTGTACGTCAATTCCATCATCGATGTCTCCGAAAAAGAAGGATGGTGGTTCGGAAAAATCTGCTTCATCAGTACATATTGAAAACAATAGAGGACCAATCTTCAGCCCCAGCTCGGAAATTCCTGTTCCAGCATAGAGTTCTTCCGATGTGAGCAACTCTAAGGCCTTCACCAGATGCCTAACGGTTACATATTGAAGAGAGTAACGGAACTCGGTTTTTGGCTCGTATTCAAGAACTGAAACCAATACCATTCTGTCCGCCGATGCGGCAAGAACAGTCTCGTTCTTCTTTGAGAAGATCTCGACAGTTTCTCCTTCAACAGACGCAGATGAAACGAAGTTCAAAGAACTATTGAATTCCTTCAGGGGAAAACGCGAGAAGAACTCAAACTTTCTTTCCATAGCCGGAAGAGTGCTGCTGCGGGCCTTTTGTAAAGTAAGCGTCTCTGAGGCCGTCCTCAGCTCGAGGTCTTCTTCACCCGCAGAAAAGCTAATTAATGAGGTTGGGTCAGAACTCTTCAAAGCTCGAGCGTAATCGATCGGTACCGTATAAACTCCATTGAAAGGCGAGGTAGCAACGCCGGAGGAAAACTCAAGCTTCATGCAACCATCAGAAGCAAAAAACTTCAGTCCTCTCTTGTAGTAGATCTGAAAGTATCTGTAGGAGGGTTCCAGAGTACCGGATACTCTTCCAAAAAGGTCGATCAGCTTTGCATAATCTGAAGCGCTTATTCTGAAATCCATTTTCGTCCTCAGAACAGTCTGATCTGTTCTTTCTCGGCCAAATTCTTCAAAGCTCCGTATTTTCTTAACATCTCAACACTTGTCTTGTTAAGAGCAGTTCTTCGGATCAAATCCTCAACCGATGAAAACGGCCTTTTCTCTCTCTCAACTTCAACTGATCTTGCCGCTTTGTCGCCCATGTTTTGAAGCCTATTAAAGGGGATTCTGAGTGAATTCCCCTCAATCAAGAACCTCGTAGGGTTGGACTTCATAAGATCCACATTGAGAAAAGAAAATCCTCTCAGTTTCATTTCCATTACAACTTCAAGAAGCGTCTCCTTCGCTCTGTCCTTGATATTTCTATCCTGATCGGATCTTAATCGAACTATCTCTTTCTTGATTGAATTTATGTCGGAAGTACAGATGTCTATATCGAATTCCCCGCCCTTGATCGAAAAGTAGGTGCTGTAGAAGGCGAGAGGAAAGTGCACCTTGAAGTAAGCTACTCTGTAACCCATGCTCACGTAAGCGGCGGCATGTGCCCGGGGAAAGAGATACTTGATCTTCTTACACGAATTCAAAAACCATTCAGGAGCACCACAAGATCTTACCTCTGTTTCATCATCATTGGTGAGACCTTTCCCTTTTCTAACCTTTTCCATAATCTTGAAGGCCTCTTTTGGTTCCATCCCCTTGCCAATCAGATAATTCATGATGTCGTCCCTACAGGCGATAACCTGAGACAACGAAGCCTGTCCCGAAGTGATGATGTCCTTCGCGTTGTTAAGCCAGACATCAGTTCCGTGAGAGAGGCCTGATATCCTTACAAGCTCGCCAAAAGTAGAGGGTCTCGTATCTGAAAGCATGCTTCGAACAAAGGTAGTACCGAATTCAGGGATCCCAAGTGTCCCCACATCCGTTCCAAGCTCGTGAAATCGCAAGCCAAGAGGCTTAAGTGAGGAAAAAATTCCAAGGGTTTCCTCATCGTCCATCGGAATTTTCTCGGGATCCACTCCTGTGATGTCCTTCAGCATTTTTATGAAGGTGGGATCGTCGTGTCCCAGTGCATCTATTTTGACCAAATCGTCGTGGATGACTTCATATGCGAAATGTGTGGTTAGTATTGAGCTTTTTGTGTCGTTTGCGGGATGTTGCACAGGGGTAAAGTTATGAACATCCATGTCCTTAGGAACGATCATCAATCCACCGGGATGCTGTCCGGTCGTCCTCTTTACTCCAACTATTCCACGGGCAATTCTCTCCTGCTCTGCTCTCCGTAGAGTTTTTCCGCTCTTCTCCGAATAAGCCCTGACAAAACCGAAAGCCGTTCTCTCAGCAACTGTGGATATTGTACCTGCTCTGAAAACATGGTCTCTGCCAAACAATTCTTCAATGAATGAATGGGCTTTCTCTTGATACTCCCCGGAAAAGTTAAGATCGATATCGGGAACCTTGTCTCCTTCGAATCCGAGAAAGGTCTCGAATGGTATGCTCTGACCGTTCTTCAACATTTCATTTCCACATCCAGGGCACTTCATAGCGGGTAGATCATAACCGGATTCCAGATCGGTTTCAGGGAATACTGATTTACCACACTCGGGGCATAGATAATGTGGTGGAAGAGGGTTAACCTCAGTAATACCGATAACATTAGCCACGAGCGAACTACCAACCGACCCTCTAGAACCAACCACATAGCCATCCTCATTAGATTTCTTGACCATTTTCTGCGCGATGAGATACAGAACGGCATAGCCGTGACCAATTATCGCCTCAAGCTCCCGGTTCAGCCTCTTTTCTACAATATCAGGTAAAGGCTTCCCATAGAGTCTTTCTGCATTTTCGATGGCCATCTTCCTTACTTCTTCATCGGCACCTTCGATTACGGGTGGGTGTAGCTTGCCCTCAATCGGGACAACGTTTTCGATTTTTGAAGCGATGAATCTCGAATTATCAACAACGATTTCTTTAGCGATCCCCTCGTCTTCAAAAATTTCCAGAGCCTTGCCAAGCATCTCTTCGGTCGTGTGCAGATAAAGAGAAGGTTGATTCTGGAAGTTGTCATAATCCTGGGCCGCGTTTATCGCTGCTCTATAAATGTCGTCATATGGATTGATGAAATGGACGTCACCGGTCATCACAACTGGTATATTTAGCTTTTTCCCAACTTTATAGAACTCTCGATACATCTTTATCAGCGTCTCTTTAGACATAGTTGTCTCGCCCTCTGATGTGTCAATATTATCGAGCGGCATGACTTCAATGTAATCATAGAACTTTGCGATTTCCTCGAGCTCATCTACACTCGCACCGCCCATATATGCCTTCGAAAGCTCTCCCGAAATACAAGCACTACCTATGAGAAGACCCTCTCGGAAATCAGCAAGCAAGCTCTTAGGTATCCTTGGCTTCATGTAGAAGTATTTGGTATGCGATGCAGTAACCAACTTGTATAGATTTTCAAGACCTTTCCTGTTCTTTGAAAGAATACTTATGTGAACAGGCTTAAGCGAGTCGAGGTTCTGGTTCTTTCTCAGTTTCTCCAACTCGTTAACCTTCTCGACTCCTCTCTTCTTAGCTTGCTGAAGAAATTTCTTAAGGACCTCAGCCGTAACCTTAGCATCCTCATAAGCTCTGTGGTGATCAAAATGCCCCAGTTTAAGTCGCTTCACCACGTTGTCCAGAGAGTAACTCTTGGCTCTGTAAAGGCTCTTTGCAAGGGCGAGGGTATCGATGCATGGCATTTCCCAGTCGCCTCCGAAGAATTTCTTCACTGAGTTGCGAATAAAACCATAATCAAAAGATGAATTATGTGCAACTAGAATGCCTCCTTCAGCAAATTTCGTGAATTCGGGAAGAACTTGCTTGATTGAGCCCGCACTGGAAAGCATGTCTTCGGTTATTCCCGTTAGGCTTGTTATAAGAGACGACAGTTCTCTCTGAGGTTTCACAAAAGAAGAAAATGTCTCGAGAATTTCGTTGCCTCTCATCTTGACTGCACCGATTTCAATTATCTCGTCTTCCTTCGGATTAAGACCTGTAGTTTCAAGATCAAACACAATGAAGGTCGCACTTTCCAGAGATGAGTTCTCTTTTTCCAGATTCATAGATATCTGTTCCGAATCCTTTATCATGTAACCTTCCATCCCGAAGATCGGTTTTATTCCCTTCTTTTTTGCTGCAAAGTAGAACTCCGGAATAGATTGAACTACACCGTGGTCAGTCACCGCAGCGGCATCGTGGCCCCAATCTTTTAGAGTGTTTACCAAATCGTTGACATCTACTACAGAATCCAGAGAGCTCATTTTTGTGTGAAGGTGCAGCTCGACGCGCTTTTCTAGCGCATTGTCCATGCGTTTCGGCAGTTTAGTTCTAACGATATCCCTCGGGATCAGAATCTCTTCTTTCATCCAGCTGTCAGTTTCCATCTTCCCCCTGATAGTCAGCTCATCGCCTTCGCGTAACTTTTCGGAAAGAGAGCGCGCATTCTCACCGATGAGTTTGACTGTGAGGGAATCCGTGTAATCAGTTACATTGAACGTTAGAATCGAAAGCTTGCCATTCCTGTACTCGAGGTTAAAGATCCTCCCGCTGACAACGAGATTAGTTTCATTGCCGAGGACTTCATTCATCTTCATAGAGACTGCCCTAATCGATCTACCCATCAAGACTGAATCCGATCTTTCTTCCAAAAGCCCCGTTTCTCGGTCATCTCCTTTATTGAAAGAGACTTCCTCAAGTGTTGAGTCCTGATCCTCTGAAATGTCCAGTGTTATCTCAAAAGGAATACTTCTCTTGCAGACCTTATCTATTGCCTTTCGTAAGTCATGCTTCTTAGAACTGATTCGTTGAAATGAGAACTGGTCGTGAACTGAGATAGTTATTTTGTTGTCTTTGAACTCCATCTCCGAGGATCTAAGATAAGAAGATGCACCATTCGTAAGCTGGAGTATCTCTCTAAACTGAGACTCCGTAACTTTCATTGCGTCTTCGTCAGGTATTTCATCCTCGCTGGCTAAAGACTTAAACGAAAGAGTCACGGAAGACTCTAGAAGTTGAGAAGCCTTCTCACAAAAGACAGATTCAAGAAACTCCTTTATCTCGTTGCTAACCTCACATTGGAAAGCTAACTCGATCTCTTTAGATTTACAGTCCACAGATATATCGGAAATCTCTATTCCTTCACACTCGAAAGATGAGTCGATGCTCAAAGTCTTCGAAAGAAGCCTTGATAAAGGGAGTCCCACATTTCTCATGAATAGTTTCATGCCTTTCGAACACCTCCGGGGAATTTCCTTGAAGTCAAGTGACACCAAGCTACTGCTAGCGCATCGGCCGCATCATCGGGCCTGGGGTTAACTTCCATTCGGAAGAAAGTTTTCAAAGTCCTCTGAACCTGCCCCTTTTCGGCTCTTCCGTAGCCAGTAACGGCAAGTTTTACTTGATGGGGTGTATATTCAAATATCGGTACTTCGTGTCTCCTCATTGCAAGAAGTATAACCCCCCTCGCCTCGCTCACCTGAATCGCCGTCGTGACATTTCTGAAGAAGAAAAGTTCTTCGACGGCAGATTCATCGGGGCGAAACTCGAGTAGAAGTTCTTCAAGCCGATCATGAATCTTTAGAAGCCTGTCAGGTATAGGTTCTTGCGGCTCAGTTCTGATCGCTCCGTATGAAACTAGATCGATCCGCGACGATCTCATCTCGACTACACCATATCCAACCGCTCCAAAACCTGGATCGATACCTAGAACCCTAACGCAGGCAGGCAACTATGAACACCTCCAGAACTCGGTAGAAACCAGTCTATTACAAAACACTCATCACCCTAAGTCCAGCTCAAAGAAGTCAAAAGTCTGAAAGGCTTCTATTCTTGACAGCAACGACAATGGTCAAAACGACCCGACGGGAATTAATCTTTAAGTCACAAGGACTCTGTATCGAGTACAGTCACTCTGAACATATTGTAACCGTCCTCAACCTGAAAGAAGTTAAGTAGACATTGACCGGAAGAACTTGCTTGTCATCTTGAGTGTGAGAATTGTCTGAAGCTTCCAATATGTACTAAAAAGAGAGCCCCTTAGGACTCTCTCTGGCGGGGACGACGAGACTTGAACTCGCGGCCACCGGTGTGACAGACCGGCATGATAACCAAACTTCACCACGTCCCCGAACAGATAAGATTCTACATTACTCGAATCTATCTGTCAATAGCCTGATATGCCATGATGATATTGCTGTTCATATAGAAAACCGTGTGATGACTACAGGCAAATGAAGTGATCCGTAGTAAATAGTCTAGAGCAAACCAGAATATGGAAGAACTTATCATCACCGGGAGCTACCACCAAATTCTGGAGAAAAACTACATATGGTCTCATATGTCTTTTGATGATTCAATGCGTACACATATCACGTACACTACATTCTATCGTGTACTTCTCTTAATAATCACAGTAATATTACAATATTACTGTGACAATCTGCGATTTAGGTAACACAGGACAGCTAATTGCGAATACTTAGTACTTATCATATCTAATTTACTTAATTAATATTTTTCTATATAAAATATATAGTGATATTATTTCAATACGTTAAATTACTAGGAGGGAGTTCTGATGTTGAAGAAGTGTTTCTTCATTTTTTCTTTCGTATTCCTGTCGGCTTTGACATATGGATTAACTGGCGTGTGATCACAAGAGTGAAGGACCCTACTGCAATCTGCATGAATGTGACTGTTATCTTTACACAGACTTCTCATATGGCTACACACTGACAGAAGGTTATGGTAGAGACGTAGTTCCCTTCACAATGAACTGCTGTGTTTCGGCGGAGGCGTATCATTACGATGCAAACAACAACCCTTTGAGTGTATATGCAAGCGCTTACGGAGAATGCAAATACTCGATTGACGCAAGTCCATGTAACTGGACGTACATGGATATTGACTGCGAAGGATTTTGCGTGGCCAGTTGCAACAAATGCACAATAATGTTCTATTTCATCCAAATCGAAGATGATTTTGAAGCCGAAGCTGTTAGTGAAAGTTGTTTTTGCTCCGATCTTTGACATATGAATTGAGGAGGTGATTCGTATGACTAGAAAGGTAACTATCTTTCTTATCGTTTTGTCCATTTCGTCGGCGATCCTTTTTGCCGGTACTCTGTCCGGTTACCTTACGGAACGGATGGGCTGGACATACATCGCGAGCGGAAGCGATGTCGAAATGAGTGTTTATCCACCGGAAGGAGTCAGCGCAATCGCAGATGAGCGTATTTTCTATGGACAGTTCACAATCGGAGATTCAACTGTCAACATAGCGATCATGAACGTCGAGCCTCCGATCCTCTGGATCGACAGCGATTACGACGGCTGTTTTCTAAACAACATTCCGATAAGCGGACAATATAGAGGGACCGTGATCAATGAAAGCCGCGCCTATAAATTCAGTCATCAGTTAAGGGTTGAGTACATTTCCGAAGGTAACCCTTCCTACATCACCCAGGATATTGAGATTCAGGCAATCGTTCCAAAAAAGGAAGGCGTCGAAGTCGACTACTTGCTCATGAGTAGAAGAGAAGGTTTGCTGGAAGTCGACGGAGAGCTGATCGAAATCGCCCTGTTTCCTACTGCGCCCGATGGTCTGGCCAATAAGATAGACGAAGTGTTCATCGGAATAGATCTAGACAGAGATGGAACTATAGACATGGTTCATAAGAATCACGAGCTTTTCGAAGCGACCAGCGTCATAAGAATCAACGATAAGAACTACAGAGTTAGCGAGATCAGCAGGGACGGCAGAAAAGTCACATTCGAGAAGGTCGATGAAGATGCCCAGAACAGGCCTCTGTTGAAAAAAGGTTCGGCCGCACCTCTGTTCGAAGCCACAGACGTACACGGAAAGAGCTTTTCTATGAGAGATTATCTCGGAAATCCCATCATTGTAGTCGTGACTTCAAAGACACCGCTTGAAGTTTTCGCCGGCGGATTTCCATGCGCTACAGGTGATTGCGAAGATACCGGCAGAGAAGAGAAGAGGCTGAGAAGCCTTTTAAACGAGCTTGTCACTTGGAACGAGTATTCCACAAAACCGGAAGTTGAGCTCATATGGCTTTACTCCGGCGACGAAATCACTTCTGCAGATTCTCTTGACGAATACTCCTGGTTGCACCTGATAGCCGATAAATCAGCGGTGGAGCTTTACAGCACTCCGTTGTCGAACGGCATGTTCTTGATCTCGAAGGAAGGTAGAATCGAGTATCTTGACGATTATGTCCTTCAGGCGGGCGATGGTTCGATTCCCATACATCCGGTGTTCAGAATTCCCACTTTCGGGCTTACCAGTTATATTTGGTTCAGGGAATTCGTTTTTGACAAATGATTCATGCCTGTTTATTCAGCAGAGAATGTTCGTAAGAACTCTGTCTTTCATGACAATTTCCAGATATTACGGATGCAAGAGAATAGAGCATACTTTCAAATTGGTGTTCATAGTGTAGAAAAAGCGGGCTAAATCACTTTGCTCGTTTCAGGTCGGATAAATTCGAACTTGGTTCTGGGTAGATAACGATATATCATTGAGTTGCAAAGGATGTCCCCGCGTCCTGTTGCGAGTTGGTTCCAGACCCAAGGAACTAAGGGAGCCAACCTCCCTCCTGAAGAATTTTCCACCCCGAGGGCCGCCAATAGCGGCCCTTTTGTTGAAATGATCTCATTTACATGCTAGAATAATTCTCGTTGGGCGACGTAGCCAAGGGGTCAAAGGCGGAGGTCTGCAAAATCTCTACTCAAGGGTTCAAATCCCTTCGTCGCCTCCAGGAGAGGGTAGATTTGCCCTCTCTTTTTCTATCTCTCTTACAACCCTACCGAAGACGTCCTCGCGGTTTGCCGCAGTAAGCTCAATGCTACCGATTCCCATCGATCGCTTCAAGTGGTCAATAAATGAGAAGTTACCCATTCTTAAAATGCAAAGACAATGCTTTGCACGTCTTAAAGAAGAGACAACCGCTTGCTGAAACTCCGGAGAATCTTCTTCAAGAAAGCCAATCTCATCCATTATCAAGAGATTGTCGTTGGGTATGTCAAGCGAGCCCAGAAGCTTAGTGGCAAATAAAAACCCTTCTTCTACAATTCTTAGTCGTCCGCTTTCCCTTGTTCCTATAAGAAGTGAGTCCCCTTCGTAGAAATTCATGTATAGATTTTCCAGATCATTATCAAAACGTGTTTCGAAGCCTCTATACTTAACGACCGGTTTTATTCTTTCCACAAGATAACTCTTTCCGACATTCCTTTCTCCGGTAATGAAGAATTTCATTGTGACTCCCCCATATGAAAAATCAGTTAGTTGAGAAAACTCAGTTATCTTATATTCTGCAGCAAACAGCAACTCGCTTTTGTATTCCTTCACTCAGTATAATTTGATTGACCACGATAGTCAATTTCCTGACAATGACTTAACGCTTAATTGTTATTTTCCAGTATTTAGACTCTTGTAAGCTCTTTCAGTTTCCGTTAATTGAGCCTGAAGAAAAACAAAGGAGGGGACTCAGTTTTCCCGGATACTCTGATTGGTGTGTCAAACATTGATAGGAGGCAGTTCAAGTGATAAATATTTCTAGATAGGGTAGAATAGTCGTTGAAGAGAGTGAGAAGGCCACTCATGTCTGAACTGTTTTCTAACATAAGGAAAGAAGCAAGATTTTCTTTTTGACGTTTTTGTAGACAATCCTTTCTTGTTATAGATTTCAGCGGGCATTTTCTAGTCAAAGTCGACTGCGAAGATCTACTAACAACTGTCCTGGAGGTAGAAATGAGAGTCCTTTTATATTCCGAAGGAAAGAAGCTCTTCAGTAAGTCAGGCGTGGGAATCGCTTTGAAGCACCAAATGTCGGCCCTTGAGAAAGTCGGTGTGGAGTATACAACTAATGAGGAAGACAGTTTCGACGTTGTTCACATAAACACGGTAGGGCCCGGAGCGGAGAGGATTCTTAAGAAAGCGAAGAAGTCCAACATTCCCGTTATCTATCATACACACACAACCTATGAGGACTTTAGAAATTCGTTCACGCTGTCAAACGCGATCGCACCCTGGCTGAAAAAAAGATTGATAAAGCTCTATTCATCAGCAGATTTTCTGATCTCACCTACGGAGTATGCCAAAAATCTCATCAAGAGTTATGGAATCGATCTCCCAATCAAAGTCGTTTCAAATGGCGTCGATAATACAAGATTTTCAAAGGACATAGTACTGGCCGAGAAATTCCTTTTGGAAAACAATATTCGAAAGCCCCTGATTGTCTCAGTTGGACTCCCTTTCGAAAGGAAAGGAGTAATAGATTTCTGCGAAATTGCTGAGAAGAGGACTGATTTAGTTTTCTACTGGTTCGGAGCAAAAATCAGCAGTCTTCTGCCTGCCAAAATTCGAAAGCTTTTGAAGAACCCTCCAGACAATGTGAAATTTCCCGGGTTCATTCCGCAAGAGATGATTATCGGCCCTTATTCGGCATGTGATGTCTTTCTTTTCCCGAGCTATGAAGAGACTGAAGGCATTGTTGTCCTAGAAGCCCTGGCTACAGAAGCCCCGATCGTTTTGAGAGATATACCTGTATACAGTGGTTGGATGAAACATGAAGAGAACTGTCTGAAGGCAAAGAACAACAAGGAGTTCATGGAGAACATAGATAGATTACTTCACAATGATAGTCTTAGAAAGAAACTATCGGCATGTGGAAAGGGGACTGCGCTGGAAAAGGATCTGTCGATTATTGGTCAGAAGCTTAAGAACATCTACCTAGAGGTACTTGACAGGAAAAAATGAAAAAATCAACTAGAAACTCTATGATCGCAATTTCTCTCAGCTTGCTGATTATTCTGATAGTTCTTTTTGCGACCGACTTCAGCAAATCGATTTCTTATCTTTCGGCTGCCCATCCCGGATGGATATTTCTGATATTCTGTCTAACGTTCGGCACATGGTTATTCGAAGCAATCACCCTTAAAGTGTTCTCAGCTATGCGAAATCTGAGTATTTCCTTCTCATTTCTTTTAAAGATTACGGTTATTGGAGCATTTTTCAATGGTATAACGCCTTTCTCCTCGGGAGGACAGCCGGCACAGATAGTCTTTATGCAGAGAAGAGGGATCTCGATAGGTGAATCGACCGCGATGCTCGTTTCAAGATTTCTGATTTATCAAACCGTAATCACATTGCTTGGAGGTGTAGCCGTTTTCAAGGCTTACCCGCTTGTTTCACAGAAGATTTCTAATCTCGCCGTGCTATCTATTTTCGGATTTGCTCTGAACAGTGGAGTCCTGGTAGGACTGGTTCTATTTTCGCTCAGTCCTAAACTAACTGATAAGCTCATCCACTTTGTGATCAGCTTTCTTTACAAGATCAGAATAGTAAAAGAGAAGGAATCGTCAACTGAGAAGGCAATGAGAGAGCTTCGCTTCTTTCACTCTTCAATGAAGGAGTTGGTCAGGAGACCCTTTGCCCTTACTACGGCGTCCTTGAGTACCCTTGCCCAGCTGATTTGCATGATATCCATCCCGTATTTTGTCGCCCTTTCAATTGGAACGACTGTAAACTATCTCGAAATCTCGGCCGTTCAACTGATTTTGTTCCTTGTAGTCTCTCTTATTCCAACGCCAGGAGCGAGTGGAGTATCTGAAGGTGGGTATGTGCTATTTTTCAAGTCCTTTTTCGGCGCAGGGATAGGGGCTGCGCTTCTTATCTGGAGATTCTTCAGCTACTACGCTAACATCATTTTCGGAGCATTACTTTCCGCTCATGAAATAGGGTTTAAATCTAGATCTCGTTCTTGATCACTCTTTCATAAAGGTTCAATGTTCTATCAACATTAACTTCAGCGGAGAAGTTCTCTGAGATCTCAACAGAGCGTTTTGCCATCCTCTCTCTCAGATTATGATCAGTTAGCATCTGGATAGCTGCAGTCGATAACTCCTCTTTCGAGGAGCACATGAAGCCATTTTCTCCATCCAGTACCATATTTGCTATGCTATCGTCCTTATATGCCACGACCGGCAATCCCGAGGCCATCGCTTCAAGGGTAACAAGACCGAAGGTCTCTGTGTGAGAAGCTATCATGAATGCATCGCTGCTTTTGTAGGCTAATGATATCTCATCGGGCCATCTCAGGAATCCCGTGAAGTGGACCTTCTCACCGACCCTCAGACTTCTGGCTAATTCTTGCAGCTTACCCTTCAGAGGACCATCTCCAACTAGCAACAAATGGGAGTCAGGTAAAGCTTTGGAGATTCTTGCGAAATTCTCTATGAGTTTGTCTATGCTCTTCTCTTCTCCAAGTCTTCCTACAAAGATGAGCACTTTATCGTCATCTTTTATCTTGTACTTCTTCCTGAATGCTCTCTTCTCTTCTCTGTCAAAGCTTCTCTTAAATGGAGTAAGATCTACACCGTTGGGAATAACCTCTATATGTGACGAAACTCCATAAGAAAGAAGTAGCTTCTTGATTTTTATCGAAGGAGCAATTACCGCCCTGTTCTTGTCGCAAAATCTTCTGTCCTGAACTCTGATGTAAACTCTCAGAATGGGTTCCATGAATGGGATGTAGTGAACGTACTCTTCCATCATTGTGTGATAGGTCGTTACTCCTGGGATGTGCAAATTCGTTAGAACATAACTCGCCAGATACCCAACGATTAGTGACGTGTGCGAGTGAATAATATCTATTTCAAGATTCTTCACAATCTTTATTAGTTCCTTGAAGTTTGTGGGCAAACCTATTCGGTGTTGCTTTTCCCATGGAAATTTAAGAGATGGTATACGATAAACATTCTCCTGGATGCCTGCTTCGGGGTGGTCAACCGTAAATATATATACGTTATGGCCTCTCTTCTGAAGATTCTCTTCAAGCATCTTGATCATGGTCACCACCCCGTTGACCTGAGGTGAATATGTGTCACTGAACATCGCTATGTTCATCCTATGCCTCCAAACGGCTTGACACCTCTTACCTTCTGCTTTATAATCTTTACTGTCTTGGGAGATCGTCCAATTGGTAGGACAGCGGACTCTGGATCCGCCGATGGAGGTTCGAGTCCTCCTCTCCCAGCCAGGGGCCGCAAGGCCCTTATTTTTTCCCTCCGGCAATCGCCAGCAAAGTGATTTCCTTAACGCCGCCTTCTTTAAGAACTCTAGCACACTGGCTTGCAGTTGCGCCAGTAGTAACGACATCATCGAAAAGAATTACTGACGTACTCCTCGGACTTCTCTTCAGATAGAACTTATCCTTTACATTCAGGAATCTATCTTCCATCTTAAGCCTTGACTGAGGAATAGACTTACCTGCTATTGTCAACACATTGTCTATTCTTATGTCAATAGTCTTTGAAAGCCTTTTCAGAATTCTGAGATTTGTGTCAAAACCTCTCTTGACAAATGCTTGAATGGAAGTGGGAACAGGAACTATCACATCGGCGGACGGAGAAAACGTATTAATCATTTCGAAGAGCATCTCTGAAAGGAGAGAGGCTATACCGGGTCTGTCTTCAAACTTATAGGCACGTATGAGTTCCTTCAATGGACTTTCATATTTCCAGTACGAAAAGGCCGAATCAACAAATTTAAGCTCAAATGAAGTCATGATTGGCCCCTTGATTGATCCAAGACAGTCTGCACACAAATACTGGGCTGGATCTATCTCCTTTTCACACACTAGACAGTGGTTTGGGAAAAAATGAGAGATCAGCTTCTTCATCATCACAGCCATCTCTCTTTCTTCAGTCTTCTAAGCTCTCGAAGTATCTGGTTGCTGTTTATCGCTTGAATATTCGTTCCAGGAGGGAGAGACGCAATCAACTTCTTTGAATATACTCTTGCCGGATCGATGATTCTCCTGTCAAGTACGATTACAACGCCTCGATCGTTCCTGGTTCTTATAAGTCTACCAAGCCCCTGCCGGAAGGCAGTTATCATTTTTGGATAGTAATACTTGTTCATTCCTTCGGCAAAGCTCCGCTTTCCATAGTGCTTGATTCTTGCTTCAATTAGTGGTTCGTCCGGCCTTTCAAAAGGCAGTTTGTAGACAATCAACAGCTTCAGCTGTTCTCCGGGGAGATCGATTCCCTCCCAAAATGCTCGGGCACCAAATATTACGGATTTCTCTGAATTCCTGTGTTCAGAAAGAATTGTTGTTAAGCTATCGTCTCTTTCCTGGATTCTCAGAGACAAGTTGTGAAGTTCACCTCGAATCTTCGAAAGAGTCCATTTCATGTCTTCGTAAGAGGTGAAGAGAACCATGGACCCTCCCCCGACTATCTTCAAAACGTCTTTTGTCAGTTTCGATGCACTTTGCATGTATGGAAGGGAATTTGGCAGATAGTCGGGAATGTCTGTGGGAACGAAAAATCTCAGCTGCTGAGTATAATCGAATGAGGTTCCAAGCCTTACGGCATCGGTCTCTTCGCCGGCTCCGAGTATTCTTCTCGCATAGTTGAAACCATCGCTACCTCTGCTGTAGACCCACAGTGTTGCAGATATGAAGATCTTTACGCTCACATCCGGGAAAATCGAGGACATCAGAGTATCGTTTTCGACTGGAGAAGAGACTATACTCAAGCTTTCAATGCATTGTTCGTTCCTGTTCACAAAAACTACCCTAGAATCTCTAGAAGCGGTAATTCCCGCGATCTGCTTAAGCCATTCTTTTATTTCAGCCAGAACCCTAGCAACTTCAAATTCTAAGCCGTCAATCTTCAAGTCCCTTTCTTCAACATCATCCAGCATTTGTACTGTTTGTCCGCCCACATAGATATGCGCCTGAAGAATATCTGAGATTACGGTTAGTGCTGAGACAAGCGCTTCAAGTCCTTTTCCAGAATACATTGTTTTCTCTCCATTACGTTCCCTATCCAGATCCACCACGAGCTGTCTTATTTTCCTGTCAAGAGTAGTTGCAGCTTCTTTAAGCTTAATCCACAACTTCCTTAAAAAATCCTCGTTGAAATGCCTCTTGAGAAATCCAAAGCAATCTCTAACCAGCCTTATCAGTTTCTTAACAGTATTAGCTAGCTCATATGGTTCAAAACGGTAACTCATTGCCTGAGTCAATGAAGACTCAAGCTCGTGAGCTTCATCCACAACAAGGTATTTAAATGCCGGTAGAAGTGTTCCAATACTTTCGCCGTCTTCCGGTTCTCCATCGGAAAGCCGGATATTTGCTTCACTGAACAGGAATGAATGATTCGTGATAACAATATCGGAATTCTTTGCATTCTCCCTTTGAACATAGTAAGGACAAATCTCGAAGAAAGGGCAGAGCCGTCTGGTGCAATCGAACCTGTTGCCCGAGAGTATCCTCCTTAAATCATCACTCAAAGGTAAGTAATCAAGATCTCCCTCTCTCGTGAACATTGACCATAGAATCACACCGGCAAGTTCTTTCGACAAACTCTCATCGAGCATCTTATTGAGAGCCATGTTAAGAACTTCAAATAGCTTTCTGACACATAGATATCTTTCCCTTCCCTTAATTACGGACACTCTAAGATTATCGAGGTTCGGTAAGGTCTTTAGAACCTCCACATCCTTTTTGAACAGCTGATCCTGGAGGATTCTCGTTCTAGTCGAGATCACCGCTTGATGCATCTTGGAAACACAAGCATATGCTACTGGAGCAAGATATGCTATGCTCTTTCCAGTCCCCGTTCCAACCTCAATCATGAGATTGCCACCTTTTTCTACAGACTCAGCAATTTCGAGAGCGGTCATGAACTGCTCCTGCCTGAATTCATACCCTTGCATTGAATCCTGTAAAAGGCCTCCCTCACTAAAGACAAGCCTGACTGCCTTCTTAATGTCAATTCTGGAATTCCCGCTTTCTCTTCTTTCACTCCTGGTAAGCCCCGAAAGCAAGAAGTCTTCCCAAGGATCGACATTCTCACTCTGCTTTAACACAAAAAGGAGAAAATTTCTAAGTCCCCTATCAGGAACGATTTTCTCGATTAAGGATGAGAGTCCAATCGGCAACTTCTTAATGACTCTTATATAGTTATCTATACGGCTTTCAAGATCCCTGGATTCAGGTTGGCAGACGAAACTATTCAAAAACCTTTCATCTACGGCAATCTCACTTAGATACACCTCCTCTACAGAAGCATCTATGAAGAGGCAGTCTTCGTCTCTTTCTGAAAAAAAGGAAGGAAGATCCTTTGCATTAATGGAAACAAATGAAGCACTCTCAAAGAGACGCCTCAAGCCTATCTTAATTTCATTGTTCCTTTTGAAAACCTTACCAAGTAGAATTTCTCCCAAGCAGCACCTCAAAAGAAAAAACCGGGCTATAAACCCGGTTTTGTGGTGCCGAGGGCGGGACTTGAACCCGCATAGGCTAAACTGCCCACATGGACCTCAACCATGCGTGTCTGCCAATTCCACCACCTCGGCAACGTCACACGTCAGAAATTATAACTTGACCGGATTCCTTTGTCAAGAAGCAAATCGCGAGAATGGTTTATATAAGCATATCAAAACCGAGCTTGGACAGCTCTTCCTGAATAATGTATCTGTCGATGATCGCGTTCTCATATTCCACCTCAACGACACTGCTTGCGACATCAACCTGGGCCTTTGTTATGCCGTCGAGGGACTTCAGTCTCGAAACAATTCGTTCGGCATCAGAATCCGTAATCTCGTTCCTAATTTGAAATAGCCTGATCACCCTGGGCATTTCTATCCCCCCAAAATCATCCCTTCACGAATCAGCCGGCCACTTACCGCATCTTTAGGGCTCATCGGCCTCTTTCCGGGTAACTGTACTAACGATATAATAACATTTCCGGTGCCACAGCTTAAAACCATACCGTGGTCTTCCACTTTCACAATTTCTCCATCCCTGCTCTTTCCATAACTTCGATCTGAAAAAACTGCCCCAAACAGCTTTACCATCTTCCCGTCAAGGGATGTTCTTGCCCCAGGTTGAGGATCATAAGCTCTCACTTTGTTCAAAACATAAACTGCATCCGAAAAATCCGAAATGACCAGGTCCGAAGCCTGGACCTTTGGCGCGTAGGAAGGTGCTCCCTCCTGTTCAGAAAGCTCGATTCTCCCGGCCTCAGCTATCTTCAAGAAATCAAGCAAAGCTTCCCTTCCGAGTCTCTCAAGCTTTTCATAGAGGGAACCAAAATTGTCTGAAATCTCTATCTCGATCTCCCTCCTCAAAGCTATTTCACCGGTATCCATTCCTTCGTCGATCTTGAATATGGTTATACCGGTCCTCGTTTCCCCGCTTTCGATTGCTCTTTGAATCGGAGCGGCTCCTCTGTATTTCGGCAAGAGTGAGGCGTGGACATTGAAACAGCCTAAAGTTGGAAGGTCAATAACACTTGATTTGAGAAGCTTTCCGTACGCAACAACCACTATTAGATCTGGAGAAAGTTCTTTGAGTTTTTCCAATCCTTCTCCAGAATTGACTTTTTCGGGTTGAAAGACTGGCAATCCGTAGATTTCTGCAACTGACTTCACAGGAGTAGGATAGACTCTTCGTCCCCTTCCTTTAGGTCTGTCCGGTTGCGAAAAGACACCTGTTACCTTAACACCTGACTCAACAAGCGCTTTCAGATGTGATGCAGCAAACTCCGGCGTACCCATGAAGACAATATTCATCTATCCAACGCTTTCCTTAATTATCTGATCAAGTTTGGGTTTCAAGATTGCCCTTTTTGCTGACGAGAGATAGTCGACGAAAAGTATGCCGTCCAGATGATCGGTTTCGTGTTGTACTATTCTTGCGGGATAATCAGTGAGGTCGTCTTCATGGTAATGACCATACTCGTCCTGATAACGAATTCGAACAGAGGCCGGTCTGACTACATCTGCGTAAATTCCGGGTATGCTTAAACAACCTTCTTCTATTTTGACCTTCTCATCGCTTCTAAAAAGGATCTCGGGATTTACTACAACCCTTAGTCCGTCGCCGGGGTCATAAACGAAGAGCCTTTGTGATATCGCTACTTGCGGTGCTGCAAGACCAACTCCGTCTTCCACATACATTGTCTTGCTTAATTCCTTCACGAACTGTCTGAGTTCATCATCGAATACCTCTACCTTCTCCGAAACATCTCTCAATATAGGATTTCCTATGTAAATCACTGTCACTCTTACCACCCTCTTGAAATCTCTTTCAGTTTCTCAAAGTAATCATTATCTGTCATTATTGCGTGGAGAGGGGTTATCGACACAAATCCAGACTTTACGGCATTATAATCACAGTCGGTTGAGCACTCATCTTCAACTACCTCTCCGAATATCCAGTAGTAGTTATTTCCGTATGGATCCTTTCTCTTTTCGAAATAGTCCTTATATCTTCTTCTGCTCTGTCTCGTCACCTTCCAACCCTTGAGCTCCTCAGATTTGATAGAAGGGACATTTATATTGAGCGCAGTGAAGTCTGGCATCATCTTAACATCAAAGATTCTGAGAAAACTTACCATAAACGTTGCGGCTGTCTCGAATTCCGGATTACTCCAGTCACTACTTGAAACTGCAATCGATGGAGTATCCATTACGGCGCCTTCTAGAGCACCCGAAACCGTTCCCGAATAAAGGACATCTACACCCATGTTCTGACCCTTGTTTACACCACTGATGACTAGATCGATCTTCTTTTCGGAAATTGCCAGAAGTCCAAGTTTGACACAATCGGCAGGCGTACCGTTTATGGCATATCCGATGTTTTTGTTGCCAACTCTTACTTGCTTGGCCCAAAGCGGGGTTCTGATTGTTATTGCATGCCCAGTTGCACTTCTTTCAACGTCTGGAGCAACAACTAGAACATCATGTTCTTCTGAAAGCGCTTCCGCGAGTTTTATAATTCCGGGCGACATTATTCCATCGTCATTTGTAACCAGGATATTCAATATTTGTACCTCCTCTAAACTGTTCGAACTAATCATCTTGTATACTTATTTTACAATATGTGTCGCAACTTTTCTTTTTTACTCAGGGGGGCATCCTGTGGAGTTTGACCGTCTCATCAATTGCATACCGCATATAAAAGAAATTTTGGCCATTGTCGAGAAGGCTTTTGAGAATTACGACGACCCGGCTCATGACATCTCTCATGTTCTACGAGTTACTGAAAGTGCGAGTGAAATAGCCATCCATGAAGGGGCAAACCTCGAAATTGCAGTCATTGCTGCACTTCTTCACGATATTAAACGACCCGAAGAGGATATCACTGGAATGGACCATGCAGAGAGCGGAGCGAAGTATGCATTTCAGCTTCTGAATGAGATGGGCTTCGAATCTCAGTTCACTCTCGAAGTCTCTGAAGCAATTAAGGTACACCGATATTCCTCTGGATTAAACCCTTCCAGCATGACGGCAAAAATACTGCAAGATGCCGATAGACTCGATGCAATAGGTGCTATTGCTGTCGCAAGGGTTTTTTCATTTTCGGGAAAAACGGGAACTCCTCTTCATTCACCAAAGCTCAAGCCAGGTGATTCATACAAAGGGTACTCAAGTACTGCCATTAATCATTTCTTTGAGAAGATATTGAAAATAACTCCGGAGAGTTTCTGGACAAAGACCGCAAAGGAAATCGCAGAAAACCGCTACAGATTTGTCGTGCAATTCGTGGAACAGTTTCTTTCAGAATGGGGTGGGATCTGAACTTCAGTATCTGATTTCAAAGTGCTCGAATCTCATGAAGGGTAGTTCTTCAGTTTCCGTCTTGGCTACATTTGCATACTTAGGGCCCCGATCAATGCTTTCAATAAGGGCCTCAATATCGGGATCTCTCCCAGAGCCAACTACCTCGACGCTCCCATCGGGTTCGTTCCTGACATAGCCAGTTATGCCCAGAGACCTGGCGGTGTACAGGGCGTAATATCTGAAGCCCACTCCCTGTACGCGTCCGTAGACTCTAATTCTTATTGTCCTCATAAGCCCAGTTCTTCACCGACCAGAATAATGGTGTATCTCCAGGGTCTTCTTCTTGAATCAACAATTATTGAGTATATTTCACAAATCCTTTCATCGCTGTCGCAGTCGGTACAGAGACCACTTTCAGCACAGGGAGTATGCAGATTCAATCTCTTAGCGTTCATCGGTGCTATTGATCTTATCCTCTTGATTCCCGCGTCTAAATCGCTGACTACCTTGTTAACTCCAGCAATTAGAATCACTTTGTCGGGCCCGAAGGTAACAGCGGCAGCCCTGTTACCATTTCCATCAAGCAAAAGTATCTCACCACTTTCAGTAATGGCATTTGCACTGCAGAAATAATAATCTGCCTCAAATGCGCTGAGCATGATCCTCTTCTTTTCCTCATTACCAGAAACAGAATCTCTATCAAGAAAGTTGTACTTTCCAGACTTCAGAAGGTCGGATACCCCAGTTTCTATAAGAGTAAGGGAACCTCCCGCACTCACAGTCGCTCCATCAGGGACGAGCTTTGAAACCGCATCTACGACCATCTCTCTATCCTGGAAGTACATGAATTTTATCGCCTTACCCTCGAAAACTTTCGCAAGTCTTTCAGAGAGTTTCTCGTTTTTCCAACACCATAGACTGTTTCTCATAAAGGACTCCTTTCCTAAGAAAAAACTATTCTGATCTGCTATACTTCAGCGGCATCACGCGCCAGCTGCGTTCAATAGACTAAAAGGTAATTATCTCCGCTCCCCTCTCTACATAAGGAGCCAAAGGCACATGGTTCTTCATACTTCCATTTAAGGGAAGACCTTCCTTCTCAACTATCTCAAGCACACCCATCAACTTGGAACAACCATAACAAACGGCCTTGATCAAACCTTTCCTCTTTGCCTCGCTGTAAAGCCCATGTAGAGCATCTGTTTCGTTTACAATTTCCTTCAAGAGACTGGGTGATTCTCCCTCCATCACGATAGACACTTCGATTCCCTTTTCAGACATGTCCAGTGCATTTAGGAGCGCGTGTAAGAAACAAGCTTTCTTGCCTTCAAAGGCAAGTATCATCACTTCAGCCGACATCTATTCACCCCCAAGCAGCTTGTTCAATTTCATTGCGAAAGTCAGATCTCCGGAAATCTTGAGTTTTCCGCTCATAAAAGCAGCAAAAGGATTGACAGCTCCTCCGACAATTCCTTCGAAGGTTTCAAGATCAGTACTTATGGAACAATCTGAAGGTTTGTCTTCCTCGTACACTTCAAGTCTTCCATCCAAGATTTCGACAGCAAATTTTGATGGTTCCCCACCCGCGATGAAAAACATATATGTGCCGCTGATTTCTGAAAGCCTTTCGGCTCTCAGGCTCTTTATCTTACAGACTGCCTCCCTTACGGTCATCGATCTACCTCCAGCTTTCCAAAATACATACAAAGTCTACCATCTTGCTGTACAATGAGAACGATATTTCTAAGAACCGGGGGTGACGAATTGAAGAAACGCTTCTTTCGTTATTTGAATTCTGTTGTTAAGGTCAGTGTTGTGAGAGAGGGAAAGACAAAGCTGAAGAGCGGCGCGGTGATAATTGAACCCGAAGAGGAACTTGACGAGCTGGGTGCATGTCAACTTCTTGGCGTATTAGATCTTGGACAGGCTAGAACATTTATTTCAAGAGCCGGTAATGAGATGAGTGTCGCTGAGAATGACGCCGGTTATGTCGTGAACATCACGCTCCAGAAGAACCAGGCTGTCTTAGGGCTTGGAGAGACAATGGGACCTTTGAACAAAAGAGGCAGTATCTTTGAGATGTACAATACCGACGAACCTGATCACTCGCCATCAAAGAGGAGACTGTATTCATCTCTTCCCGTTTTCCACATTGTTTCCCCCGAAGAGCAGTTCGCTCTTTTTCTTGACCATCCAGGTTATTCGAGTTTTGACATTGGATTTGAAAATAGAGACACAATCAAAATAAGCATTGAGGGGGACGGTTTCGATCTTTTCATTTTCGTTGGGAGTCCTTCTGATACAATTAGACGCATCTTCAAGCTCACAGGGAATCCATTGTTGTTTCCTGCCTGGTCCTTAGGTTACCATCAGTCTAGATGGTCATATGCAAACGAAGAAACGGTTTTAGAGATTGCTGAAAATTTTAGGAGACGCCGCATTCCGTGCGATGCAATTCATTTGGATATTGATTACATGGATGATTTCAAGGTCTTCACGTGGGACAAAAATCGCTTCCCAAATCCTTCTTCCTTGACGGCTAAGCTGTCAAACATGGGGATCAAGACTGTTGCAATAATCGATCCGGGGGTCAAAGCTCAGGACGGATTTGATATTTACGAAGAAGGGCAGAAGAAAGACTTGTTCTGTTTGAGAAAGGACGGTAGCCCATTTAGAGCTGCTGTCTGGCCTGGAGAATCGAGGCTCCCAGATTTTCTAAACTCTACCGCAAGAGAGTGGTGGGGGCAACACTATGATCGTCTTATAAAGAATGGAGTCTCAGGATTCTGGAACGACATGAACGAACCTGCTATCTTTTATACACCGGAATCTCTTTTAGAACTTAAGCTTATGGCCGAAGAGCTTCATGATTCTGGAATCGAAACTGAATTCCTTTTTGGAAGGATTATTTCGAAGAAGAAGTATTACGATCACGGAGTAGACTTCGTTCAAAAGGACGACGATGGGAATACTCATTCTCATAGAGAGGTAAGAAATATCTACGGCTTCAATATGGCTCGTTCCGCATACGAAGGAATCAGGAAGAGCAAGTCTGATCTAAGACCTTTCAACATAACCAGGTCTTCGTATCCTGGAATACAACGTTACGCAGTCCTGTGGACTGGTGACAATGCAAGTCAATGGGAGCAGCTTCTGAATGAGATTAGGCTGGTTCAGTCTATCTCCTTAGCAGGAGTTTGTTTTACCGGATGCGATGTCGGAGGGTTCGGTGACGATTGCTCCGGAGAATTGCTAGTTCGTTGGACTCAGTTTGGGGCTTTTCTACCTTTCTTCAGAAATCATAGCGCCATAGGGACAAGGAATCAGGAACCCTGGGCCTTCGACAAGGAAGTTGAGGAACTTGTAAGGGAAGCGATTGAGCTACGCTATTCTCTTCTTCCATACCTGTATTCGGTACATAAACAATCTGCAAACGGGGAGATGACTATGCTTAGACCGCTCGCTCTGATTTGGCCCGGCGATAGCGAAACGTATAATGCCGACGACCAGTTCATGATCGGTCCTTCGATAATGGTAGCTCCCGTTTATCAAAGAAATTCCGAAGGAAGGCATGTTTATCTTCCAGGCGAAGAGTGGCTTGATCTCAACACCAGAAAAGTGGTCAACAGCGGTCATGCATGGGCAAAAGCACCTCTCGACATCATTCCTTACTTTTTGAAGAAAGACTCGCTCATTGCCATGACGGACGGTCTGCAATTTGTGAAAAGCGGCTCCTGGAAAACTCTGAAGTTCTTGGGCTTTGTTAAAGATAGGGCCGAATTCTACCTATATGAGGATGATGGCCTCACAGAGGCATATAAGAGAGGCGAGTATTCATTAAAAACAATCATAGTTGATAATACTTCAAACGGGATGAAGGTCGAAGTCAAACCCCAAGAAGGTAGCTTCAAGTGTGAAGAAAGAAGGATAGAGTTCGAAATACACGATGGAAGAAAGCTTTATAAAAGATCGATTGTAGATTCCCCGGATGGTTGTGAGTTTCTAATATATTAGCTCAAAATCCAGATAAGGGAGCAGTCTAGTGTTTTCAAGCATGATTCCTGCTCTTATGTGCATGGGATAGGCAGCGTACAGAAACGCTGTTTCAAACTTGTAGATAGCTATTCTCCAGGAGAACCGACTACCGATCAAAAAGTCGATCT
Organism: Mesotoga sp. H07.pep.5.3; assembly: GCF_002752615.1. Classification (NCBI taxonomy): domain Bacteria; kingdom Thermotogati; phylum Thermotogota; class Thermotogae; order Kosmotogales; family Kosmotogaceae; genus Mesotoga; species Mesotoga sp. H07.pep.5.3. Next base: position 370,663 of record NZ_AYTV01000025.1, read on the forward strand.
TTCCCCCAATACCTTCCTCCGAGAAATGGACAAGATTCATCAGATTGAGACCCCTTCTCGAAATGACATAATCCGAATCCAGGGAAAGGCCGACTACAATGTTAGTGTCGTCTCTAAAGCCCCAAAGTTCCACCGGGACTATGGAAGGCTCTTCCCCGAAAGTAACTCTGGAGTAAATTGTCGAATCTATAGTAAATCCGTGCTTATTCCAATCGAAGTCTACGTTTATTCCAACATCTACGAGATTAGAAGTCGCCGTCTGTGTGTCACGAACATTTATCAGTGTATTGAGCGAGGCCTGACCTCCGTACAGTGCTGAGGAATCCTCAAGGGCCACATTGAGGGAACCGGCAATTCTCAAAGGATACTCAAGCGAAGCTTTCCAACCGAAAGAAAGCTTGGGATTAATCCTGTAGCGCCTGTAAACGTTTAACAAGGCTTTCGGCTCAAGATTGACATATTCGAGCGACAGAGAGAAATCCACCGGCAAATAGTCTTCGCTGAAGAGTTGAAGATTGATTCCGGGCAACATCGTCTCGAAGTCGAACGACACCCCTCCAAGAAGCTTGTTGCGAAAAGTTAGGTCGGAAAATAGCACCGAAATCCCCTTAAAGGGAAGTACCGAAACGAATCTCCAGTCTGAAAAGCCATTGTAAACGACTCCCTCTATTTCTTGAGGAGGACTCAAATTGATTTCTTCGCTCTCCAAACTATAATCGGTTGGTTTTGTGTCGGAGGAGAAGAGCAGCTTCCTTCCCTGAAGCTGGCCTACGGCAATCACCCCGTCTGCAATCATTACTGGTTCCCTAACATATCTTGTGAAGGAGCTCTTTCCGATCATCTCACCTTCAGATGTGACAACATAAACATCGCTGCCGAACTCGTTCTTAACAGAAATTAAAAATCCCTCGGAAGCCCAACCACCAATCGAGAAATCATTCGTAACGTCGAAAAATCCGAGCTTTTCGGTGCTTGAGTTATAAATCGCCAGTGACTTGTCGCCTTTACTGTTAATTCTGAACGCAATTAAACTGCCGTCACGAGATACACTTATATTGTCAATTTGAGTCGAAGGATCAAGTGGCGTGAAGATACTGGTTACCCTTTCCGTTCTCAAAGAAAGAATTTCTATCGAAGGAATGCCGAGATTGTTTCTCACAACAAGAAGCCTATCCTTACCCAAATAATCGATTTCACGAAGATGAGCCGTTCTTGTTCTCTCTAACTTGCCTTCCCTAAAGAAATACAATCTGGTTTCGGATTGCTCCTCTTCAAAGAGGATAAGCGCTATTTCGCTTTCAAAGACTGCGAAATCCACAATCTCCATTGTAGAATTAAATATCTCAACGCCTTCGATGTTGAGAGAATAACATTTCATCTGCCTATCAAGAGAAAGATAGTAAAGTTTCCCGTCATAAATCTTTGGTCTGAAATGATTGACGAATTCGCCAACGCCACGTGAGAATTCGTAAACGAAGGGTATTTCCGCAGTTTCCCATTTCTTGAATTGATATTCTATGAACTCCCCTTTAAGCTCTTCATAGCTTTTTCCATATACCTTCTTTATCGCAAGCTCTATCCCCGTGAGACCAAGAAGTCCCCTCTTCACTTTCACAAGTTCCATTAAACTTTCGATTCCGTAAGTCTCGGAAAGATAAGAAAGAAAAGCATAGCCGTAATTGTAGTAAGACTCTCCGCCTATTCCGCTGAACCCTGTTACTACAGTCTCCTCCGAAAACGGCTCATTTTCCATTAATTGATCTAGCAGAAAAGGCAATCGCCTGTAGTCATACTCGTAAAGATCTCCGATTAGTTCACTTCCCAGTTGAGCAAAGCCTTCAGTAAGCCACATAGGCTGAAGTGCATTGGGCAAATAGGCTTTGGAGACATAGTTTCTCAGTATGTTTCCAAACTCAGTGACCGAAGTGATCTGAAACAGGTGAGTCAGTTCGTGAGTGATCACCTCTTCCAGCCAAAAACCGTCGTTTCTATATGGGTAGTCCATTCCAACTGTCATTAGATAAATCGATTCAAGAACTGGATTTGCCAGCCCATTAGAACGATCTTCATAGCCACCGATGATCACAGTTATCTTCTCTTTAAACGGATTACCAAACAACTCACTTAGAGTATCAAAGGCATCTTCCGCCAACGCCTCAACCTGAAAAATAGAGGAAGCCACTTCTTTATGGTACAAGTATACAAAGTGATCGGACTCATGCTTCAACCAGTCGAGATCCCTAAATGAATACCCGGAAAGAAATGCCGACAATAAGAGAAATGTTATCAAGAAATATCTTCTGAACAAAAAAGCCACCGCCCTCTGAAAACGAAGCACAACTACTATTATTATAGACTATGTGTAGCAGACAACGTTCTCGGGTTGCCGGTTTGTTTTTCCCGGTGATATTATTGATTGAGGTGTTTTATGGCAGAGATAGAAAGGGACAGACTTCTGGCCTATTTTGCTGGCATTGGTTCTTCGGTGATATTTGGTCTTTCCTTCTTGTTTACGAAAAACGCTCTTGAATACACAAATCCGATGTACTTTCTTTCGTACCGGTTTTCAGTCGCTTTCGTGACGATTTCTCTCCTGAGAGCGTTGGGTGTAATCAGAGTAAGGCCATACAAGTCTGTTTTCAAGGATTTGCTTTTGCTCAGTCTTGTTCAACCGGTCATGTACTTCATCTTCGAGAACGTTGGAGTCTCACTATCGACATCGTCCGAAGCTGGTATCCTGCTTTCGACAATTCCGATATTCGTTCTGATATTCGCCAGGGTCTTTCTTAAGGAAAGACTTGCCGCTCCTCAAGTGTTCTCAGTCTTGACCGCGCTACTGGGAATAGTTCTGATAACAGCCGGAAAGGGTCTTTCAGCGGGTGGCAGTGTCCTTGGACCCATCATTCTCTTAGGTAGCACAGTTTCAGCTGCCTTTTACAATATTTTGTCAAGAAAGGCTTCTGTCAGGTTTAAAGCATGGGAAATAACATATCATATGATGACTATGGGTTTCATCTCTTTCACTTTGATCGCTGTGGTAACATCTTTGATAAAAGGAGAGTTCTCTTTCTACATTTTAGGCTTGGGTACACCTCAGGTTGCCATAGCAGCGCTTTATCTGGGCACTTTGTCATCTGTCGGAGCCTTTTTCCTCATCAATTTCATGCTTTCTAAGCTTGAAGCGTCGCGATCAACGGTATTCGTTTATCTGTCGACTGTCGTATCTCTTTTAGCCGGAGTTGTCTTCAGAGGTGAGAGATTCGGTCCACTTCAGGTAATTGGTATATCTCTAATTCTTCTGGGAGTTTGGGGTGCCAATGCCTTGGCGAGAAGAAAAACAAGGGAGGAGTCAAAATGATGTTAGTAAAGAAAATGATGATCATCCTTTTCTTAACGGTTATGACATTAGGATGCGGAGTATCTTTCTTGACCACATCGGAGAGCACACCTTCAGTAGTAGTTGTGGAAAAATCAATGACACTCGAAATGATGAGACTGGAAAACGATTGGTGGACAGCAGAGGTTTCTCTTGAACCTGGTAGATACCGTTACTATTTCACCACAGAGGAATCGAGTTTCCCCGATGAAAGAAACGATGAAAAATCTTACGAGAATGAAAGGGAAATGTCTGTGATGATTGTCGAGGATTTCGAGGTCCTACATGATTCTGTCAGACACAGTGTTGGAGACAGGGATTATTTAAACCCGATAAACCATGATGAATACTATTTTGCAGTCTCGGCTCCGACCGATGTCCCTTTTGAAGCCAAAATCGTAATTGCTGGGGAACGCTACCCGCTTGAATATCTACGGGACTTTGGAAATCAGAGCTTCTACCGTACAGAAAGATTAAGCGTCGAAGAACTTGAATACTACTTCGAAATACAGACCGATTCTGGAGTTGTCTTTCTCGACTCTCTTGGACTCTGCAGAAAGCCCCGAATTCCCTACTGTTTTTCGAAAGAGAGCCTTCCGATTTCCTACTTCGACCTCCCTGATTGGTCAAAGGGAGCAATATACTATCAGATATTCCCGGAGAGATTTGCCAATGGAGACCCGAGAAATGATCCGCCAAACGTTCAGGAATGGAATGCCGATCCCGATTACGCAAATCTTGGAGGAGACGGTTTCTTTGGTGGCGATCTCAAAGGGATTTTGGATCATTTCGATCACTTACTTGAACTGGGGGTAGATGCAATATACCTCAATCCCATTTTTGAGAGCCCCTCAAGCCATAAATATGACACCGAAGACTATCTGAAAATCGATGACAATTTCGGAGACGACCAGCTCTTCGAGGAACTTCTAACCGCTGTCAATGACAGCGACGTAAAAATCATTCTCGACGGAGTGTTTAATCACACTGGATATGACTTTTTCGCCTTTAAGGATCTAAGAGAAAGGGGAGAAGAATCTCCCTATGTTGACTGGTATTTTGTGAAACGCTTTCCGATAAGAAAAGTTCAGGACAGGGCAATGACATATGTTGGGTGGAACGGCTACGCATATATGCCGAAAATAAACGCTCTTAACAAAGAGTGGCAATCATACGTTGAGAAACTGGTAAGGAAATACGATTGCGCTGGAATTGGCGGTTGGCGTTTGGACGTCGCAACAGAAGTAGACCCACTATTCTGGACCGACTTTTTCAGACCGCTTCTGAAGAGCTTAGACGATGAGATGATACTTGTCGCTGAGTTTTGGGGTGACGCTAGATCTCTGCTAAGAGGTAAGAGTTTCGATTCTGTCATGAATTATCCTTTCAAGGATGCTGTTGTAGAATACGTGTTCAGAGCCGGAAATTCCGCAGCTAAGTTTGCTGCTATGACAAATCTGTACCTGAATGCTTATCCGCCCCAGACTCTTCATTCTCTATGGAATATTCTCAACAGTCACGATACCGAAAGAATCCTGACTCTTGCTTTCAATCAGATCGACCTTATGAAGGTCGCTGTGGCGCTCCAGATGACGTTCATTGGCAGTCCAGTGATCTACTATGGAGATGAGATAGGAATGAAAGGAGGTCGTGACCCTGAAAACAGAGCGCCAATGATCTGGGATGAAGAGCGCTGGAATCATGATGTTCACGATTTCTATAAGGCTTTGTTAGATCTTAGAAGATCGCACGAATCGATCCGCACTGGCGAGTATGAGGTCATTGCCGCTGAAGGACCAGTTTTCTCTTTTAGAAGATGGAAGGCCACTGACGAAGTAATAGTAATAACCAATCCCTCACGAGAGGCTGCATTCTTCAGCCCTTCGATGGAAGGTGAATTCACAGAATACTTGACTGGAGAGACTATTTCATTTTTTGGTGGGGAGATCAAAGTCCCTCCCCTAACGGTGTGGATTCTTACTCCAAGAGACAGCGATAATTGATTTCATTTGAAGTTCGCGGTATTTTCCCGTTGTGACTTTATGTAATTTTCGTACTAGATATCACATGAATCACTTTTTGCTATCCATATGCTCCTTGGTGGAAGCTCGACTTCCTTAACCGGAGGCTTAACCCCTGACCAATTTTCATACATCTCTTTGAGCTTTATTGAGTGTCTAGGCGTGTCAGTAAGATTGACAAGTGAAGTCACATTGCAGTAATTGGCCTTTCTAGTGCAAGTAGCAAAAACACTATTCATTCCGTCAAGGAAGACACGAGGTTCTCCTCCTTTTAGCATTATCGCTTCTTTTAGAAGTGAGATCCCCTGTGAATCTACCAGTTCCATATCGTCGCTGTTTATCATCATTCCATCAAGCAGTCCCACGGACAAGGCAAAGATCCTCTTCTCTTCTTCAGTCATTTCGCATTTTCTCAATATGACCGTGTCGGGATCGTTAAGCCAAAGTCTTCTATGCATAAATGCTCTTGTATAAGCATTTCTTAGTGAAAACCTTGCACTGGGAATACCGATATCCATAGCTTCACCGTTCCATTGTGGAGAGGTATCAGATCCAATCCTCATACCATCCACAAATCCTACCGAAGGAAGAAGCGGCGCGCCACAACCAAGAATGAAGCAATCTTTTCCGGCGGCATCTCTTATAGTCTTCATGCCTATTCTATAAGCCTCGATCGGACCGCAGCCCTCTCTGTATCTCCTTCCGGGAATGGCTCCGGCGAAAAGAAAGTCAATCTTCAGATAATCAAAACCAGATCTCCTTATCGAGACAATCAAATCTCTCAGGTGATCAAGCACCTCGGGATTCGTAGTATCCAGGGAAAATATCTTCTTTCCCCAGTTCCTGTAGGCAATTCTCGGTGAGCCGTCTTCGTTTCTCACGAACCAATCCTGATGTTCCCTGAAGACTTTCGAAGTTTCAGACGCAGAAAACGGTGCAATCCAGAGACCCGCCGAAAATTTCCTCTTTCTTATTTCGGAAGCGATTTCCTTCAATTCAGGAAATTTGGAGTTTGTTTCGAGCCAATCACCAATATCCTCCTGGTATCCGTCATCAAGCTGAACCAGTCTATAATCGATTTTCTCTCGATCTCTAATTTCCGCGAGCAGCCGAATATTCTTCGATAGTTGTTCGAAGGTAATATCGGAGAAGTAGTGATACCAACTACACCACCCGACACCGCTGAAATCGTTGAACTCAACCTTGTTGCTTTTCTTGATAAGACTTGCATAATTCTCCAACATACTCCACAAGCTGTCTTTGACAAAAATCACCATCTTCTCTAGCTGAACTGATTCACCTGGAGTTAGCTCAACCCCAAACAGATCTGCCGAGCCGCGGATGACGCACTGATCGTCGTTCCAGAGAAAGTATTGATGCGAGAATCTGCTGGATAGGAATCCAACAACCAACTCATCAGTGGCAATGAAGTAATCGCTCGGTCTTCTTCCCTCCCTCAAGATTTCGGGAATTGGTGTTGCTGAGAAGAGACTTATCTCGTGTGAATCGGCGTACTGAACGAAAGGATCCACAATCGGTTGTTCCCAGTAAGCCTTGAACGGTAGCCATGATTGCCAACCATTGTAATATACGGGTTCGCTAACGTCCTCTATTTCAAGAAGATCTATCTTTCCGACTTTCTTCGGAGCATCAGATCTATTCACTACTGAAATCTGGAGGAGAATCCCCGTCGAATCGGTAAGTCTCTCGAAGTCGTATATATAAACAAAATTGCCAGCCTCCATTTTGAATTCCTTTCTGTCCGCCAGAAGGAACTCCTCGATACTAGAGACCCTTATTTTCAGCACTTCATATCACCTCACAGCTTGTTGACAATTATAGACGGGTGAAGAAGTAAGTTGAATCGCAGTCTAACCAGCAGCTTCAAAAGGAAAGCCGTTTATAATCTTATTCCTATCTTTCAGTTTTCTTTGCTTCTTCTCACGCTCAGTTCCTTTCTTTCTCAGTTTCGGATCTTTCCCGCAAAAAGTCGCAACGAGACCGACTAAATTCCCTTCATAGCGAAATCTAGGTCGGACAGAAGATCCTCTAGATCCTCAATACCAACAGAGAGTCTTACGCCTCCTTCTAAGAGACCTGCATCGCGAAGCTGCTCGGCAGACAATGAGGCATGACTTGTCAAAACAGGAATGGTTGCAAGAGACTCAACACCGGCAAGACTCGTAGCTTCAAGGAACAACTTGCTCCTTCTTATGAACGATTTAGCTGCACTCAAACTTTCCAGTTCGAGATAAACTACGCCTCCAAATCCCCTGCATTCAGAGAAACAGGCCGGTAGGCTTGCCTTCAACGAAGGATAGGAAACCCGAAGTACTTTTGGACTGTTCGAAAGAAAGACAGCCACTTCTCTTGCATTTCTGTTGTGCAACTCCATGCGCGGACCAAGAGTTTTCACTCCACGGCCAACCAAAAAAGCGTCGAACGGCGCTCCGTTTGTACCCAGTTTAATCATTGCCTTTCTTACCCTTTTTTCCAGCTCACAGTCTTTGAAGGCGGCGAACCCTGCAATGACATCTGAATGGCCGTTCACATACTTAGACAGACTCTGAACATCTATGTCTGCTCCGTATTCGAGGGGCCTGAAATTATACGGGGATAAGAAAGTGTTGTCTACCACGAGAAGAGCTTCTTTTTCGCTCGTAATACGAGCTATTCCTTCAATGTCTGAAAGCATCAAATCGGGATTCGACATCGACTCGACATATACAATGCCTGTCTTATTGTCAATAAGATCTTCCAGATCCTTCATTTGCGAATGATCAAATCTCCTTATCTCAATTCCCATTCCCGGCAGATCGGAGATAAGGCTTTGCGTTCCTCCATAGATATTTCTCGAGATCACCAGGTTCATTCCGGATTTGAGAATGGACAGAAAAACAGTAGTTATGGCACCCATTCCAGATGAGAAGAAGACGCCGCCAGTTCCGCCGAACAGATCCGATAGCTTTCTTTCTACGACTCCAATAGAGGGATTTCCAACCCTTGTGTAAAGAACTTCCGAGCTTTCGTCCATGTACTTCACGTCATCTGCCAAGAAGTTAGATGTTTGAAAGATGGGTGTGCTAACCGCATCGTTTATCTTTTTCTCTTCACCAGCGTGAATTGCTCTTGTGTTGAATCCCCGCATATATATCTCAGCTTTCGTTTAGCAAAGAGTCAACTCTTACAACTCTCTTCTCTTTTGCGGAAATGAGTCCCGCTTCTATGGTGGCAAGATCCATAACTGCCTCTTCAACTGATCCCAGAGAGTTAATCTGACCCTCTAACACCCTGTGAAAATCAGTAAACTCTTCGGCAAAACCATCTGTTTTATTAAGAAAGAGTTTCTCCCTGTCGCTGGAATATATCTCAAGAGTAGCTTCGTCTTTGTCAACTTGGACTATTCCTTCTGTGCAGACTATTTCAAATCTATTTAGAGAAGCGGGGGCGCCATAGACGACGGAATAGTTACCAATCACATTGGAACCCAGAGTCATATTGAAGACCGCGGAGTTTTCAGCACCAAGATAGTCGAAATTCTTCTCCGAAAAGCCGCTTACTTCCTCAACGTTACCAAGAATCTTGCGAAGCGCGGCCACATCATGTACCCCTCCATCAGAGATGAATCCACCGATGTGCTGAGGCGTCTGCCTCCACTTAGTCTGAACGTATTTGTTGTCCTGCCCGAAATCTACCCACTTCAACCAGCTGAATGCCAGAGGCTTGCCAAGTCTTCCCTCCTTGATAAGTATTTCGGCCTTTCTGTAAACCTCGATATGCCTGTAATTCTCCGCTATATAAATGGGAGTATTACCTGGAAGATGCAACAATCGGATGGCTTCCTTAGTAGTGGCTGCTACTGGCTTCTCACAGATAACCGGCTTGTTTGCCTTTCTTGCCGCCTCAATCATTTGTGGATTCAAAGCAATTGGAACTGCAAGCACAACAGCGTCCACAACATCAGAATTCAGCATTTCTTCATACGAATCAAAGACCTCAACATCGCCACCAGCTATTTTGGCAAATTCCTCAGCCTTTTTTCTAGTCCTGCTGTTCACGGCCGTAATCTTGAATAACTCGGTCAGTCTTCTCAACGCGGGCAGATGGAGCTCCCTAGATGCTATTCCGGCACCCACAATACCCAAATTGACTTTCATGCAACTCCTCCTTAGAAAGAACTACAAAGAGATGGATGGAATAGTACTCTCTGCTCGACTGTCCAAACACATACTAAAGCGAGAAGGTGGCATCCACTTCTCTCGCTCCATCTGATGGTCTTACTTCATAAGAGTCGAGATCAATTCCAAATCTCTCTTTGTATCTGATTTTCATGACTTCAACTATTTTTTTCATCTCAATCTTTTCACATAAAGCGAGTACCGAACCGCCGAATCCTGCTCCTATCATTCTTGCACCGGAGACACCTCCAATTTCTCGTAGAGTGTCAACGATAAAATCAGTCTCTTCGCAAGTTACTTCATAATCAAGAGCCAGTGATTCGTGGGACTGAATCAATATTCGGCCGAGATTCTCGAAATTCGAGTTCGACATCATCTTCATGGCTTCTAGAACCCTCATATTCTCAGAAACAACATGTAGCGCTCTTCTGTAGTATAGATCACCAAGTTTACCTCTGTTAGGGAAGAGATCAATCATGGAGACCTCTCGATAACTGTTCTTCCCGAGTATTTCGAGAGCCTTATTTGCTTCGGCCCTTCGAGTATTGTAGTTACCACTGGAGAGAGAATGATGAACCTTGGAGTCGAATACGACAAATGTGTATTCACCGAGCTCTAACGGTACATATTCGTGGCGCATCTCGAGAGTGTCTAGGAAGATTGCCGTGTCCTTCTTCCCCATCACGGCTGCAAACTGATCCATAATTCCACACTGGACACCGACAAACTCATTTTCGGCCTGCTGAGCAAAACTGTAAAGTTCTTTGTCCCCCAGTTTAAGTTCATACACCGAATTCAACGCTAGAATAAGAGCAACTTCAAGAGCAGCTGAGCTTGAGAGGCCGGCACCTTCAGGGATGCTAGAGCTGATTTTGATCTTCATCCCTCCAAAGTCAACACCAAGGTTATCCTTCAAAACCCAGAAAACTCCTTTTAGATAGTCACTCCAGTCGCCGGTCTTTTCTATGCTTTCCTCCCGAAATGAGACTGGCTCCCTTCCAGCAGAACTCAAAGCAATGACGCTCTCGTCTGTCCGCTCAATCGACAGTAATACATATTTGTCAATCGCGACAGGCATGACGAATCCCTGGTTATAGTCGGTGTGTTCACCAATGACATTAACTCTACCGGGCGCAACAAAATACCTCTTCAACACAACACCTCCAACATCGCACATATGTCTTTTTGTCCTATATTGAGAGAATAGCACTACCCCGGTAAAAAAACAAAGCGGGCCTAAGCCCGCAGATGGTCTGATGATTTAACCTTAGTGGATTCCCAGCAAATTATCTATCCTATTCTTATCGAACCCGACTATTACCTGACTGCCAATAGTTATGACTGGAACACCCATCTGTCCGCTCTTCTTTACCATCTCTTCTGCTTTAGCTCTATCTTTGCTCACATCGTAGTCCTTGAAAGGAATCCCATTGGTTCTGAAATAGTCCTTTGCTCTCTTACACCAAGGACAAGACGGTGTGGAATACACAGTTACCTTTGCGTTCATTTGATTTTTCACCTCCATTACCCCCGAGGGGTATCATAAACTAATTATAAAGGATTAGAATTTCAATTGTCAACCCTGTTCACTTTCGGGTTAATCAACTCAAATTCAATGTGGGAATCAAGGTCTCACCTTGTTAAAAATCATCTCAAGTCTTTGTAGCTGGCGCAGCAAAGTGAGCTGTTGATCAGATACTCTCTTCTTGTTGGAAATAAGGTCCTGTAGGTGACCAAGAGCAACTAGCTTTGCAATGTCATCATTAGTCCATGACTGTTTTGAAAGAAGCTCCTTCTCGGTTTTTTTCCATTCCATGTAGAACAACCTTCCAGAAGGCGTCCACCGAGCAAAAATATTCTTTGGAAGAACGAGAAGTAGCCAGCCGAGACACCAATCGGCGTAAAGGACTATTGAAATCGCCAGCGATTCGTCGGGGAAGGAGAGATAAACTTGCCAGTTTCCAAAGACGAATTTCAATATCAGTGACCATATTATTAGATACAAGATAGAAAACACAGACATTACAGTTGAACCCAGATACTCATAAAATCGCCCCGACTTTACCACACGCATAGCATGCTTCCGCCAGAAACCGTATTGTTCTTTGAACTCGTCAAACGAAAAGGCGTCGCTCTCTGCATCAGGGATCTCTATCGATCCATCCTCATTTCTTCTAAGAGATTTCAGCGTCTGCAAAGCCCATTTTTGCTGTGTCGGAATTCCTTTTTCACTTGTTTCGAGAGAAATTGTGTTCTCACCAATCTGTATCTCCCCACTGTTATGCATCTCCATAATCGTAGATAGAAACCCGTTATGATCAATTTCCTGAAAGGGATTCTTGATTACAGCATTGAGAAGGTAACCCGGCACATCGTAGAGTCTGTAGCCTATTTCAGACTTCACCTGTGGTTCGATCCCGAAAAGTATGAATGTGAAGAAGATCACGAAGAAGGGAACTGCTATTTGGAAGCCAATCAAACCAGAAAGGAAGGCTTGCTGGAACATAGCGGATTCATGTTCCTTACGCAATGCACTTTTACTTATAGTTGTATTGACCGCATTTGGCATCGTATTAGCAATGCTCTTCGGAAATGAGATCTTGATTTCGCCAGAAGCATTTGAAAGGACCGACTTCATTTGCAGTTTGACAAGGTTTCCTTCGATTTCAAAACTCGCTTCCTTAAATGGTCTAACAGAAATATCATCCTCTGTAAGTCTCGAAATTATCGTTTCTGGAAGCTCCATAGCGAGAGAAATATCCCTTGTCATAGCGTCGGAATTCGGTTCCCAGAATCTATAGCTTAACACAGCTATATCCGAACCCACCTCAACGACTCCCGAAATAACGTATTCGGTACTCATGACAAACTCACTCACTTCCTGTTCAAGGAAGATCCTGGCGTCAAAACCTCCCGGAGAAGAGGAGATCTCTTTCACAAATCCAGCATCATTAGGAATTTCAACCGAATAAGACTTCAGAACCGAAGGGTAAGATAGGTGTAGTTTTTTGGATGCCGTGCGATTATTGCGGGAAAGTATGTAAACAGAAAGCTCTTCAACGTGAAGATCACCTTGTTCGTCGAGCTTTGCATTTATCTCGACTGAATCTATTTTGTAAGGGGCAGATTCTCTCCAGAATCCGTTACCCAGGGCAATGAATATGAAGAAGCCGCTTACTATCATGAATATTATAAAGAAGTACTTTCTTTCGAATTTCCTTTTCATTTCATCTCACCCTTTGTATTATACTCTGCTTATGAAAACAACCTGAAAAATGGAGGAAGAGATGCTGACAAACAAACGGCTCTTCGTTTCGGATATGGACGGAACATTCTACCTTGGCGACGGACTTCTTAAGGGCAGTCTTGAATTTGCCAATGCTGTTCATCGTCTCGGTTCCAAACTCGTGTTTCTAACCAACAATTCATCACGCACACCTGAAGAATATATCAGAAAACTTACCAAATTGGGAGTTGATAGGACTCTTTTCGAAGTCTATACCTCCGGCGAAGCTACCATAAGCTTCTTGAAGCGAGATTTTCCAAATAAGAGAGTATTTCTGCTCTCAACGCCGTCGGTAAGGGAAATGTTCAGAAAAAGTGGAGTGAACTTAGACGATAATTCCCCGGAGTTATTAGTTCTTGCATACGATACGACAATAAACTATGAGAGGATCCGGAAAGCTGCTCTCTTCATAAGGCAAGGCATTCCTTTCATAGCGACTCACCCAGATGTCAACTGCCCCACGGAGGATGGACCGGTACCTGATGTTGGAAGCTTCTTGAGCCTTTTCGAAGCTTCCACAGGTCGTCGGCCCGATAACATTATAGGCAAGCCGGATCCGACTATACTGAAAATGGTGATGGATGACTTTGGCTACGGTCCGGAGGAAACAGTGATGATTGGAGATAGAATTTACACGGACATCGAGTGCGGTCTTAGTGCCGGGGTAGACACATATCTCGTTTTGTCTGGAGAAACAACAGCGGACATGGTACCTGATTCACATAGTTACGAAGTTGTCAATAACATTGGATCGATCATAGAGATAATTGAAAGAGGCAATACTGTATAATAGCCATACGTTGGAGGTGGTTGAATGGTCATTCTTTTCATTGTAATTGGAATTATTGTTGTCTTGGCTCTTTGGCTCATCGGGGTTTACAACAATTTAGTCACCCTGAAGAAGAGAGTAGAGAATGCTTGGTCGCAGATCGATGTTCAGCTCAAGAGAAGACATGATCTGATTCCGAACCTTGTCAACTCAGTGAAGGGCTACATGAAATTCGAGCAGGAAACCCTGGACAAAGTAATTCAAGCAAGAGCAAAGGCCGTGTCCGCTCAAGGAGTTGGAGATAGGATCAAGGCCGAGCAGGAACTTGGCGGTGTGCTTGGTAGACTGCTTGCCATAGCCGAAAACTACCCTGATCTTAAGGCGAACGCTAATGTCTCACAACTGATGGAAGAACTAACTGCTACGGAGAACAAAATCTCTTACGCAAGGCAGTTCTTCAATGATTCTGCTACCAAGTTCAATACAAAAATCGAGATCTTCCCTAACAATCTCATCGTAGGCTTCTTTGGAGGAAAGTTTGAGCAGTTTCCGTTATTTGAAGTTACTGAAGCCGAACGAGAAACACCCAACGTAGATATTAACTTCTGAGAGTTATGTCTTTCACCGTAGATTTCTACGAAGAAAGCAGGAAAAATGTCAGGAAGACCATCGTCCTTGTGATGGTCTTCCTTGCTATGATGATTGCCTTCGGTTTGATCATCGATCTGATATTTGGGATATTGCCTGTCTTCACTTTTGTTTTTCTTGCCATTGCTCTCGTACAGACTTTGATCTCGCTCTCTTCTGGAAAGGATATTGTTCTTAAATCGGTGAAGGCTCGTGAAGCAAGAACAGACGATCCCGAAGAGCGGCAGTTAAGAAATATTGTTGACGAACTTTCCCTGGCGGCGGGAATGGCAAAGCCACCCGAAATCTACGTGATAGACGACGACTCAGTGATCAACGCTTTTGCCACTGGTAGGAAGCAGGAAAACTCGGTAGTATGTGTGACTACAGGTCTCTTGAAGAGTCTTGATCGTGAAGAGACTTCCGGTGTAATCGGCCACGAGTTGAGCCACATAGTAAATAGAGACATTTTACTCATGACTCTAATTTCCGCGCTTCTTGGTGCAGTGGTTATCGTTCAATCGCTAGCCTTTCGGGCTTTGATTGCTCATCTTAGATTTGGAGCGATCAGTGCAACATCAAGGACAAAACGTTCCTCAAAGAAAAATGACAATTCGGCCCTCGCGATAATCGCCTTTCTTGCCGCGGTCGCAGGGCTAGGAGCGTTATTCTCGTTCATAGGAAGGCTTTCTCTCCTCGCGGTATCTAGAACGAGGGAGTACTTTGCAGATGCGCGGGCCGTTGAGCTGACCAGAAATCCCTCGGGACTTTCCAGAGCTTTGAGAAAAATCGTTACCAGTTCTGCGAAGCTTCAAACCGCCAATGTAGCAACAGCTCATCTGTTTATCTCCGATCCTTTGAAGAGAAGGATAAACAACAAGAGCTCCTTTTTTGCATCTTTGTGGAGTACACATCCTCCTATCGCAATGAGAATTTCAATCCTTGAAAACAGATCTTTGAAAGAGATTGAGGATGAACTCTCCGACTACATCTGACCGTCCATGACTCTCCAATGAATTCACTCAAGCGATGAGTTAGAGGAAACGAACCTGTAACTTGACAATAGGAAGTGGTACTGGTAGTATAGGAATTGCTGACGCGAAGTTAGCGTTAGCGGGAAAGACGAGCGAGAAGGAAGGGTCATTGAAAAATGGATAGCAATCCAGCGAGTTTCAAAAGAATGA
>NZ_AYTV01000026.1:0-156755 GCF_002752615.1 Mesotoga sp. H07.pep.5.3
TCCTGAAGCATTCCTGCTCCGGATATTCTACTATCGTTCCTGAACACTCTTGGATGCAAGATGTTCTTGCCCAACTGGGCCTCGCAGGCTATAACCAAGGACTGGACTTATCTTGCATCCCCTGCCTCTCTTATTCTAACAAACACCAAGAACGAAAAACAGATCCTTGCTCTGGAACCAAGAACATGCTCTATTCAGTGAACGGTGAACCATTCAACGAAGAACCATTTTCTCCTGCTCTTTGTCTTTCCGAACGAAATCGAATTAGGTTTATCTAATATAATAGTGGAGAGACTTGAAGCTTTGGAGGTACCCTGTGCGGAGATTATTTCTAGTCGGTGTATTGCTAATCTTGTTGACCAGTAGTTTCTCCGAGGTTCTTAAAAGAAGAGGTACGGAAGAAGAATTCTCTTACTCGGAGTTAGCCGGAGGTTCGATTACACTGCCGGTCGATACTACGTTCAGATTCATTCCAGGCTTTGAGCTTTCGGAGGGTGATTTCTGGGTTACTTTTGCGATCCAGGATCCGCTTTTCAGATGGGCAAGCGGCGACGAATTGAGTCCTTGCCTGGTGGAAAAGTACGAGCTGTTGAATTCGAACAAGTCACTTATCATAAAGCTCAGAGACGATATTTTCTGGTATGACGGAACGCCTATAACCAGTGCGGATTTAGAGTACTCGATAAAAGCCTGGAAGAGCACCGAAAGCTCTCCGGTCTATGAGGCTCTCAATGATCCGCGGTTTGGCTGGTTTTCCGTCGTCGACAGCAAGACCGTGGTTTTCAATTTCAATGATTCGTATCCCGAATTCTTGAACTCTTTGAGAACGGGCATGCTCGCCAAACATATTTACTCCGACAGACTTGGAATCGAACCGGAGAGCCTGGAAGAGAACATGGAGATGGATAAACCACCCGTGGGAGCTACATCAGGGTCGTTCATGCTCGATCCGGCAAGCGTGAAAGGCAACATTATTCTAAAGAGAAACCCGAACTGGCACGGAGGATCTGGAGACGATCTCTTTCCGCTAGTATTCGAGAGTTGGCCTGAAAAGAGCCTTCTGGATGAAATAAGGCTCGTGGAAGTGGCGGAGCCTCTTGACAGAATTGAGATGTTCGATGCGGGCGAGCTGCATCTTCTCTTCAGTGAACCGGACCATAACGAGTCTCTTCTTAGTGAAGCTGCTTCCGGAAAGTTCAAATCGGGAAGCTTCCCGGATGGTAGTTATCACGTTATCCTCATAAATCATAGAAACGCGCTCCTGGCAGAAAGGGGAGTGAGACAGGCACTCAAGATGTCTCTTGACTACGAATCTCTTCTTGAAGCCCTCCCCAACTCCATAGGGACTTTCATCCCTGTAGATCCCAGAACGGCTATCTCTAAGACCCTGCAAGCTCAGATAGTGGATCTTCCCTACGATCCGGATAAGGCAAAGACCTTTCTTTCAAATGCAGGTTATCCCGGTAGCATAACTTTGTCGATCAAGGTCTATCATGGAGTTGAGAATATATTGCTGGAGGAGCTCCAGAAGAGCTGGGACAAGATAGGTGTGAAGCTCGAAGTTGAAAGGCTCGATTGGGGAAGCCTTCTTCGTGACATAGATGAAGGCGATTATGAGCTGGTCTATCTTCGAGTTGAGGCCTTCGATTATCCCGAGATAGCCCCATGGACCAATGAGTATGAGCATGATTTGAAGACAGGCTGGGAAGTGGGTTATGTAAATCCACAGATTTTCAGGATTATGAGAAGGGCCGCCATTGAAACTGACTGGCGAAAACGTGCTCCCTATTATCTTGGGTCATACAGGATATGGACGAACGATGTACCGGTTCTAGTTCTTGCCTACAATCTCTCTTACGCTTTCTGGAATAGCCAGCTCAGCGGGCCGGTCCCGGGCAGAGGGGAGCTTTACGAGAATCTTGCTGAATGGTATTTGCAGAAATGAAAGGACAACATAAAGGGGGTATTAAAAATGCTCTATCTTGAAAAGGAGCCTTTTAGGAGAGCACAATATACGATCCTTGAGAACGGGAGAGAACTGGAAAAGAGACTTTTCGCCTATTATTTCATGGATGGCCCGGCAAACATTGTTGTTGAGGAGATCGCCAGTTATCAGAATGTCGATGGCGGGTTTGGAAACGCTATAGAGCCGGACTTCAGATTGCCAGCGTCTTCTCCAATGGCAACGTCCGTAGCGCTTCAACACCTTGTTCACTTCGATGATTTGCCACTTGCAAAGGGAGTAATCTCGAAAGCGATTGCTTATCTGGACAACACATATGTTTCGGAAAGAAAGGGATGGTTCGCCGTTCCACGAACCGTCAATGACTACCCCCACGCTCCTTGGTGGGGATGCGATGAAGAGAAGGAAATTTGCGCAATCGATGCAAACTGGGGGAACCCAACGGCCGAGATCATAGGATATTTAACCAGGTACAGGGAGTTCACCAATCTAGATGTAGATGAGCTTATTTCTCAGGCAACCAGGTATCTGGAAAGTATGAACACGTTTACCTCTTTTCACGAGATATTATGCTTTGTAAGGCTCTACAGATTACTTGACGAAAAGACGGCCGCAAGTTTAAGGCCAAAGCTCTATGAAGCAGTCTGCACTTTGATCAGCAAGGATGAGGAGGAATGGCGGACGGAGTATGTAGCCAAGCCGCTGGATTTTGTTACCTCTCCCGAAGAGTTCTTCTGCGTCGATAGAGAGCTGATTGAAAAGAATATCGAATTCTACATTAACGAGCTTCAGACGCACGGTAAGATAAAGCCCACTTGGTCCAAGAGCTTCTACGATGGCGAGATGAGCAGGGCCTGGGATGAGTGGGTTGCTATAATAACCTTGAGAGTTCTTTTGATTCTCAAATCATTTGGAAGAATATTGCTCTAAATAGAATTCGAATGGGGGGATAGAAGTGAAGAATATTATCCTGCAGGAAAGGATAATGGCTGTCATTAGAAGCGACAGCGTGGAGAGATGTGTCGAGATTGGAAGAAGCTGTTTCAGAGGAGGCGTGAAGATCCTGGAAATAACCTTCACGGTTCCAGACGCCCCAAAGGCGATTGCAGTTCTCTCAAAAGAAATAGAGGGTGCTTACGTTGGAGCTGGAACGGTTATCACTGACGACCAGTTCAGCAAGGCAGTTAAGAGCGGCGCAAAGTACGTTGTAAGTCCGCATCTTTCCGAAGAACTTGCGATTCAGTCCAGAGCGCTTGAGACGCTATATCTTCCCGGAATCATGACGCCGACGGAGTATGTAAAGGCGACTGCGCTGGGCAGCTCGATGGTCAAAGTCTTCCCCGGCGATGTCCTTTCGCCATCCTTTGTGAAATCACTTAGGGGTCCCTTCCCCGAGGCGCTGTGTGTGGTGTCGGGAGGAGTCAATCTCGACAACATTGACACGTGGTTCAAGGCAGGCACCGCCGCCGTCGGTATAGGATCCGATCTGACTAAGGGGAGCCCGGAAGAAATAGAGGAGAAGGCAAGACAGTACGTCGCCAAAGTCAAGAATTTCTTTGGATGAAGTGTAACTTTTTCGGAGTGTATTCTTGAAAGTTGAATGAGCGTTGAATAAGATCGTGAGCCTGCGATAGGTCGCTTAGTTCTCCAAGGCCAAGCATCTGGACTATGATGTTACCCGTGGCAGTTCCTTCAGCCGGTCCTGCGACTACCGGAAGCCCTGTGTAGTCTGACACTAACTGGCAGAGAAGGCTGTTGCGAATGCCGCCGCCCACCATTCTAATGTTCCTTATTGATCGGCCGGTTATTGACTGCAGTTGTTTTCTTGTTTTCTCTGTCTGGTAAGCGATTCCTTCGATCGCGGCTCTCACGATCTCTCCCCTATTTTTCAAAGAGATTCCGAGCTTCTCGGCTTCGGAGAGTATAGCCTTCTCCATGCTTCTCGGTTTTCTGAAGGCTTCGGATTCCACATCTATTTTTCTCTCATAGCTTCTGACGGTCAGCGCCATCTCGGTCAATGCAAAGTGATCGAGATTCGGATTCGATTTCTTCCACTCCCTGAGGAGCTCTTGAACCAACCATAGACCGGTTAGATTCTTGAGCAGGCGGTACCTTCTTCCGTAGCAGCCCTCGTTGGCAAGGTTGTTTTCGATAACATCTTCATTTCTGGAAGGTTTGTCGATCAACACCCCCTCTAGGCACCAGGTTCCGGCGCTGACGAACATCGAATCATCTGAAAGATCCATGGACGAAACGGCCGACGCCGTGTCATGGCTCGCTGGCAGAATAACCTTCAAGCCCTTTATGCCAAGCTCTTCCGCGACTGAGGGGAGCAGTTCTCCGGCGATTTCCCCTGGATCTACGATCGGAGTCATTATGTCCGGTAGATCGAAGAATCTTATAAGCTCTTCGCTCCAGTCGTTTCGATCGGGATCGAAGAGTTGTGTGGTAGTGGCGAAAGTGAACTCTGTCAGCTTCTCCCCTGTGAGGAAGTAGGTTAGGAGTGAAGGCATCGGGAGAAGGGCGTCTGCCTTTTGAAGGTGACGGCTGTTTTTACGTTTGAGAGATATGAGCTGATAGAGAGTGTTGAATGGCTGAAACTGGGTTGGAGCTCTGTCGAAGATCCATCGCTTGCCTGCCTTCTTTATTGCGTAATCCATGGAATCATCTTTGAACATATCTCTGTAATGTCTGGGATCACCCTGAATCGAACCAGAACTGTCGATGAGACCGAAATCCACTCCCCATGTGTCGATTCCTACGCTCCGGATCTCAATTCCCAGAGTTGAAGCCACCTTAATGCTTTCCACGACATTCTTGTAAAGCGAAATGAGGTTCCAGTGAGTCGAACCTGCGACATGGATAGGCTCGTTCGAAAAGCGATGTACTTCTTCCAGAACCAGCCTGTTTCTACCGTACTTTCCAACGAAGGCCTTGCCGCTGGAGGCACCGATGTCTATGGCGAGAAATCCGATCAATGGTCCATACCCCGTTCATTAAGGAACTGGTTCACTTCGCTTTCGGCTGGCATCGAGCTTGCTCCGCCATATCTTGTTGCGACGATCGCCGCCTCTGCGTTTGCGAAAGTGAGAATGCTTCCCAGATCTTCTTCGGTAAGACTACGCAGTTCTTCATCGCCCATATTGTAGAGCTTAGAGATTACTGCGGCCATAAAAGAGTCTCCGCAGCCCGTTGTCTCGGCCACTTTCACCTTGAACCCCTCTCTCTTAACAGAAGTCCTTCCGTGATAAACAGTGGATCCTCTGCTGCCGAGGGTGAGAAAGACGAGCGTGTCTGGTTTGACTTCGAGCCGAGACAGGGCCTCATCTAAATTGTCGCTGTCACATATGTATAGCAGATCGTCGTCGCTGAGCTTGAGAATGTCGACTCTTGAGATGATTTCTCTGACTATGGCCCTGAATGAATCGTGATCTTCTATTGCGCTTCTTCGAATGTTGGGGTCGAATGAAGTCTTGACTCCTCTTGAACTGAACCTTTCGAACAGCTCTAGATAAGTGGATGCCGACGGTTCTTCCAGGAGTACTATCGCGCCAAAATGAAAGAGGGAAAAGTTAAGAGGGTCGATCTCTTCGATTTCTTCTGATTTGAGCGATAGATGGGCTGCATGATCCCAGTAGAATCTAAATTCCGGCTTTCCCTCGCCGTCCAGAGCGGCAAAGGCTATCGGTGTCTTCGTTCCATGTTCTCTAATCACGTAGCTGGTAGAAATTCCAAGAGACTTCAGATATTCGAGAAGTGCGCTACCAAATTCGTCCATGCCAATTTTGGCGAGAAATTCCATAGGAACTCCCAGTCTGTGAAGACCGACAGATATGTTGAAAGGTGCACCACCCGGTTTCTTTTCAAACAGGGTGGTGCCTTCCAGGCCTTTCATAGGTTCTCTAGAGATAAAATCGAAGAGGATCTCTCCAGAGCATAAAACCGGTTTGGACCGATCTCTCATAACTTGAAGTCAGCCTCGAACCTGTTGAGATCATCTGCCGGAAAACTACCCTGAACGTATTCAGCTGCGATCTCGATGGGCAACGTGAGATCATGGACACCCAGTGAGATAAGTTTGTTTGCGCTCTCGATATCCTTTATACTTGCCGCAATGATTCTAGGGGCGTTTGAGTGCCAGTCACCAATGTCTAACATCTCCGTAATTCTCAAGTCAGCATCTATTCCCGCCTTCACCATTCTGTCGAAGTACACGGCCACATACTCAACTTCCATGCTTACCGCGGCGTAGTACTGCTGTAAAGTGTAAACGGCCGTAGCACAAACTCCAACTCCAATATCGTTCAGCTGAGGAACAATATTAGAGGCCTTCTGCGGATCCCAGGGCAGTTTGATAGTAAAGAATTCGGGATCGAAATCGCTCTTCTTTATGAATTCCTTCACCTTCTGAATCCAGTCGGTCGAAGAGAGGCTACCCTGAACGAAGTGTCTCTCGCCCGGGACCTTTGAGAGGAATTTCATTGCATCCATAAGACCCCATCCCGGCCTATCTCTTTTCAGTATTGTAGGGTTAGTGGTGATTCCGGCAAAGACAGGCTGTTCAACGAGTTCAACGCTCTTTTCACAAATACCGTCAATGTATAACATTATCAGGCTCCTTTCTTAGTAACTATATGTCCCGAAATGCAGTTTACTCTCCAAGAATCTGGTAATCAATACCCTTTATATCACAGAACTGTACCAGTTCCTCTACGAAATCGCCGTAAACACCGTGAGTGTGGTTGCATGGGTAGTATCTCAGGAAGGTATCCATGTCCGTATCCAGCTTCACATAGGCATGTGGCCATTCGATCTGAACCTTCTCCGACAGCTTCTTTTCTTCTGCTTCGGAGAGCTTAACGAACTCTCCCGGTACTATTGTCATGATGTACTCGCCGTTCTGTCTCGCAAGCCTGGCAAGGGTAACTCGCCCAGGTGCCGCAAAATGCTTTACGGCAGCTCCTCCGGCCGGGAAGTAGAAGTCCTCGGGATACAGTTCTACGTGTTTGAGATTGTCTTCGGGATTCATAGATTTTCCTGCAAAGTAGGTCGCGTGAGTGCCCGAGTTACAGAGGTCAAGAAGGTCTTCTTCCTCGAAGTAATGTCTCACGTCTGCAAACAGAACTGGAGACTGAGCGATATGCTTGAAGATTTCCATAGTCAGAGCTCCATCCATATCCGTTTCGGTGGCCGCAACGATTGTTTCCTTTGAACCGTGCCAGTCGTATGGATCATTGAGGAAGGCCTCTACTATGTCCATCGTTGCGTAGTTGTTTGTCATCTCGGGCTGACCTTTGAATCCAACAAAATCCAGTTCGTACTCTTTTATGATACTGAGCGCGGCCTCGTAGAGCGCGATCTGCTTCTCCAGTTTTTCAGGTGTAAGCTGTTTGCCGTCATACTTTACAGTTGCAAGCCTTTCAAGCCACTCTCTAGCTGCTTTTGTGACGTCTTTTGGTACTTTCTCCGCCCTGACTACCAGTTCATACTGGTCGATCTGTTCCACATCGACACCGAACTCCTTCAGCCATTGATCACCGTTGGCCGAAGCCGTGTACATTCCCATCGGACGGCCGCCGAACATACCGTATCTTTCGCCCTTCAGCCTTGCGGCTGCTGAAGCAGCCCTCACGAAGTGCATTACCCTTTCGATCACATCTGAATCTTCGGGATTGCCCCATACCCTTTCAGGCATTATTCCGACCTGTTCGAGGGCACCTGCTGCCGCCAGCTGGCCTACCATACCGGGGTAAGAGGGATTGATCTGTCCGTAGGTTAGGAAAGGACCTGGTGCATAAAGCGAGGCCATTACGGAAAGATGCGGCCAGCACCAGATAGCATAGTTGAATATCGTGGCCTCAACCTCGGCCTTCATCAGCTCCTTGCCGGCCTTCTTCGCGAGAGAAGGCTTCCAGACTATATCGGAGGCTGTGACAACTTTCACTTCACCCGTTGCTTCAAGGGCCTTAACCAGCCTGTCTTGAAACCCCTTGTTCATTTCGATCAGATCGTTGTGAACGAAATCGCGCCCGTCGGAAAAAGTGATCACTCCAACCTTTCTCTTTTTCATTGAGCATTCCTCCTCTTTTTAGTGTTTTGTTCGAGCTTGTCTATATGAGCTTTGACACAGATTTTCTTTGAAGCAGTTCCGCCTTCAGCACAACTTTCGATTTATCACCTCTTGTTCCGTCTATTTCGCTCAGCATAATCGTGGCGGCAATCCTGCCGATGTCCTTCACAGGCTGTCTGATCGTCGTCAAGGGTGGCTCGATCAGTTCGTTCATGGAATGGTCATCGAAGCCTACAATCGATAGATCACCGGGGATTTTCAGGCCCATCTGCCTTACGGTTGCAACTATGACCTCATTGAGAAACTGGTTTGTGGATATGATCGCATCCGGTCTCCTGTTCGATTTCAGAACAGACTCCAGTGACAGCGAAGCCCTTTCCGCGTCCACTGCATTCTCGATAATCCAGTCTGCGTTTATTTCAATGTCCAGCATCTTGCAAGCCTCCAAAAAGCCCATACGTCTCTCTTCTATTGTATAGATTCCCTTTTTGTGAAGGACTATTCCAAATTTCCTGTGACCGTTCTCCTTTAAGTGCAACACTCCCTGGAGAATCGCCTGTCGGTTGTCGAGGGTTACCGAGCTTATCCTATCAAGTCCTTCGAGAATCCTATCGTAGAAGACTACGGGGATGTTTCTCCTGACTGCCTCTCTGTAAAGTCGTGAGTTGTTTCTTCCATCCTCACCCCCACAGGGCGAGGAAAGTATCCCCTCGACGCCGTGTTCGAGGAGCCATTTGATGTAGATTCTCTCTTTCTCGAAATCCTCGCCGATGTCGCAGACGATGAATTTGTAGCCTCTAGGAAAGAGCACGGTCTCGACTCCGCTCATGAAATCCAGAAAGAATGGATTCCTGATATCCGATACGATGAGACCCACAGTCTGGGTCTTTCTTGTTTTAAGTGATTTTGCGGAGGAATTGGGAATATAGTTCAATCTCTCGGCCGCGTCAACTATCTCTTTCCTCAGGGAAGGACTCACTCCCGGCTCGTGGGAAAGCGCTCGCGATACGGACGACGGCGATATGTTCAATTCGTTTGCTATGTCTTTTATCGTTGTCTTCTTCATCACTAAGGTCGCAACCTTTCGCAAACGTTTGCGTTCATTTTCATTATACTATGGGTCGTCCTTGATTGAAAAGCAAAGTGGTAGCAGACAGACGTAGAGAGAGCTCAAGTAGAATAAGTCAGTCTCTATTTACTCTCTTTGATAGAAAAAATCGAGATTTCAACAAAATTGGAAAACTCTTTTTCCTGCGATCATGAACACTTATTTGAATTACTAAGGTCATCTCTTTGTAAATAATGTAACAAGTGCTATATTAGTTGTATGAGTGCGTAGCACTACTTGCCGTATATTACCTGAGTCTTCACGTGCTTACTTCTAGTGGGAAGGCTCACTTATGGAGGTGGGGTAATGAAAAGGCATGTTCTACGATTCGAGCAGGCAGCTTTTCTTATAGTAGTAATGTTAAGCTCATTTGTAATGATTTCATGTATTCCTCGCAATCCAAATACACCACCGGTTGCCGACTTCAAATTGGTGGAAAGCTCCGCAACGGAACTGCGACAGTTACACTTTGATGCATCAACATCCACAGACAAAGAAGACAGCACAGACAAACTAATAGCCAGATGGGACTTCAACGGTGACGGAGTGTGGGAGATAGACTATTCCGCAAACAAGAAAGCAAACGAAATAATCAACCACTTATATAATGTTGCAGGTACAACCACAGTTGTTGTTGAAGTCAAGGACAGCAAGGGTCTCACTTCAAGAAAGGAGAAGGAGATACAGATAAACCTTGCTCCTCCCCAGAGTCTATATCTGGAATCTTTTTCGGATAATGAAATCACAATTGTATGGAATGATATATCTACCAGTGAAGATTCGTACAATGTTTCTTTGAACGATAATCCATTAGAGCAGCTTCCAGCAAACACCGAAGAGTACACATTTGAACTAGATACAAGCGCAACTCAGACTATCTCTGTCTACTGTACAAAAGGAACCATGAAATCGAATAAGACAGAGCTTGTTATGGGAATGAACCTGTCTGAATCGACAACGGTATTTGAAGAAGTGTCTATAACGCTGCCTGCTTCTCATGTGGGTAAGAAAGTGACGATTGCCGTAACTGAACCATCTGAAGAGCTTCCTGAGGGATGTAATGTTGAGAGCACGGCATATGACATAAATGTTGATGGACTTACAGATGAAGCTACAGAGTCTCCAGTGGAAGTCACATTTACTTCCGAGTTTGTTGAAAGCGAAGAAAACAACGATCTAATAATAATGCATTATGATGATTATCTAGGAGAATGGATACCTGCATACACAGTCTTCCAGAACGGAAAATACAAAACATTCACCACTCACTTTTCCACTTATGTTCTCACATCTGTTGAGACAAGCTCGGAAATCTTGAGCAAGAGAGTTGACAGTTACTCAGTACAAGACTATGGACTTAATTTTGTGAACAGACCTGGGGACGTTTTGGATGCAGGAAAACTGCTTGATGTGGCCGATTTCACCAGTCAAAGGGGGGTTTGCTACGGAATGGTGATGACGAGTCTTGGGCTCTTCAAAATGGGGCTCGGATTTGCGGACCCCTTCTTTGACATAGCTGGTGATCTCGAACCGAGATTGTATTGTCGTTCCGCATTTAATATTGATCATGGAATTACTTGTACTCCTATAGCGGAATTTGTTGAAATTAAACAGGAAGATGGACCGGGGCTTATTAGTTGTGTAGAAAAACTGATTGACAGAACTTTTACCAACAACATAACAAATGCAAATGATACGTATTTATTGCTTGCAGAAGGGATTCCCGTTGTCCTGAGTCTAGGAAGATATGAACAAGATGTTGGTGACGAAGATAATGATGGAGATAAGACAGAAATAATTCGGATTGGACATGCCGTCCTTGCATACGGGGTCAAGGTTGAGGGGTCATCAGTTTATGTCTTCTCTATCTATGATCCAAATTTTCCTCAAGTTAATAGAGAGCTTACACTCAATGATGGCAAAATCACTGGATACTATGGTTATTTTTCGGAGATGTTGTGCATCGGAGTTGATAGTAGGACAGGTCCGGGGCGGATGACTCTACTCACGGAAAATCTTGACAAAAGCTATTCTCCTTGGTTCAAGGACATCTATTACTACATAAATGACAATTCGATAAAGCTTTCATGGTGGAACCACTGTCGACCAGACAGGTCACTACCTTCTTCTCAGTACATAAAGAGAAGTGAAGGAGGCACCTTCTCGAATATATCGACAATAAATAGCATGTCGGTGGAGAACTACGCTGATACCAACATAGAAGTCAATGAAGAGTACAAATACAAAGTCTCCAGGAGCGATGGCAAGGAAACCCCTGAAGTTTCAGTTTTCACAAGATACTATGATGCAGTGCCTGAAACTGGAGCAAAGGTTAATGGAGAAGGTTTCACTGTCACTTTCCCCCAGTTACCTAGCGGGAATATCATTGTCGACATACTCTATTTCACAGAAGGGACCTGGAAACATTTGACCTTTAACGAAAAGTTTTCGAACTATGTCATTTTCACAGAAGATGACTGCGACAAGCTATTTAGAAACTCGGATAGTGCGACAATTCGTTTTGTTGCATACAATAACGATTATGATCGTACGTACGCAGTAAGAGATGTCACTTATTATCTCACTGACAACACACCTCCAACGGTAACGAAAGTCAGCGGTCCAGATGGAGAGATCTCAGAAAACAGCAGTACCTTCACCTGGACTGGAAGCGACTCAGACGGAACGATTGTCAAATACGAATACAGAAAGGATGAAGGCAACTGGATGAGTAACGGCACGAGCACAAGTTACACCTGGAGCGACTACTCAGAAGGAGAGCACAAGTTTGAGGTCAGGGCGCAAGATGACAAGGGGGCATACTCCAAATCGGTTGAATGGATTTTCATACACACTGTAGAAAAGTTTACTAAACTGAGAGGGCCATCGGGCAGTATAGCAACTAACAGCAGCGTTTTTGAATGGCAAGAGATCGCATTTGCAGATCAAGAAGGTAGTGAAGAAGTAGAGATAGTCAAATACGAGTACAGAAAAGACGAGGGAGACTGGACAGAAAACGGAACAAACACAAGCTATACATGGTCAGGATACTCTGAAGGCGAACATACTTTTGAAGTCAGGGCACAGTACAACGAGGGAGTGTATTCTAATGCAATTAGATGGGACTTTATTTATCTTCGCTCTGAAAATCATGGCGGAACACTATATTTATTTGCCAGTAACGAACCTGCGACTCTCAATCCATTGTGGGCACAGGAAACCAGTTCTACCGACATAATTCGCTTTAACCATATGTCTCTTCTCAGAAACGACACTGGCGGACTGCTTACTATTGCTGGACTTGCCTCAGAATGGTGGTTTACTGACAGTGGTAAAACAGCAAACTTCAGGGTTAAAGAAGGATTACACTGGTCGAATGGAATTCCTTTTACGATCGAAGATGTCAGATGGACTTTTGAAGATGTAGTGTTTATAGAAGAGAATATCGCAAACGGCAATGCTACGTATAAAGATTCTTCCGGTAACCTTCCAACAGTAGGTGTGAATGGCGATGTTATATCCTTTACCTGGACAGAACCAAATGTTTGGTGTTATAAGGCCATAGGAATGACGACCATACTGCCTAAGCATATATTGAAGGAAGCAGTAGATGAGGGGTGGATAGCTGATGCTTGGAGTGTTGAAGAGTGGAATGAAGTCGTCGGCTTGGGGCCTTTCATAATCTCTGAGTTTATCGAAGGAGAAAAGATAAGACTCTCAAGAAATCCATACTATTTCGAATATGAACCCGGGGGTGCCAGACTTCCTTATCTTGATAACGTGGAGTTCAAATTTAGCACCATTGATCCTCTACTCTTGTTCGAAGCCGGGGAAATAGATGTAATTTCTCCTAACGTAAGTTCCTGGCAGAGAATAGTAGACCAAGCAGAAGAAAAAGGTTGGATAACGGGTGTTGGTGGCCCTGCTCTTGGATCCCAATTCGTGACTTTTAATTTCAACAACCAGGATTCTAACAAAAGAGGTTGGTTCAGAAATCCGAATTTTAGAAGGGCGTTCCAGTATGCTATGCCCAAAGAGGCAATAATTGCAGGACCTTTCTATGGTCTTGGAACCGCAATATACGGACCCGTTAGTCCTTCTTCAGGATTTTTCAACCCTGAAATTCTTGAAGCTTTCCCCTACAAATACTCAGTAACGAGAGCAAGGTTAGAATTGAAGAGAGGAGGATTCGATTGGGATGACGAAGGTAATCTTGTTGACTCTGGAGGAACAATAGTTGAGTTTGATCTTGTCACCACAGAGGGTTCTCACTTCATCTGCGATATAATTATCGATAGTGCCAAGAAACTAGGTATGAAAATAAACCTTGTTCTTACCGATTTCAACACTTTAGTGACCAAACTTTTGACGCCTGATTACGATGCGGTTCTGACCAGTCTTACTGGTACCGTCGATCCGGGTTCTGCTTGGAATATTTGGAGGACGGACGCAGGTATGCATTTCTTCAATTTCACCCCAGAAGTCAGACCTGGTGTTGTGGATCCAGATATTTACGAGTCTTTCGACTGGGAAATCCGGATTCATGAGATATTCGTTGAACAGACCGCTGAAACAGATGAACAGAAGAGGTGGGATCTGTTCGCGGAATTCCAGATGCTTGCTACGGAGTATCAGCCTTTAGTCTACACAATCGCACAAAACTTTCTTTATGCTCACAAGAAGACAATTCATTTGGCAAATCCTTCTCCCAGTCCTGCAGCTGGTGTTTTGTGGGGGATCGAGAGTATTTGGAAAGAGTGAGTACTTCTTCTGCTCATGTATATTTGAGAAAGTTTGGCATTCATGTCATGTATGAGTAGAACTGCGGTTATACAAGACATAAGACTGGTATGGAAGTGATGGAAATATTGAAGAAAGCAAAGATCGGAAACAAAAGAGAAAAGGACAAGTGTTTAAAGAGTTATCGTAGTTGAACGCACTCCAAAACAGAACAACCAGAATTAATTCTCTAAAGGCGTGTAAATAGCTAGATGGATACTGAGACTATTATTCTTTAACACAAAGTCTAGCTCAGAATATTGATAATACAAATATTAATCGTATGACTCAACTTTGACAGCAAGAAATCTGAAAACAGCTAAACAAGGGAAAAAATGAAAAGAAAAACAGACGTACCACCACAGTGGTCTATTATGCAATCTCTTTGAGTAGATCCGGCGGTCTTATCTTGAGAGCTTTGAAAGCGTCGTAAGCATTGCCCATAGTTTCAGTCCTTGCAAGAAAGCGTTTGTTTTCTACCGTTAGCTCAACTGCCCTTATCTCTGTCAAGTCTTCGAGTATTTCTGCGTAGGAGAAAGTACTTCCAATCTCTTTCAGCTTTCTGCATAAGGCAGTCTCCATTACAAGCGCAAGGAAACAGATCATTATGTGTCCCTTCACCCTCGTGTCTGTGTAATGGTATATGGGGCGAAGATCGAGTCCGCTCTTCAGTTCCCTGAAGGCCCTCTCTACTTTCCACAGTAGCTTGTATGATTGAGCAACCTCTCTATTGGTTAGTTTTGTGTTCGTTCTTAGAACGTATTTGCCATCATATTTGATTTCGGAGGCCATCTTTTCCTGGTCTATCTTCACATCTGTTTTCTGCATGCTCAGATATCTTCTGTATCCTCTGTTTCCAACAAGACTCTTTGGCCCCTGTTTAAGTTTCTTAGTAAGGTTCTTCACTATCTCTTCTCTCTTTATTCTGTCTCTTTCTGCCTGAAATGGATTGAAACAGATTACGTATCTCTCCCCCTCATGCAGAACTTCCTTTACCTTCAGATTCTCTTCCACTTCTTCGTAATCACCGGGCTGATTCAATACCGCTTCAACTCTCTTGCTTCTTCTCATCTTCACTCCGAATATGTATGAAAGCCCGGCCTTATCTATCTCCTCAATGAGTCCGTTGCTTATCATTCCTCTATCGGCTACCACTATAACCCTGTCTATGTTGAATCTCCTTCGTATATCCTCAAGAGCTATCCTGAAGGTATCTATGTCTGCTGTGTTCCCGGGAAAGATTTGGTGAGCAACGGGGAAACCATCCTTCGTCATTAGTACCCCTATCATCACTTGCTTGCAATCAGACCTGTGATCCTTAGAACGACCATACATTGAAAGTTCAGGTCCTTCTCCCTGGAAGTACGTACTCGTTGTATCCCAGAAGACTAGATCGAGATTCAAGTTGAAGAGAGTCTTCACATTACTGAATAGCTCTTCCTCCACTTCTTCCTTGAACTTCTCGAGATAATCCAGTCCACGGTAGTAATGCTGAAGACTCAACTGCTCGAACTCAGGTCTGTAAACCTTGCTTACCCACCTGTCTACTCCCCTCTTCGATCTCGGTTCGACAAGTCTGTTAAGTACCATAGCGAATATAGCCTCAACGTAATCGCTAACTGCATCCGTATCTCCCAGAAGTCTCCTCAATACTCTTTCGATACCCAGTTCCTTCCATAACTGCTCGAAGATAATCACAGGTCCCCACAGATAGGTTTGATTCACATTAAGGGCTTCTTTCCTAATCCATTCTTTCGTCGAGAAGTTCTTCAGACTTTCAATAAGCCTATCTATCTGGCCACTGTTCTGAAGATCATCTACCCTCCCCAGATTAACCAGAACTTTCTGTCTAGTCTTATTCCCCACTCGTATATTCTCTACGAGCTGCAGGTAACTCCTGGTGGAACCGTCCTTGTTTTTGAAGTGCTTCAGTCTAAGAAACATGGCACCTATATTATATCACTATAACTAAATACAAGTCAAGCACTAACAAAGTGACAAGCAAACACACATGGCACCGCATTTCAAAAACGATTCAAATATCTACCACGAACTTATGCACCTTTCAGAACTTATTCCCACCATTTATTCTCTTTTGCTGTCAAAGTTGAGTGTGAGTGCATTGCACTTCATTTTGTTTATTGCCTGAGTCTTCACGTGCTTACTTAGAGTGCGAAGGCTCACTTGTGGAAGTGGGGTAATGAAGAAATGGTCTATTTCAATTTTGTTGTTTGTACTGCTAACGGCTTCAATGTTTCTTATCACAGGATGTCCACGTGTTCAGAACAAACAGTAATCAAAGTCACTGGCCCATCTGGAACTATTACCCAGAGTAGTACGACCTTCAGCTGGACTGAAAGTAACTTTAACGGAACGATTGTCAAATACGAATACAGAAAGGATGGAGCTAGCTGGACAAATCACGGGCTGAACACAAGCTACACCTGGAGCGGCTACTCAGAAGGGCCACACAGCTTCGAAGTAAGGGCACAGGACGACAAGGGGGCATACTCCGAATCGGTTAAATGGAATTTTACTTTCTCTGCCAGTGAATCGCAGCTAATAGTTCTGAAGTCCGATTATTCTGTAGAGACGTTAGACCCAAACAATTGGCTATCTTCTTATGAAATTGAAATTATTAGCAACTTGTATGACAACCTCATAATGTATGACGGAGAATCGCTTACTGACTTCCTTCCAATGTTATCTACCGAAGTGCCGTCGGTAGATAACGGTTTGATTGGGCAGGACGGGGCAGTGTACACGTTCCAGATAAGGCAGGGCGTGAAATTCCATTCTGGAAACGAGTTAACTCCTGAAGATGTCAAGTATTCCTTTGAAAGAAGTCTTCTCGCAGGTGAAACCTATGCAAATTGGCTTCTAGTGCATGCGCTTTCCGGCGGAAGGTTTTCAGCCCTGGATGATTGGTTCAGAGACTATTCTGGAATGATGATGTCCGAAGCGCTCAATCCATCAGGAGTGCCTGTATCGGCTTCAGCAAGAGAGAAGCTAATCGGCTTTTATGAAAATGTGATTGGGAAAATCATAGAGATCGACGGTTGGGACGTGACGTTCAATATTGGACAATCTTTTGCTCCATTTCTAAGTATAATAGTTCACTTCAGTCCCGCTGGTGCAATTATCGACTCGAAATGGGCGAAGAGTAACGGAGCGTGGGATGGGGAAGCCGACGGCTGGTGGCGATGGTATTCTGAATCAGCCGTTTCACCCTTAGTGTCGGCCGAAGGGGGATCGGGTCCTTACAAGCTTGAGGCATGGAACCAACAGGAGGATGGAATAGCCCTGGAAAGTTTTGAAGACTATTGGAGAGGGAAACCTTCAATAGATAGAGTGATAATCAATAGCGAGTCCGATCACAACAGAAGGAAGGCCGAACTGGAAGAAGGTTTTGCAGATATAGTAGATCTTAATCTCTCGACGGCACTTGAACTTCAGGCGGAAGGAAAGTGCAAAGTAGAAATATATCCAGTGACTGCAGTTCACGAAATCATGTTCAACTGGGAAATAAATGACTCAAGCCCTTACATAGGAAGCGGTAAGCTAGATGAAAATGGAATTCCACCAGATTTCTTCTCCGACCTCCACATCCGAAAAGCCTTCTCTTATGCACACGATGGAGTTGCATTTATTGATTCTGACTCGGTGGTATGGGAGAGATGATACCCACGGTTATAACCAGAGGATTTCTAGGGTACGATGAAACGCTTCCCCTTGTAGAATTCAATCTTGCGAAGGCAGTACAGGAATTCAAATTAGCTTTTGATGGGGAAGTGTGGGAAAAGGGATTTAAGGTGCAGCTGATTTATAACAGCGGAAACTATATTCGAGAGAACGTTGTGGAAATGCTTGCCTATTTCATAGGTTCAATAAATCCTTTGTTCATTATAGAAACTGTCTCAGTACAATGGCCAACTTATTTGCAGGCACGACAAAACGGTCAGATTCCGCTGACTGTGTCGGGTTGGATGGCCGATTATTGCGATCCCGAGAATTATATCGTTGCATTCTACTCGAGCCAGGGTACATACGGCTCACAACGAGGGCAGGCTTATAGAGAGTGGGCTGCAATCAACGTGGATGAGGATATTCTGGCGGCTAGATCAACAGTGGATATCTCTGTTCGTGAAGAACTTTACAGAGAGATACAGGAGAAGATAATTGAGGCTGCCGTTGGAATACCAATGTTTCTAGAACATAGCCATCACGTCCACTCAACGAAAGTCAACGGATGGTTTCCTAATCAGGCGCGCAAAGGTGATTATTACTACGATCTTTCTAAGTGATCCGCTTTACGCCTATAGTTGAGCAAAGTTAGATCGAATTCGGGGGTGAGAGAATGAAAAGAAGTGTTGTATTATTCATGATCATTATGGCTCTTGTCTTTGTTTTCTCCGGTTGCGATGCTTTGCAAGGGTTACTTTCACCAGAGCCGGTCGAGGTCATTGTAGAAGAAGAAACAGTAGAATTCAGGATCGCAAAAGTCAAAGGACCATCTGGAAGGACAGATGAGGAAACGGCAGTATTCACCTGGACCATAGAAGACCCGGATAGGCAAATCGCAAATTACGAGTTCAGAAAAGACGGCGGAGACTGGTTAGAATTCTGTCTAGAAACAGAATATGCGTGGACCTCATATTCAAGAGGGCCGCACAGCTTCGAAGTCAGGGCGCAGGATATCAATGGAGCGTATTCATATGCTCTGATCTGGAAATTTACGTATGGCGTGAAATATCCGGTGATTATTACTTCTGCCGGGCAAAGTATTGGTACGTTGCCAACGTCAATGAATGCAAGAAAAGCCAATCTAGAGTTTCTCCAGGATGACACAATACTGGCCGAAGAGCTGACTGAAGAAAACGCCGGAACGCTAATAATTGTGGTTGGTGTTAGTCTCAGGGGATTAGGCGCTAAAGGATTAACTTTGGAGCAGGAGAAACAAAGGATAAGATCACTTCTGGATAAGGCAGAGGCCATTGGCGTGGATGTGATACTTGCCTACGTTGAGGGAAAAGCGAACAGGGGTGGATCTACTGATGAGCTCATTGACATCGTACTTCCCAGAAGCATAACTGTGTGGATTGTTGAAGAGAGCGACTTTGACAAGAAGTTCACCCGGCTTTGCGAAAAGCATTCTGTAAAACTCGTGACGATGATCAAACGGGATTCACTTGTTGAGGCTATCCGGGATCATTTTGGTTTGTGAATAGCTAATAGGACTCAGAATTTGAGATTCAAATTCACAGCGGTTTTTCCACAAATGCTTTTGGATGAAGCAATTTGCGAATAAGATCTATTGACGTCAGGGCAAAAAACAAATCTTGTTGAGTTCTTTCAGCTTTCAGTTAAGATCTATTGGAGTGCTTTTACAGAACATGAGGAGATAGAGGATAGAAGCTCTGAAAAGCTGACATAACAGCAATGCAAAGGATAAAGGGAAGTATTCGAAAAGCCAAAGGACCAGAAGAAGAAAAAAAGGTTACAAACTCGGCTTTCCCGGTTCGTATAGCATGCTTTTGCTTTTTTGATTGGCTTCATTGCCTAACTTCTGAAGTCAAGATAAAGGCTACATAAGTCAGTCTTTGTGTGTTCTTCTTGATAGGGAGAGTATTCCAAGTATGTTTGGATTGGGTTCTATAGAGGAAAGCTCAATCTTTACCTTCTTTCCTGGAACTCTGTAGTAGTTCTCCTCAATGGTCTTGAGTATTCTATCGAAATAGTACCGGTTCTTCCCGAGACTTCCTCCGATTACCAGTACCGAAGGATCGAGAGAATCCATGAGGTTGCAGAGAAATCGTCCAAGAGTTTCAGAGGCTTCGGTTATCATTTCTTTGAAGACCGGCTCGTTCAATTCTGCGCGATCTATTATCTCTTTTGTGCCGATCTCGATTCCAAGCGAATCATTTGCTCTAATTTCAAGGCCCCTGCCGCCTGAAATCGATTGCAGGCAACCGCGGCGACCACAAGTGCAAAGCGGGCCATTCCGTTTCACTATTGTGTGGCCGATCTCTCCCGCTGCGTTGTTTGCTCCCCGCAAGATTTTCCCCCGGACGACCATTCCCATGCCTATTCCCGTACTGACGGTAACGTAGATGAGCGATTCAATATCCTTTCTAAATGCCCATTCTCCAAAAGCGGCTGCATTACAGTCGTTTTCGATTACACCTTTGGTACCGAGAAAGGAGGAAGCTCTTTTGAAGAGCTCCACGTCTTTCCACCCGAGGTTCGGCGACCAGATCAACTTGCCCTTTTCGGGACTGACGGCACCTGCCGTGCAAAGCCCCCAGCGGTTTATATTTCTACTTCCTTTCATGCGAAGACAGATGTTACTAAGTCGCTCGAAGAAACTGTCAATTCCTTCAGCCGGCCTGGTGGGAATTTCTTCCGATGAATAAGGCTCCACTTCTTTCTCATCGAAAGCCGATACGAGAGTCTTGGTACCTCCAACGTCGATCGCTATGTCAACTGCTGGCATTTACTGCTCTCCGAATTTTCAGGATCCTTTCAAGAACCTCCCCTTCTCTTTCCTCATCAAAAAGGTTTCTGTTTGCTATGTAGGAACCGATTCCGAGCGCAACGGCGCCTGCTTTCATGTATTCTGTAGCGTTTTCGGCCGTTACTCCGCCGAAAGGCATGAATTTGACTGTGGGAAACGGACCCCTGTACGCTTTTAGCAAATTCAGACCCTCTGCATCGCCGGGGAAGAGTTTCAGAAAGCTGAATCCGTTGTTCAGCGCCGTCTGTATATCTGTAGAAGTGTAGACTCCGGGTATATAACTTATTCCATCCCTTGTCGACAACTTTGCGATTTTCTCACTAAATCCAGGGCTGAGAACGAAATCGGCATTCGAGCGAAGCGCTCTCGAATAAGCCGTATCATCGTATACTGTACCGGCCCCGATCACGAGCTTTCCGTAGAATTCCTTCTTGAGTTCGTGCAGTATCTCAGATGAAGATTCGTCGGAGAAACTGACTTCCAGAATCGTCAAGTCGTTTTCCAGCAGCATTTCACACAACTTCCTCGATTGATCAAGCGTAAGACCCCTAATTACTGTCAAGACCTTTTCTGTCATTAGTCTTTCAAACACGGTAAAATACCCCTCCTTTCGCTTACCGGCAGAAGATAATCTCTGCATTTAGTATATCAGGAGGTATCGCCACATTTCCCCGCTGAAAAGGAAACTGTCCATTTGAGTATTATGTCTTTTGTGGCATATCGTTGCTCATGTTAATGTAATAATGTGCTTCTGAAAACATTTTC
This sequence comes from Mesotoga sp. H07.pep.5.3, assembly GCF_002752615.1. NCBI lineage: Bacteria > Thermotogati > Thermotogota > Thermotogae > Kosmotogales > Kosmotogaceae > Mesotoga > Mesotoga sp. H07.pep.5.3. The sequence continues at coordinate 21,200 of NZ_AYTV01000026.1, forward strand.
AGATCTCTCATCGCTATTCAACAGAGACACCCGCGTAAAGTGTCGAAACATTTCCATGGTTTTCAACCGTGCTATAGAATTCGAACTCTATTAGAGAGACTCCTATTTTTAGAGCTTTGAAATCGAATAACCGCTTTCCGGGTTCGGTGCTTGCTATTGGAAAGTTCGAGATGTCACCGGGAGAGGATTGGCTCTTCGAAGGGTCGATGTACCTGTTATCTATGAGTCTCAGGATTTCGCTATCGCCCCGCACGCTCCATGAAAATCCAGCCGATAAGTCTTCCTCAGTAGTGGCTGCGAATAGATCACCCGACTTATGGAACCCGGAGAACTGTCAAGGACCGTTACATAATCAGGAATACACTCACTTAAAGTTCTGTCGTCCATTTCTACATTGAATACCCTTATGTCAACAGCTTTTTCTTCGCCTTCTCATTCTCTGTAGAGGTTGAAAATAATCGCAAAGCTTCCCAAGGTTTCTGGACTGAATAACCAGGTCACTTTCGAACCGCCACCTTGGACAGCTTTTTCAGATTGGTCAACGGAGCTTTCCTTCGAAAAGAGTGAAAAGGCGTTAGCTTCTGATGAATAGTAGTGCCATGTATAACCGGTCAAAGCTTTCTCCACAAGTTGGGCCTTCAAGCGTTGTTCGTAGCTGATTCTGTTTAACTATCGGGATATTTGATTCTTCTGAATCTCCTATGCCGGCAAGAAGAGTTCCATAGAAAGCCACAAATACAATCGTCATTATTAAAGAGATTATGTGATAGTCTTTGAAAGCCATAAGTACCGCCTATTCTGCTTCTGTTAGAAAACCTAATAGTGTAGGTATTTGACGATCTCCAGAGAGAAAGGATCAAACGGGAAGAAAGGATCCAAAGAAGAAGTCCTGTTTTCAGCTAAACTCTTCTCTTGTATTTCATAGAGGAGGAATGTCAAAACGGCCGAATTCAATCGCGTCTAATCGTGAAAGACAAGCTCCAATGACGTCTTTCGACTTTTCATCTTTTATCTAATAGTGTGGATTTTTATGACTCAACAAATCAATCATTTGTGTTAATATTTCTTCATGCTATGAAAAAGGGGGGAAAGTAAATGGAATCCGTTTACAAAAAGCTTCGTATATACAACTTGATAATGGGTTTTCTCCACCTTGTTCAGGGAATCATAATGCTGATAGTAAGCAACGATTCTTCTTTGACGATTACGAGAAACTACCTGGAGTTTGACCGGGAGATAATGCGACTGGTTCCAGCAACCGAGAACTTCATGGATCTGAAGATGGGTCCTTTCATCGCGAGTTTCCTCTTCATGTCCGCCATAGCGCATTTCATAGTCTCAACCTTTGGCTTTGGGTGGTACGCAAGAAATCTTCAGAGAGGGATTAATTACGCCAGATGGTACGAGTATTCCATCAGCTCTTCGGTAATGATTGTTGCCATCGCTATGTTCTCGGGTATGCTTGACATAGTGAGCCTCATGCTGCTGTTCACTGTCAACGCCCTAATGAACCTCTTCGGGCTTATGATGGAACTTCACAATCAGACAACCGAAAGGACAAACTGGACGGCCTTTATCTTCGGCTGTATTGCCGGGGCGGTCACATGGATAGCTGTCTTCGTATACTTTTTTACATCTCTTGGAAAGGCAAATGTTGAATTCCCGTCTTTTGTTTATGCGATTCTCATTACTTTCCTAGTTTTCTTCAACAGCTTTGCGATAAACATGTTTCTTCAGTACAAGAAGATCGGTCCCTGGAAGAACTACCTCTTCGGCGAAAGTATGTATGTTCTTCTCAGCCTTGTTGCTAAGAGTGTCCTTGCGTGGCAGGTTTTTGCCGGAACGCTCAGGCCAGTTTGATAAAAGTTTTTAAGGAGTATCGTGAGACCCCGAAAGGGGTCTCTTTGTTAAGATAATTCCAGGAGGATATAGATGCCAAATCTCTACTTCTATGCCGGTTCAACAAATCCGGAGCTGTACGAGCTTCAGAATGAATTGATCGACCCAGAAAGGAAAATAGAGAAGGTTATGGAAGAGTTCTGCGATTTCGAAGGCAGCGTGATTGTCGATGTTGGAGCAGGCTCAGGCTTTCATTCACATATGTACGCAAGCACTGCCTCCATGGTTTACGCCGTGGAGCCGGATTCGGGAATGTTAAAACAATTGATATCGAGGCAAGCCCGTGACTTCAGATCGAACTTCTGTGTGTTGAAGGGATTTGCTGAGGACCTTCCACTGAAATCTGATCTGGCAGATATCGTGCACGCCAGGCTTGCGTATTTCTTTGGCCCGCCCATGAAATACACAGAGAGTTGTGAAGAGGGGATTGAGGAAGTCAAAAGGGTCCTGAAGACCGGCGGGTATTTCTTCAATATTCAGAACAACTACTCTTCAGGCCAGTATGCGGACTTTCTCGAACTATCATATGGTCGGGACCTTAAAGGGCTTCAAAAAGAGATTTCCGATTACTTCGCATCGAGGGGCTTTTTGGAAAGGATCGTGAGAACGAAATGGAGAGCAAAGAACCGTGGGGAAATCGAAAAGGCCCTTACGCTGGAATTTCCGATCGAGAAGGTGGGGCAAATCATGAAAGCCTTTTCCGGCAACGAGTTCTCACACGACTTTTCAATATTCGTCTTCAAGAAAAGAACCAGAGGCGAAAATGATTAGAGTCTATCTTTTAGGTCATTCGAGTTGGTTATTGAATTATCATGGACACATAGTTTTTCCCCGGATCGATAGGGTTACGAAAGTTCAGTGGTTTTTCGGTTTATTGCAGGGGTAGTGATGTGGAAACATGAAAAGAAGAATTGTAATACCCTATACCAGTTTATGGTATGATACTTTCATTAGTAAGTGGAATATTTCACAAATTTCACATAAAGGGGTGGTGTAATGGCCCTGCAATTCATCTCTCTACTGGTGATCTCCTTTATCATCTGGCTGGGCTTAGCCGGGAGTTTTGCCCTTGCCGAGATACTTCTTGGGCTTGTGGTTTCGACTGTTGTAGCCATAATCTTGAGCAAGTACTCAAGATTCCGGATCGGTCTGGATTTTCCTGTTCGCGTCTTCAGATTCGTATTCTCCTTCCTTCCAATCTTCATTATGGAAATGGTAAAGGCAAATATCGATGTAGCCAAAAGAGTCTTGAATCCTTCTCTTCCGATAAACCCTTCGATGGTAGAAGTTGAAACGGATTTGAAAGGGGAGATCTCGAAGCTCACTCTGGCCAACTCAATAACTCTCACACCTGGAACCTTGACAGTTGACATTGGTGAAGACCGGCTTCTGGTTCACTGGATAGACAAGAAGACCAGTGAACCCGAGAGAATAAGAGAAGAGATCTCGGGAAAGTTTGAGAAGAGAATAGGGGGGATCTTCGAATGATAGGCTTCTCCATCTTCTTTTCGCTAATACTCATTGGCGCCGCTCTGACTCTATACAGATTACTGAGAGGGCCGACGGTTCCCGACAGAGTCGCAGCACTGGATATATTGAACGTGATGATTACTAGTGCAATAGTATTGTTTTCTCTAATCGATGGCAATCCTCTCTTTCTAGATATAGCGCTTGTTTATGCTGCGCTCTCGTTTCTTGAGACCATAGTGGTTGCCAGGTATCTGGAGGGGAGAAGATGATCATACTAGATATTGTGGGATATGGGCTCTTATCTGTCGGCACATTTTTCTTTTTCCTGGGAGGCCTTGGAATGCTGAGGATGCCCGATGTTTTCAACAGGCTGCAGGCCGGAACGAAGGCAACTACACTGGGTTCGTTCTCCGTGATACTTGGTGTGGGACTGATAAATCCACAGTGGCTGCTGAAGACTATAATCATAGTCGCCTTCATTGCTATTACAAATCCTGTCGGGAGTTCAGCGATAGCCAGAACGGCCCTGAAGAAAGGAATAATACCGATAACTTATCAGGAATCTCATAAGGAACCGGACGGTCTCCCCAAAGGGGGTGGGGAAGAGTGAACGTATTCTCGTTCATAATCGGAGTGGTAATGGTGGGACTGGCTATTTTCGCGATTGAGGCGAATAAGCTGTTGACTTCCGTGATAATGCTCTCCGCAATGGGGCTTCTGTCTGTCATACTGTTTGTTATCATGAAAGCTCCGGATGTCGCAATAACGGAAGCTTCTGTTGGAGCCGGCCTCACTACGGCCATATTCCTCCTCTCCCTTAGGAAGCTGAAACGAGCTGATGTAGAATGAAGCGGATGATCTCTGCACTTATAGCTCTTCTTTTCTTCTTCATGATCGTAACCGTTCTGAATACCGACTCTTCAGATTCTATGGGGATTCCAGGATACGGTGATGTGAAGCTCTCGGAAAGAGTCTCAGCGAAATACATCGAGAAATCGGTCAATGGTAATGAAGATGAGATTAAGTTCGGAGTAACTGCAAACGCCGAAACGGGTTCGGCAAACATGGTTACTTCGATAGTCGTCAATTACAGATCATTCGACACCCTTGGAGAGGTGACGGTCCTCTTCATTTCGGCGACCGGGGTTGGACTGCTTCTTGGAGGGGGGAGAAAGAGGATTCGTTCGGCAATATCCGTTAGCCCAGTTGTCAAGATCGCCTCGCGCGTAATCTCCCCATTGCTAATGGTGCTGGGGATATACGTATTCGTTCACGGCCATCTAACACCGGGCGGAGGATTCCCCGGTGGAGCGATAATCGCAGCCGGTTTCTTGCTGCTCGTTGCGGTTGACGATGAAAAGAGGGCTTCAAAGGGACTTAAGATACTGGAGGGTACAATGGGACTTCTCTACGTTCTCATAGGTATAGCCGGCCTGTTGATCTCAGGTTCCTTCCTTAAGAATTTTCTTCCCACGGGTGTGGTAGGAGAGCTTTTCAGCGCAGGAATTATACCGGTTGTTTACTCTGTAATCGGTCTCAAGGTTGGAGCAGAGCTTTCCGGAATTGTAGATGACTTAATTTCGGAAGGGGGCGATGAAGTATGATCCAGTACTTCTCTATGATGCTGGTAGCCGTGGGTTTATACGGCCTTCTTTCGCAGAAGAATCTCGTTAAGCTAATAATATCTCTAAATATCGCAGAGATCGGAGTCAACCTCTTCATTGTCTCTATAGGTTACATAGAAGGGGGAGCAGCTCCTATTCTTTCATCGGTCAGCGACAACTCGTCTCTTCTCTTTGTCGATCCTCTTCCCCAGGCTCTAGTTTTGACTTCTATAGTCATCGGGGTTGGCATAACAGCCCTCGCGCTTGCGCTTATTGTTTCTGTAAACAAATCAAGGGGCACGATAGATATCTCGGAGCTCTCGAGTAGAGGAGGAGATTCCGAATGAATCCCGTATGGTTAATTGCGATACCCCTCGCGCTGGCCTTTGTGAGCGCCTTCTGGAGAAGTGTATCCGGTTGGGCTCTGCTTGTAGCAGCCTTCTTCAACGCTTTCGCTGGGGTTTTCGGAGTAATGTTCCTCACCGATACAAGCTTCTCTATTGGCGGGTGGAAGGCTCCGTATGGTATCAGCTTGCTCGTCAACGACGCTACGAAGCTTTTGCTTCCCGTTGCAAATATTCTCTTTCTTTTTGCAGTGTTGAGTTACCTACGAAAAGGGAATGAGACAACGAAGTACTCGGTGGTTTTCTTGGTGGCTCTTGCCTCACTTAACGGGGTTCTCTTGACAAACGATCTCTTCAACCTCTTCGTTTTTCTCGAGATCGCCGGTATCTCCGCCTATCTTCTGGCATCTACTGGAGAAGGCAGCGGTTCAAAGGTTGCATCTTTCAAGTATCTGATGATAGGATCGGTAGGATCGCTGTTGTATCTTCTTGGGATTGCGATTCTTTACGGGGCAGCGGGCACTCTGAACATTTCCGAACTTGCTGCCAGGGTATCATCCGGCCAGATAAGCGGGGATGTGACACTAGTTTCTTCACTTCTTATTGTTGCGGGTCTTGGCGTCGAATCGAAATTGCTCCCCTTCAACGGTTGGGTTCCCGACGTTCTGACGAAATCGTCGCGTGTGGCGACACTGGTTCTTGCGTCGGTCTATCCGCTCGCAATGGTGAATGCATTTTCAAAGGTCCTTCTCGCCGTTGGAGATGATCGCGCGATGACTCTCGTCATTCTTCTTGGAACGGCAACTGTCCTTGTAGGCGAGGTCCTTGCTTTCAGTCAGAAGTCGTTGAGAAGAACGCTTGCCTATTCAAGCATCGCTCAGTCGGGTCTAGCGATCTTTCTTGTAGGGATCGGAAGCATTGAGGCAATCACGGCATCGATAATGCTTCTTATAAACAACGCCCTCTCTAAATTTATGCTATTCTCCGTTGACGACCAGGTTATAGATGAACTGGGCCGAGACGATAGAAACGCCCTTAACGGGTACGGCCGAAAGTCACCGATAGTCGGGGTAACATTCGTTGTCTCCGCGCTTTCTATCGCAGGTATGCCACTCTTCTTCGGATTCAGGGGAAAGCTGAACGCAATCTCGGCCAGTTTCGAAACCTCTATTGCCGTTCCTGTAATAATTCTCATTGCAGCGGCCATTGAAGTTACATATTACTTCAGTTGGATCTTCTCCTTCTTCAAGCCGGTCGGAACAGCTCATACGCCTGAGAAGAGAATGGTTCCATCGGTGGAGTTCGTTGCCTTCGGGCTGGTGCTAAGTACGGTTATAGTCTTCCTCGGGGTAAGCTCCGGGGAGGCTTTCACAATGTTTGAGAGAGCCGCGGATTCTCTTGTAAATGGCGTTCTGGCAATCGGAATGGCCATTCTGGGAGGGATGTAGATGAATATACTCTTTGTGATAGCGGCATCTCTCTTTGCCGCTCCGTTGTTCTTTCTGGTTTCGAAATTTAAGAAGAATGCTGCATATGTTGCGTACGCCGCGTTCCAGATATTTATCTTTGTCTATGTATTTTTCTGGGGAGGTAACGGAGCATCATATGAAGTGGTTGGGATAACTGGAAGACTCAACTTCAATTTCTCTATGACCCCCGTTAACTGGTTTTTCGCTTCGATAGTGATGCTAATTATATCCATGACTGCAGTCTTCATGCTTCCTCTAAAGAAAAGCCCCGTCAAGGTCTTTCTGCTTAGTCTTGTAACTTCAGGAGCGATCGGGGCGGTCTTCTCGGCCGATTTCCTTACTTTGATGATCTTCTGGGAGATTTCCACATGGGCCTCTCTGATTCTCATAATTCAAGACAAGGAAAAGTCGACTGGAGAGGCGATAAAGTATGCCGCTATCGCGGCGGTGGGAAGTTATTCAATGTTGTTCGCGATCTTTTATATGGAAAGCAGGCTGGGAACCGTCGAATTTTCCAGTGTGGCTTTGAAGATCGAGAGCCAACCGATCGGTGTTCAGCTCACAATCTTCATAGCCTTGGCGGTAATGGTTCTTGCAAAGATGGGAACTTTCCCTCTCCATACATGGCTTAGGGGCTCACATTCTTCTGCACCAGACGAATTCAGCCCCATCCTTTCCGGAGGACTCACAAAACTCGGTGGCTTTCTACTCTTCACCATGACGATTGTTTTCCCCTCCTTTAAGGTTTTCGGCAAACTTCCCCTATTTAACGGCATTCCGATCGTAAATTATGGATTTGCCCTCCTTGGGGGCATTTCGATAGTCGTGGGAACGGTTATGGCTATACGAATGGAAGACGCCAAAGAACTCATCGCCTTTTCGACTGTAAGCAATTCAGGCTATATAGTGTTGGCCCTCGCCATTGGTGGAACCTACGCGACTGCCGGAGGAATGATGCACATTCTCAACCACGCAATGGCATCTGCCGCCATGTTTATGGCGATAGCTGCGGTAGCCTACAGGACAAAGACTACGAAAATGCACGAGATGGGAGGACTCATAATGAAGATGCCCGTCACCTTCGCCGTTTATCTCGTTGCGATTATTTCGGTGGCTGGAATTCCTCCTACAAGCGGATTCGTGTCGAAGTGGTTGATCTATCAGCAGCTAGTGCAGGATGGTTTGCCGTTTCTAGCCTTTGCCGCTTTCTTTGGAAGCATAGGGTCATTCATGTATGTCTTCAAACCTCTAGCGGGGATTTTCCTGGGACAACTGAAGCCCGAACATGAGAAAGTTAGAGAAGCACCGCTGATTATGCTTGCTCCGATGGCCTTTCTGACATTTCTTACTGTTTTCTGGGGAGTCTTCCCGAGCAACGCTATAAGATCGATCAACAGGATTACGGAATCGGTTGGCGGAGGAACTGTCGACGTGACTTTCTCGAGAATTGTCGCACTTACTGGGGAATGGGACTCAGTTTTGGTTACGACTGCCTTCGCGATAGGATTCGTGATATCGTTGTTAATCTTCATGCGCGCAAAGAAGGCCAGACAGGTAGATCTTCTAGACAATTACACGGGCGGGGATTTTCTGTACACCGCAGAGCTTTATCACTTTTCTTACAGGATGTACAGGCCGTTCGACAGGTTATTCGAAAAGTGGCCTTCGATGGAAAACTGGCTTTCATCGACTTCTGAGAAGATTAAGGAGCTTGGAGCCCTGTTCAAGGCAGTCTTTTTCAACCGTAATCCTCAGGTTTACATTGCTTTGACTGTTATTGTGCTTCTTGGCGCCTTCTGGTGGTTGAGGTGATGACATGTTTATGAATATCATAATCACAATACTTTCGGGGATCGCGCTTCTAATAGTCGCGTTCGTATATACCGTAACCCTTGAAGGAATTGCAAGAAAGATAGATGCAAGAATTCAGAGAAGATACGGCCCGCCTTTCTGGCAGAACTTCATAGATATTTTCAAGTCTCTGACGAAGCACTCGATTTCCCACGGCTTCATCTTCGACTTTGGTTTACTTATGGCTCTGGGAGGGACGATTGCGACGGTCTTCTTCGTCCCGGCCGGCAGTCTCGCCGTCTTTCCGGGAATCGACAATGTCTTTGTAGTGATCTATCTTCTGGCAATTGGCCTTCTTGGAATGGCGATGTCTGCCGTAGGGTCGGGAAATCCAAATGCATCCATAGGAATCGGAAGGGCACTGGCCCAGATGCTTGGATACGAACTTCCCTTCATGATAGTGATTCTCGGGGTCTTTTTCCACCATGGGACTTCATCTCTATCCGATCTTGTAAGCATCCAGATAGCGCAGGGTGCTTACAACGCTTGGTTAATGCCGATTGGCGGAGTAGTTGCCTTTATTTCTCTGATAGGGATGCTCGGAAAGAAGCCCTTCGACACCTTCATTGCACCGGCCGAGATAGCTTCCGGACCACTTGTGGAGTACAGCGGGAAGTATCTTGGTATGCTGATGATCCAGCACGCATTTGCGACATTCATTGAGATCGGATTGTTTGTGAACCTCTTCCTTGGAGGCGGTAGGACTTTATGGGAATTCCTCTTGAAGTTCCTTATAGTGTACTTCTCCATAGTAATCATCTCCGCCACTATTCCAAGATTCAGGGTCGAGCAGGCGATCAAATTCTACTGGAAATGGCCGCTCATTCTCTCCTTCGTTCAAGTAATCATAGTGGTCTTTGTGATGGGGAGGTGATGGCATGAGCGAAGAACGCAAAGCGTGGAAAAAAGTAGCAAATATGCTCAGATCACGCTCGCTGTGGATGCTTTATTACTGTACCGGATGTGGAGCTATAGAGCTGCCTCCAACGATGACTTCGCGCTTCGATATGGAGCGTCTCGGGATTGGGCCTATGGCAACTCCTAGGCAGGCCGACATTATGTTAATCACCGGATACCTAAGTACTAAGACTCTCAGGAGAGTCATTTACTCATACGAACAGATGCAGTCGCCGAAGTATATAGTCGGCTTTGGTTCTTGCACTTTAAATGGGGGAATATACTACGACTCGTACGCGACGATAAACAAACTGGATCTTTATGTGCCTGTGGATCTTTATCTGGCCGGTTGTATGCCCCGCCCGGAAGCTATAGTAAGCGGATTCACCGCGCTGATGAGCAAGATTGACAGAGGAGAGGCCAACGGCTGGAAAGAGTATCAGGATAAGAACGATTGGTACAAGAAGAATCAGATAGAGGCTCTCGGGGAGGTGTATGTGCACGATGAATTCCATGAATGAGATACTTGCAGAAGTGACGACTATTGCCGGAGAATTGTCGGTCAAGGAAGTAACCGCCCGTGAGTCGATCGTATCCGTTGAAGCTTCAATGCTGAACGCGGTTCTTGAGCTCTTGAAGAGAAAAGGCTTCTCTCATCTCTCATTAATAACCGGCGTCGATAGGATAAAAGACGGAGTCTTCGAGGTGTTCTACACCCTTTTCAGATGGGAGACGGGAGAGACTCTGTTGGTGAAGAGTTCTGTTAGTAGAGACAGGCCCGTCATTACTAGCGTGATGCACCTTTGGCCTACAGCAAGGTTTTATGAAAGAGACGTTCACGAGTTCTTTGGTATAGTGTTCGATGGCAACCCCGATCTCAAACCACTCATACTCGAAAACTGGAAGGAAATGCCACCGATGAGAAAAGACTTCGATCCGCAGAAATATTCAAACGAGCACTTTCCGGACAGGAGTTACGAAACAGAGTTCCTGGTCGAAGGGGGCGATGAGAATGAGTAAGGAAGTCAAGCTGTTCTTGGGCCCTAACCACCCCGGGATGCATGGCAATTCAAGCGTTCACCTCTACGTGGAGGGTGACACCGTCGTCAGATCGAGACTCGTTCCTGGCTTCCTTCACAGGGGCTTCGAGAAGTTGATGGAGAGAAGAGGCTGGATGCAAAACCTGGCCTTGATCCCCCGAATCTGCGTGCCCGAACCGGACATAAACGAAATGGTTTACGCAATGGCAGTCGAAGCGCTCACCGGGACGGAAGTGCCAGAAAGGGCTCACTGGATAAGGATGATAATTCTCGAGCTGGCGAGAATAGCTTCCCATCTAATGGCTTTGGGTGGAGTCGGAGGATCTACGGGTCTCTACACGATTTCGCACTGGACTCTTGCGGACAGGGACAGGATTCTAGATATTTTCGAGAAAATTACAGGCGCAAGGGTCTATCACATGTATATCGTTCCTGGGGGTGTAAGAAAGGATCTGCCCGAAGGGATAGAATCTGAGATAGTTGAATTTCTGGATTACATAGAAAGCAGGAGCGATGAATTTGAGAACCTGCTCCTGAAAAACAGGATAATCAGAACGAGGACAGAGGGTCTCGCGCTTCTAACCAGAGAAGAGGCGCTGGAAATAGGCGTAACCGGCGTGGGACTGAGAGCAACAGGTCTGCCCTATGACATAAGAAAGATAGATCCTTATGCAAAATATGACAGTGTGGCTTTCGACATTCCCACCGCAACTGAAGGGGATGCATTTGCCAGATTCACTTTGAAATACTATGAGATGATGCAGAGTATCAGGATACTGAGGCAGGTACTTGAGAAAATGCCGGAGGGACCTGTGAACGCAAAGATCTCATCTGGCAGCGCTCTCAGATGGAGGGTGCCGGAGGGAACTGTCTACACTCACATAGAGTCATCCAGGGGCGAGTACGGATACTTTGTTGTCTCAGATGGAGGGGAAAGACCCTACAGGATAAACGTCAGAGGGGCTTCCTTTCCTCAGGGTTTGTACGGTGTCGAGAAACTGCTAGCAGGCACAAGAATAGAAGACGTTGCTCTCTGGCTAACCACTATGGACTTCTGTCCGCCAGAGATCGACAGATAGGGGGCTGGTAACGTGAGCGTATACGATGATTTCAAAAAGACTTTCTGGGGTCCTACTGTAGCCTGGAAGAGACTGTTCACGAAGCCGGTTACAATAAAAGTTCCACAGGTTTATCGCGAAGCAGCCGAAAGATACAGGGGGTTCCACGTTAACGATTGGGACAAATGCTCCGGATGTGGAACTTGCGCAAAGATATGCCCCACCGACGCCATTAAGATGGTGCCAGTGGATATTACGGTCGATATCGGAAAGAAGGCACAGCGACCGGCTATAGACTATGGAAGATGTTCCTTCTGCGGTATGTGTGTCGACATATGTACGACGGGTTCACTGAACATGACCAGGGAGTATATTCATATATCCGACGACCCTGATAGTTTTTTCTTCCTACCAGATGAAACTGGCATCCATCATGATAGTCAACCTATAGGCTATTCACGCGATGAAAACTCGGAACTGCTCGATCTTGAAAGGGTAGAAATGGAAGAGCTCTCGGGTGAAGAGAGAGTTCAGTCGTTTATAGAATTTGTCAAGGGATTCTCGAAAGAGCAGGCCATAGCGGAGGCGGCAAGATGTGTGGACTGCGAACTCTGCATAGATGCCTGCCCGGCAAAAATGGATATTCCTAGATACATAGAGAGCGTCTTCAAGAACGATACAAAAGAGGGCGTCGAATGGATATACAGGACCAATCCTTTGCCGTCGGTTTGTGGACGCGTCTGTACCCACAAGTGTGAGACCGTCTGTTCAATAGGTAACAGGGGAGAGCCCGTTGCCATAAGATGGCTGAAGAGATATCTCATGGATCAGGAGAAGACGGAAGACGTTATAAGATATGCGAAAGAACAAGAGATAGTCAGAAAGGGAAGTGGCAGAGTTGCGATAATAGGCAGTGGCCCGGCCGGTCTGTCTGCCGCATATTACCTTTCGCTAATGGGCTACTCTGTTACAGTCTATGAAAGCAAAGAGCATGCGGGTGGTGTCATGAGGTATGGTATACCACGCTATCGTCTCCCCGATGAAGCATTGGATGCAGACTTAGAAGTAATAGAAGCCTTGGGTGTGAAGATCGAATGCGGTAAGACAGTTGGAAAGGACGTCACTATAGAACACCTTCATGAGAAGTTCGATGCGGTCTTTCTCGGAACGGGGTTCATGAAGGGAAGAAGCACCGGAGTCAAAGGAGCTGACAGCGAAGGGGTTTTGATGGCCATGCCTCTTCTCGAGTCTATTCGCGATTATCTCAGAGGGGATTCAAGCAAGAAACCGGAGGTGCCAGAAAGCCTTGTCGTAATAGGCGGAGGAAACGTTGCAATGGACGTGGCTCGTAGCGTTGCCCGTCTCCAGAAGATGGAAGGAATGCCGATAGATATCAAAGTAACATGTCTCGAATCCTCGGATGAGATGCCAGCCGACCTTGAGGAGATAGTAGAGGGAAGGGAAGAGGGAATCAAATTCTTTCCTAGTCGAGGACCGAAGGAAGTCTGTCTCAAGGGCGGCAAAGTCTTCGGATTATCTACGATTGCTTGCACAGCAGTCTTTGATAAAGACGGAAGATTCAACCCAAGATTCGATGAAAGCGACGAAAGTATGATCGAAGGAAAAATGATTGTTGAGGCAATAGGTCAGGCGCCGGACTACGATTATCTTCCAGAATCGATCAGAGAGAAGATACAGTTCGTAAGGGGAAGAATACTCGTTAACGAGAAAGGTCAAACAGATCTTCCCTGGCTTTTCGCGGGAGGAGATATCGTGAATGGTCCGGACATCATTCATGGCGTTGCCGACGGTCACAAAGCGGCAGTTGGTATCGACGAGTACCTTAGTAAAGGGGTGAAGTGATGAGCGATTTCAAGAGCATTCTGGAGGTAGCACTCAGTTTCGAAAAATCAGGCCGGGAGTTCTATAAAAATAATATGCAGAAGGTCAATCAATCCGTAGCCAAAAAGACCTTCGAATATCTTATGGAAATGGAAGACTCTCATGTGAAGTTCATTGAGGGTATGATCGAAGCTCTTGAAGATAACAAGAAGGTTGATTTTGCCCTACAGGAAGAAGCGGAGGAGATATTCGTAGAGAGGCTGAAATCGCAAGCGCTCTCAAACAACTCTTACAGCAGCGATCTTGCCGATCTTTCGATTTTAAGAATGGCCTACCTCATTGAGAGGGATTTTGTTGATTACTACGAAAATGCCTCCAAAAACGTGGAAGACACGAGTGCAAAGAAACTCATGGTAAAGCTAATGAACTGGGAAAAAGGGCATGTTACTCTTGTCAAAGACCTCATGGAAAAGATATACGAAAAGAACGCAATTGATCTTGGCTTCTATCCCTTTTGATTGGAGAGAACGTTCTCGAGAAGAGAGACGAAGAAGCCGTTACGCTTTGCGGGAGAAGAGCCGCTGCACGCTTAAAAGCGGAGAACCCGCTGAATGCTATGAAGAACCATCCTTGGTCCTTCAAGAACATGGACCCGTCCCTCGTAATTACCGCTGTACGCTGATGAAAACCACGTTATCCGTCAACGGTCTTCTGAGAAGAGCGTGTCCTTCGATAAGATCAAAGAAACTAAAGAGGTCAGAGGTATGAGGGTAGACGTATGAAGATCAAGATCAAACATCACATACCAACATCATGAACTATTTTCAGCATCTTGTGTTCCGTAGCTCTTTTCGGACCTGCAACCACCTACCTGCAGCCCCGATCGGTTCAAAACATCCCGAAACAAGTTCGGGATGACAGCGAGTGATTATTCCGAAAAGGATAGATTCCGTCATTCCGACAAAGCTCCTGGTCGGAATCTTGATGCTATTGCTTCACGGCTCTCCTCGGCGAACAGAGAACCTCTCAACGGTCAACCAGTTTCTCTTGCTTTTCCTACCACGAACCGCGACCCCCAACCACGGTTTCTCCAAAACCCAGATCCCGAAACAAGTTCGGGATGACCCTTAACAGGAGACCCCAAACAGGAGCCCTGAACAAGAGCATTTCAGGGCAGGCTCAGCGGGATGATAACTAACGATTAATGCGGGAAGGCTAGATTCCGTTATTCCGACAAAGCTCCTGGTCGGAATCTGGATGCTCTTGCTTCGCGATTTAACGAAGAACGAAGAACAAATCCTTGCTCTGGAATAACAGATTCTCCTCGGAGAACGGTGAACCAGTTTTGTTGCTCTTCCTACCACGAACCCGCAACCCCCAACCCCGGTCTTTCCAGTTTTCAGCGTCTCTTAGCAATCGGCCAGCGGCTCTTCTCGTGAACGGTGAACAGCCCGACGGATAACCCATGCCTTGAACTTGTAACCATTCTAAATAGTCATAAGAAGACCGATAATATTTGTCTAGAATTACATGGAGGTATTTATGAAAAGGATTGTCACAATAATGTTTTTACTCGCATTGATAGGAGTGTTTACTATGGCCAGTACTGAAATACCAGTAGTTGATGCTAATTTGCCAGAGAATCTAGAAACCGCGACCTTCGGATTAGGCTGTTTCTGGGGTTCTGAAGCGATATTTGGAGGGATAAGCGGAGTATATAGGACCAGCGTTGGATACGCAGGAGGCACGAAGGTTAATCCAAGCTACTATTCTCTTGGAGACCACACTGAGGTAGTTCAGATACAGTTTGATTCTTCAGTAATCTCCTATGAAGAACTTTTGGAGCTTTTTTGGCTTTCTCACAACCCTTATGTGAATTACAAGATTCAGTATATGTCTCTCATTCTCTATCACAATGAACAACAGAAAGAGACCGCTGAAATGTTCATTGATTCGAAGGAGAACGAAGCCGGCAGGAAGGCGGCCACAGAAGTCTCGCGGATGACCGAGTTCTACAGAGCCGAGGATTACCATCTCAAGTTTTACCTCCAGAGAGATAAGGAGATTCTAAACGATCTTCTAAGATATTACGAAGACATCTTCGCTTTGAACGATTCAACTGTGGCGGCCAGGTTAAACTCTCTCCTGGCTGGCAAGGGAGACCCCGATCTTATGAAAAACGAATATGAAGATTACGGTCTCCAGAATAGAGCTCTCGAAAAGGTGAGGGAGATGCTCTTTTAGAGTGAAAAGAGATTCTGAAAAACTAATTCTAAATAAAGCCTGGTCTGAATTAAGGAATAAGAGAGAAAAGTAGATAAAGCTCATTATCGAGAACTAGGCTTCGATATACGAGACATGATGATAGTTGTCCGTCAACGATCCACCGTCGCCGCCGAGAAGACCGGTTGTCCGTTCCTACGCTAAGCGTCTGGGTTGTTTGTTCTTGGAATTAGATCCCGAAACAAGTTCGGGATGACAGCGAATGATTATTCCGAAAAGGATACATTCCGTCATTCCGACAGAGCTCCTGGTCGGAATCCGGATGCTCTTGCTTCAAGGCTCTCCTCGGAGAACTGAGAACCATTCAGTGGTGATCCGGTTTTCAGTCGCTCTTTCCAACCCCCGATTTCCGACCCCCAACCCCGATTCTTGAAAAACCCAGATCCCGAAACAAGTTCGGGATGACAGAGTGAGGAGCTTCCGAAAGTCGATGTTTGGATAACTTCCTAAGTTGCAGCAAAACCTTGAACTGGTGACCCGGTTTTGTTCACGAAACCCCAGACTCGAGACGAGACCCGTCTTGTTAGGTCTTTTTACTTGCAACTTGGAACTTGCATCTTGCAACTGATTTTTCGCTCTTTCCAACCCCCTACCTGCTACCCCCAACCCCGTTCTTACAACTCATCTCTCGATAAGTTTTACTCCCGCGCTTTTGAACTCCTCTATAGTCCTCTGAATATCGCCCTGGTTAGCCTCAACCCCTTTTGTTCCGTTTATTATTACGTTTGTCTTGAAGCCTGCCAGGAGCGCATCGTGAACAGTATATTTTAGGCAGTAGTCAAGAGCGAGCCCGCAAATGTCAAGTTCCTCGATTCCAAGTGCCTTGAGAAGTCCGTCGGTTCCAAGCTGTGTTCCATCGTTCTCCTTGAAGATCGAGTAGCTGTCGACGTGGGGGTGAGTCCCCTTTCTTACTATATAGTCGAAGCGCCAACTCTCTATGTCTTGATGAAACTCCGCTCCATGACTTCCCTGTTGACAGTGAACAGGCCACAAAACGGGGCCGATCCCTTTCCCGTTGTCAAACGGTGTAAAAGGGTCTTTCCCATGATTGACCGCAAAGCTCATGTGATTCGACGGATGCCAGTCCTGGCTCGCAACTATCACCTTGTACACGGGGTCTTTCATTGTTCTGTTTACCACTGTGTTGATCTTGCTCGCATCGTTTACGGGCAGTGCGCCGGTTTCATAGAAGTCGTTCTGAACATCTACGACTAGCAGTGCTTTACGCATTTCAATCGCCTCACTTTCAAATTTCTAAAGCGCCCTTAACTTTTTGCGAAGTTCTTCATCAACTGAGCCAAGGGCGAAAAGCGTGATCTCGTCCGGTCTTAGCTTCTGAACCCTCTTGATCAGTTCAGCGAACTCGTCCCATCGACCTGTGTAATTGAATGCTCCAAGTCCGATTCTAATATCTTTCAGCGATCCATGAAGACTGCGGATCTTCTCTATCCTGGTGATCACTTCATCCGGTTCCTTTCCATATGCCATAACGACGGCCGAATCAATCAACCCGCTCTTCAACCACTCTATCCAGGGTTGCAGACGCTCACTTACAGCTCTTTCTGAATAATCATCGTAGACCGCACAGGATAACTTTTTCCCTTTGGCTCTTACGACTTCGGAGATCATCGAGACCTGTCTCGTGATGGAATAGATTCTGAAGCGAACGAAGGTGTCCTTACTTTCGATAAGTTCCTCTCGATTGAGCCACTTTCTGTATTCAGCCAGAGCAAGCGGATTGTAGCCGAAGCTCTTGAATGGGTACCTTATGAAGTCAAGATGAACCTCTTCCACATCGTAATTTGAAATTTCCGAAGCAATTTGGGCAGTGAATTCTCTCACATCTGGGATACCGGGATCTATGTACGGCCCGAATACTTCTTCTAAATTGCTAGATGAACACTCAAGCATAGAATTGCCGCTCTCGTCTACGGTGATCCATTCCGGTCTCCTGTTCAATACATGCTTTTCGGAAAGGGGTCTTTGCTTTCCAAAACCCCAAACAAGGTTAACGTTCATCCATGCCGAAATCTTGAACTCCCTTCCGCAAGCCTTTTCTATGGTCATCTGAAGTGCATCAAAGTCTTGAACTAATTCTTCGGCAGGAGGGAGCATATTTGAGGAGTAGTAAGAATCGGCGCGATTAACAACCTGTATGTAAGCCCTGAAGGCATTTATCCCGTCTAGCTTTTCGATCATTCTGCTCAGAGATTCCCGAGATACGAGTTCCTTGCTAGGAACCCACACTTCCGGTCTGAATCCGCTCATCTTCTCCTCCATTCAATATGTCGGCAATTCTGTCCAGACTATCAGATGAAGTCGATCACGTTAGATTTTTCGCTTATTTCCGGGATTATTATGCCCTTGCCGTCCGCCATTACTACCGTTACGCCGGGGCCGTGACCGGTAATTATACAGTCTCCGTGCACAACTACTCCGATAGTAACGGAGCCCTCCATATAACCTCCAAGTCCGAAAGAATCGTTGTGGTTCTCAAGGGCTACAAAATCGCCTATTCTTAGCCTGTCGAGACCGACTTTCTTTATGAGTGCCCTGTCATTTGTAATGATGTCGTAGTCTCCGCCGGAAGGATCTCCCGATCCTGAGCCGGAACCCATGAGATAGCCCGGTACTATTGCCCTAACTGGAAAGTGGATCTTTCCATCTCCTTCTCCAACGGGAATTCTATCGAGAAGTTCTGGATCGATATTGTAAACCCTTATCGAAGGATAGTCCTCAAGCACCAATCCTTGGCCGAATCCGACAACCTGTATCTTGTCTCCAATCGCCATCTTCTTCTTTATGTCTTCTTTGAAGTGAATCAAGACATGATTTATGCCGCCATGTTTGCCTATTACTATTCCCTTCTCCCCTTTTGCATCTCCGCTGATCAAAGTGGCCGAATTGCCGATACAGGAATAGCCGACATATGCCGCGTTTTTGTCGTTGTCCGGGTTCTTCGTAGAAACATCCGGTTCAACATGGTCGCCCACCATCTTGAATGCGCTGTCCCCAAGAGCGAAGTTATAGGTTATTCCACCAGTGCCGGGAAAGAGTCTGGGAGTCCCATCGACTTCCAGTCTGAAGGGGCTTCTCCTCAAGGGATGGGCAACTTCTCCGCTTACCGAGATCTTCACTACAGAAGCTTTGTTTGTACGCAATGTACTTTCCTCCATTCAATCGTTGTGTTGTTTTGAAGTACATATATATTATATCAACCCGATAACGCTTGTCCGAACCGTGATATAATCCACGCTGGAGGTTATAAGATGTTTTATCCGGGACATATACAGAAGGCAAAAAGACAGATTCAGAATTACATAAAATCGGTTGATGGAATAGTCGAGCTACTCGATGCGAGAATCCCTCTTTCGAGCAGAGCCTATGAAGCAGAGAAATTGTTTCAAAAGAAACAGCGCATTGTCGTTCTAAACAAATCCGATCTCGCCGATCCGAAGATCACTTCGATGTGGAGAGACTATTTCAAGTCAGAGGAAAGTGACGTTGTCGAAGCCTCGCTGAGATCGACCGACGCAAAGCAGTTCATTATAAGAGAAATAGTACCGTTATTGAAAAGCAGATTCTACGAAAAGAGATTCATGGTTGTAGGAATGCCAAACGTTGGGAAGTCGACATTTATCAACAGACTCAAAGGCAAGAAATCACTGGCCGTTGGAAATAGGCCGGGAATAACTCGAGGGGTCCAGTGGATAAACGTCTCGGAGAGTATAGCAGTTCTCGACACGCCGGGGATACTATATTCAGATCTCCGATCTCCACACATAACTACGAAGCTTCTTGCGGTTGGTTCCCTACCGTACGAGAAGTTTGACCCTCTTGACGCCTTCGAAAGGGTGCTTGCCCTAATTGTCGAGAGGTATGGGAAAGGTCTCCTCGAGGATTACCTCGGTGAGGAATTCTCCAATCAAGAAGAGTTTGTCGAGAAGTTCTGCAGAAGAAGAAACTATCTTGCCAAACAGGGAGCGCTCGACACTACCAGAGGAGCCCACACTTTTCTCAGGGAGGTCGCTGCCGGGAAGGCAGGCAGACTCTCTTTCGAAGATCCTGAAAGCTTTTACACCAGTGATTCGTCAGAAGCGGAGTGATTTCTCGCTTTGTTTCTCAAATCGCTCCATATGCGATCGATGAAGCTATAGGTCAGCCACTCTTCTACTATGTGCAGTTTTCTCGTGCCGATTCTGGTTGGTTTGACGATGCCCTCCTCTCTTTGGAAATATCCCCTTGCTATTGCGGAGTGAAGGAGATATCTCATCCTCACCGGAAGCCTTCCGAAGTGTTCTTCAAGACGGCGGAGATCTAGTTGACCACCGTAAAGTGCCCAGAAAGAGTAATAAAGAATCGCTGAAAACTTCACCATTTTGATTGTCTTACTGACAGGAAGCTTTCCAGAATCGAGAAATGAGTAGTATTCATCGAGCGAAAAGGTGTTGGTTCGAAACTCCTTTCCATTAAAGGAAGAAGCGCTCGTGCCAATTCCCATAAAGAACTCGCGTGAAACAGAGCTATATTTTCTTCCTTCGTTTCTCTTCTTGAAGGTCCAGAGTGAGTCCCTAATATAACCTTTTGAGAGAGCGACGTTTTCCAGTTCTTCCAGAATCTCGAGTTCCTTCTCGGGATCGTTCTTAGTGTTTTTGTACGCCGTATCTGCGAAACGCATCATTGGATAGACTGATACCTGTTCCGGGCCGTAAGAAATAGCCGTCTCAAGATCCTCTACGATTCTTCTCCGCTCAAGCTGGTAATCGAAGATCAAGTCAACGTCAACAAAGTCAAAGCCCGCCGAAGTAGTCGCGGCTATCGAATTCAGCGAAACGACGGAATCCTGTCTCCTTCGCCCCATCGAGTTCAAAGTGAAATCGTCGAAGGATTGGATCCCGAGACTAACGAAGTTAACGCCAGTCTCTCTTATTTCCTCAAGCCTCTTGCTGGAGACATCTGCCGGGTGGATTTCAAGAGCGATTTCGCCATCAGTCATTTCCCTGAAATGGGAGACGACTCCCTTTAGAAGGTCCAGGTCATAAGAAGGTGTCCCGCCCCCTATGTATATGGAACTGAATTGTCCAACTCTCTGTAGTTCGGATTCGCGCTTCAAAGCCGTCAAGTATTTGTTTGTCAGTTTAGAGTCGTATTTGATTTTGTTGTAGGGGCAGAAGCTGCAAAACTCCGGGCAAAATGGCACGTGAATATACAGCCCTGGAGATGAATCGAAGGCCATCGGGCCACTACCATCAACGTTTTGTATTCTGAACAGCTTTTTTCCAAGTTCCATGACTCTTTCGGCCAGACCCATTTTTCGCCCTCCCGCTCCATTCTAGTACGTAAAGTGTGTTAATATAATATATGTTCTGAGCATATATCTCATCCTATCTGGAGGCGTTACATGAAAAAGGACGTAGTAATAGTGGGAGGAGGTCCAGCCGGAATCGTCACGGCGACGACGGCAAAGAAGACCTATCCCGACAAGAGCATTGTGGTTATTAGAAGGGAACGTGAAGGAGTAGTCCCCTGTGGAATTCCCTACATATTTCATACTCTTCCGACTGTAGATGCCAATACCATGCCTATTAAAGGCGCTGAGGATCTGGGAATCGATTTTATTTTCGATGAAGTTGATGAGATCAGCACTGATTCCAAAATGGTTAAGCTCTCCGGTGGGGAGTCTATCGAATATGAGAAGCTGGTTATCGCCACTGGTTCACAACCGATATTTCCTCCAATAAAGGGCAGCAAGCTTCCTGGTGTCTTTACCATAGCCAAGGACAAAGAGTATCTGAAGAGTGTATACGCTGCCGCCAAATCGGCGAAGAAAGTAGTGGTCGTTGGTGGAGGTTTTATAGGAGTTGAGGTTTCGGACGAGATCCTCTCCGACGGCAAAGAAGTCTATCTGGTCGAGGCCGTTGACCAGATATTGATGGCGGCCTTTGACAAGGAATTTGGAACCATGGTAAGCGAAAGACTTGAAAAGAAAGGCATGAAACTGCGCACCGGGATGAAGCTGTGTGAGATCAAAGGAGAAGACAAGGTCTCCGGAGTCGTACTTGACAATGGTGAAGAAATCGAAGCAGATATGGTGATACTTTCAATAGGGTACAGGCCGAACGTGAAGCTTCTGGAGAACATCCCCGTTCACAGGGGTATAACCGGTGGAATATGGGCCGATGAATACATGAGAACCAGTGTTCAAGACGTCTTTGCAGCCGGTGACTGCGTCGAACACAAGTGCTTCTTCACGAGAAAGCCCAGTAGACTGATGCTGGCCTCTACAGCTGCTTTTGAGGCAAGAGTGGCTGGTTCGAATCTTTTCAGCCTAAAGATGGTAAGGGAGAATCACGGAAATCTTGGAGTGTTCTCCACTTCGGTGGCCGGGCTTACGGTCGCTGCTGCAGGTCTTACTGAGTGTACAGCAAAGATGGAGAATTTTGATTACGTGGTCGGGGTTGCAAAGGGAATAGACAGACATCCCGGTTCGCTTCCCGACAAGTCGGAAATCTTTGTCAAGATGGTCTTCTCCAAGGAGAGCGGGATTCTTCTTGGAGCCCAGATGGCAGGCGGAAAGAGTGTCGGAGAGATGATCAATATTATCGGGCTAGGTTTGCAGAAAGGAATAACCGTGAACGATTTCCTCACGATGCAAATCGGTTCCCATCCACTACTCACGGCTGCCCCTACTAGCTATCCGTTAACTTTAGCGGCTGAAAATGCTCTAATGAATTTGAGAAAGGAATAAGAAACACTACAAATAGAAGAAGCTACCTTTAGGGTAGCTTCTTTTTATCTTGAAGGATATCACTTTGCTTTCCCCTGATTAGCGACGGCCTGTTGTGCCTTTGCAATCTCTTCGGGGTCGCCCAGATAATAGTGCTTTATTGGTTTTAGACCGTCATCCAGTTCATAGACTAGAGGTATTCCGGTCGGAATGTTCAATCCTACGATCTCCTCGTCTGGGATATTGTCCAGATACTTGACAAGTGCCCTAAGGCTATTTCCGTGGGCAACTATCAGCACTTTCTTTCCAGACTTTATCTGTGTGGATATCTCATTTTTCCAAAGTGGCAGGAATCTTGCCACTGTGTCCTTAAGACATTCGGTTCTGGGGAGTTCCTCGTCTGAAAGAGACCTGTATTTCGGGTCGTGACCTGGAAATCTCTCGTCACTCTCTTCGAGCGCAGGCGGCCGAATATCATAGCTCCTCCTCCAGATCTTCACCTGTTCTTCGCCGTGTTTTGCGGCGGTCTCAGCTTTGTTAAGGCCCTGGAGGGCTCCATAGTGTCTCTCGTTCAGTCTCCAGTCCTTGATCACCGGAATCCACATGAGATCCATTTCGTCCATTATGTACCAAAGGGTTCTTATTGCCCTCTTCAGAACTGAAGTGTAGGCAAGATCGAAATCGTATCCATCGGCCTTCAGCACCTTCCCCGCATTCTCTGCTTCCTCTCTTCCCTTTTCGGAGAGATCAACATCGGTCCAGCCGGTGAAACGGTTCTCTTTGTTCCATGTGCTTTCTCCGTGTCTTACCAGTACGAGTTTGGTCATCTTTCTCCTCCTTCCTTATATCTCCTACATTATAAACTATTCTTCAAACTGAGGTAGATCGGTCCATCTTTTGAAAAAAAATTCAATAGTTCGCGGTCTTATTTCCTGTTCTTTGTCATCCATTCGACCGCGAAATCTACCAGTTCTACTTGGGGAATTAAGACTGCTTTTCCATATCCAACCACTCCCCTATTGACAGTTGTTGGGAAGGCTTCTTCGAAAGTTTTTCCTATCGTTTCAAAGTCTTCCGTTTCAAGCTCATAGTCGATGAACTCTCTCCAGACTCTCTTTCCGTTTTCAATTATAGGGGCTCCATCTTTGCAAAGTTTTCTCGATGGAAAATCGGCGCGGTACTCTGCAAGATGTAAAGAGCTGTTATTCCGATGGCTCACCCCCAGGAGCAATATGTAAGCATTGAGATCATACAATCTGGCCAGAGGCGATCCCTCTCCCATTCCAAACTCCAGTTCGTGGTTATCTACTATGTAAGAGGCTCTCTTGCCTCTCGCAACGAAAGAAACCTGGGGGTGATCGCTCCTGATAACACCCTTCATCTTTCTAAAGGTCTCGGGGATTACACCCATTCCTCTGGTGGGGGTTTCGACCCTGTTGAAGGGAGGCATTGTCCTTCTAATTGGGTCGAACCAGCTCTCTGGAACAGGGGGATTTGTCCAGTTAGATGGCTCGCTTAGATCTCCGGAATGAGCCGGCATAACAAGAGTTCCATCCTCGTCTAGAATTGTTTCAAGTGCCTTTACTACGGCAACGGCACCGCCACAGACCCAGCCCAGCCTGCTCAGGGAAGAATGTACTAGCAGCACCATTCCCCTTTTAACTCCGAGTTGTTTAAGACTGGAGATAAGACTCTTCGTAGTTACCGGCCCGTTATTGCTCAGCTCCACTGCTTCTGCTTCACTCATTTACTACTCCCGAAAATCGATCACAATGAACTTCATCATTTCGCGATCAACCATTTTATTTCAATCTCGGCGCTTCTCCTGTCTGCGGAAGAGTCCTCAAAAATGACCTTCAGATTGTATTCACCATCGCCTTCAAAGATCAATTCATTTTTCGTTTCTTCCCAATCATCGGCGAGACTGGCGACTTCTTTCCCGTCCCTTTCCACTACCAGATATGCGTTGTTGCCGATCATAACTTTTTTGTCCATTCGCGCTATAAGCTGCTGACCCGGCCTGAGTGAGACGGTGGCAAAGCTGTTTCCCGAATCTCTGGCATAGAGTGTCTTACTCTCGTAGCCGTCGAATCCAGCCAGGCAGAGTGTCAAGATCACAAGCCCGATTATTCCCAGAATTGTAAAAAAACGACCTACATCGATAAGGGTCAAAGTCATTACCTCCGTAGTAGCCTGTAATAGATAAATTATAACCGAATTAATCCGAGATGTCGTTCTTAGAACCGCTGATAGAGCAGAAATTTGAGACTGTAATCACGTCTAATTAGGACGATTTCAGTCGATGTATAATTGAAAGGATAATTATGAGCCTCATGTCTAGAATTAATGGCTTTCCGTTTTCAAATATTAGATTCGCATTCACTATATCCATTTGGTTTTGGACATGAGAGACTATATTATTGTTATAGAGATAGTTGAAAGGGGGTAAACTGCCTTGAAGATAATTATCTTTGGTGGTACCGGAAGAGTGGGGAGGGTCATTCTAGATAGGGCCTTAGGCGAAAATCATATAGTCACAGTCTTCGTTGGAGACGTTTCAAAGTTGACCGTAAGAAAAGAGAATCTTAGGATCTTCCAGGGAGACGTCTTCAACAGTCAGAGTGTAAGGGACGCAATAAGAGGTCAGGATGCCATAATCAGTGCCCTCGGTCCAGACAATTCAGGCAGTGTCAACGATACCCTGGCAGTAGCTATGAGAAATATTGTCAGTGGCGCAAGAGAAACCGAGGTAAACAAGATAGTCACGATCGCGAATTCCGGGATTCTTCAGCTTTCCCCTAGAGAGCTAAGGCTCGATTCTCCCAACTATCCTCAGTACCTGAAAAAATCTTCAAGAGAATTTCTGGACGCGTTCGAAATCCTCAAGACTTCTGAACTGGATTGGGTTGTCGTATGTCCTCCATTCATGACTTTTTCGGAGGGCAACCAGAGTTACAGGGTTTCTGCCGATTTCCTTCCAGAAAATGGAGTGAAGATTTCGGTTCAGGATGTCGCTGAATTTGCCTTCAAACAGTTGTTCACCTCTGAGTACTCTCAGAAGAGAGTTGGAATAGCCTATTAGAATGGAGTTATCTTGAAAAGAGAAAGCCCCGGTTCGGAAATACGTATTAACAGGCTGGAGGCACTTACCGATGGTGTTTTTGCCATTGCCATGACTATTCTCGTCCTATCACTCGAAGTGCCAAACAGAAGTCAGGTCACGAGTCAAAGCGAACTTGTTGAGAACGTCATGGGCAAGGGTTATCAGTTTTTGAGCTACTTCATATCCTTCTTCGTTATTGGATCGATCTGGATCTCGACTATAAGGAGAACACACATTCTCAATAAGACCGATTACAAACACCTTTGGCTCAACATGCTCAATCTCTTTTTCGTCACGACGATTCCTTTCACTACATCCCTTTTGGGAGATTACGGCGAGTATGAATTTGCAGAGGTGCTCTTCCACTTAGATATCTTGATACTTGAGACAATCGCTCTAGTTCAGTGGCAGTATCTGATGAATAACAAGGATCTGATCCGTGAAGATGCAATAGATGATTCAAATTTAATCTACTATAGAAAAGTCTACATCTTTCATGTAATTGTTCCTTTGCTCGGTATTGCGGTCTCGGTGTTTACTCCCGTTTGGAGCAACCTTGTCTATCTCGTCATATTTTTCAGGGTGTTCTTTATCCGCAGGTAATACTACGGAACATAAATAATTGCTAGAATATATCCATAATCTAGGGGGCGATGGAAATAGCTTTCACCATTATTCGTTTTATAGTTGCGGTTCTAACTGCCGTAACCGGTGTGTATATAGTATTGAGACCTGAATCCTACGCAAAACTTGCCGAGTTTTCGACCGGCAATTCAAGAGGGAGAACCGAGGTAAAGACTATTATGGGGGGAACCTTTATAGGGCTGGGAGTGGCTCCAATAATTCTCCTTGGCTCAACGATTGCCTTCATTTTTTTGGGAATAGTTTATTTGTTCATCGCGGCAACGCGGATTTTATCAATGTTTGTGGACAAGTCATTCACGTTCACCAATTTAATTATCCTTCTTGTTGAAATGGCTTTTGGTCTAATTATGGTGATTCGTGTATGAACTTATAAAAACCGACTTAGGTCGGTTTTTTTATGCAAAGAATCCCTACCCTTGTGAGCTCGACTGAAGAAATGGAGGAAAAGAAATTGAGAGAGGAAGATCTGAAAAGGGCAATACTTGAAGCATGGTCAAAACGATTGGGTTTTTCATCCGATAGATTTTTTCTTGGAACGTATTTCTTTTTTCCCGATGAGAGCAAGAGAGGAAAGGGCGGGATCGAGCAACTGAGCTTTGAAAGGCAGACAGTCATCTTATACGATCCCTTGCTTGAAGATGTTTTCAAGTCTATAGAAATCCAGGATGAGAATCCCGGCGATTATTTGGCCGATTTGATTCGAGACTCGTTTCTTCTTTTGAAGAAGACTTCCATCAAATATCTCAATCCTTCAAATTACGTTCCTTTTTACCCGCCCGCTGAGTTCAGTGTAAGAAGGCTCAATCAAGGGGACAGAACGGCATTCTATCGCTTCAGAAACCAGTGCACCAGGGAGGATCTGGCCGAGGGGTTTGTAGAGCTTGATCATGTTGCCGTTTTCGGAGCCCTGTACGAGGACGAAATCGTTGCGGTTTCCAGCATAATTGTCTGTGATGAAATTGCAGATATCGGTATAATTACGATGCCTGATTTCAGAGAGCTCGGTCTTGGCAAGGCTCTCGGTTCTAGAGCGAGCGAGTGGGCTGTCATAAACAAAAAATTGATTCAGTACAGGCATAACGTCTTGAACTATGGATCGCTTAAGGTTTCTCGCGCTCTGGGGTTTAGAGAGTACATTGTAGATCAGGAATACTCATACAGAGGTTAGATTTTCTTGGGTGAAAGATAGAAGTGACAGGGGCTCTTCCGGTGAGTGATCATCTGTCCTTGATATTGTAACCTGTAAGTCAGAACTTCTTCTAATTAGAGATCGAATTGTAGCTTTAGGATTTGACACAGTAGAAGACAAAAGTGTAAAATCCTTTCATACCAGCGGGGAGTTGAGTAAATGATAGACTTCAGGTTTTCCTGGATAAATGCATATTCTTATTATTATAACAACAGAAGCATTTGCTTGTGAGTGATTAACTCCGGGTAAGTGCTTCTTGCATTTACTCCGGATGAAAGATACGAAAGGGTCTCCAATCCGGAGACCCTTTTCTTTTTCAACAGGAATGCGGGGTGGTGAGATGGTAGTCGTTCTTAAGAGAGGTACCGGTGAAGAGGAGATTAAGCAAGTGGAGTCTCTTTCTGAGAGTCTGAATCTCAGCTGTCATGTTTCCAGAGGATTGGAAAGAGTGGTAATAGGTGTGATTGGAGACGACCGATATATGTCGGTGGAACGCTTTGAGGCTCTTGAATGTGTTGAGCAGGTTGTACGTGTTCTTAAGCCTTTCAAGCTCGTATCGAGAGAGTTTCACAGTGAAGATATCTCAGTGGAGATCGGGGATTTGTCTGTTGGAGAAGGCAAGTTCATAGTCATGGCCGGTCCATGCGCGATTGAAGATCGACCTATGATGGAAGAGAGCGCAGCCTTTCTTTCGGAAATGGGAGTTAGGGTAATTAGAGGGGGAGCCTTCAAGCCGAGGACTTCCCCGTACTCTTTTCAAGGTCTCGGAGAGATTGGCTTGAGATACTTGAGAGAGGCCGCAGATCATTATGGCCTCAAGACGGTGACCGAAGTAACTGGCGAAGGGACGCTTGAAGCCGTGAGTGAAATGAGCGACATACTGCAAATTGGCGCGAGAAACTCGCAGAACTTTCAGCTTATACAGAAAGTGGCCGAAAAGAGAAAGCCTATTCTTCTGAAGAAGGGCTTCATGAATACGGTCGAAGAGCTTCTCCTTTCAGCAGAGTACATCGCATCGAGGGGAAACATGTCGATAATCCTTTGTGAAAGGGGAATCAGAACCTTTGAGACGGCCACGCGGAACACGCTAGACATCTCTGCCGTACCTCTAATAAAGCTGCAATCGCCTCTGCCGGTCATCGTGGATCCGAGCCACGCCTCGGGAAGAAGAGACTTGATAATACCACTTTCCAGAGCAGCTCTGGCTGTCGGGGCAAATGGTATCGAAGTAGAGGTTCACCCAAGGCCGGAGAAGGCTCTTTCGGACAGCAAACAGAGTCTCAGTTTCGGCGAATTTGAAAAGCTTATGAATAGTCTCGAACAGTTGGCCGATGCCACAGAGCTTTCGCTCACTTGATAGGTTGGGAGGAAAAGATGAGATTACTACCTTCAAAGAAAGTTGTCGGAGAAATTGCTGTACCTCCGGATAAATCGATTTCTCACAGGGCTCTAATGATGTGTTCTATGAGTAGCGGCGTTAGTGTCGTCCACAACCTGCTTGAAAGCGAAGACACTCTGAGGACGTTTAGAATAATCGGCGAACTTGGAGGGAACTTCAGAGGCGGCTTCGACAGAATGGAAATATCTTTGGCGTCGTGGAAAGAATCGTTAAGGCCTCTTGACTGTGGGAATTCCGGGACTACCGCTAGACTGATGGCCGGAGTTCTTTCGGGAAAGGAAGGTTTTCACGTTCTCTTTGGAGATGATTCTCTGTCAGGCAGGCCAATGGAGAGAGTCGTTAGACCCTTGAAAGAGATGGGGGCAAGCATATCGGCCCGCCAGGATTCACTTCTTCCAATGTGTATAACTGGTGGAAAGCTGAGCGGATCTGAGCATTCTCTCTCAGTTGCCAGCGCTCAGGTCAAGAGTGCGATTTTGCTGGCGGGGATTCAAGCGGAAGGTACTACGGCCGTTACTGAGCCACACTGCAGCAGGGACCACACAGAGAGACTACTCCACTCAATGGGTGCCAAAATCACTGTAAGTAATAAGAGAGTTGAAGTAGAAAAGAGCGAGCTTCTACCGATCCGGTTTTCGATTCCCGGGGACGTTTCATCGGCCGCCTTTCCGATAGCTCTGGCGGTTCTTCACGAAAACGGCAAGGTAACTATTAGAGAAGTCGGACTGAATCAAGGTAGGACCGGGTTCTTAAGGCTTCTTATCAAAATGGGTGCAGACATCGAGATGAAGGTTGAAGAGAGCTTGCCAGAACCGGTGGGCACAATCGTAGCCAGATCTTCCCGTCTTATAGGAGTGGAAGTCGGAAGTGATTTGATTCCTTCAATGATTGATGAACTCCCACTGATTGCGCTTGCAGGAGTTTTCGCGGAAGGTACAACGACTGTGAGAGGCGCCGGGGAGCTGAGAAAGAAAGAGTCGGACAGGATCTCCGTTACCGTTCAGAACTTCAGAAGAATTGGCGTAGAAATCCTTGAACATGAAGACGGCTTTAGTGTGGAAGGTCCTCAAAGAATAACGGGAGGAAAGGTCGACTCTTATGGTGATCACAGGATTGCGATGCTATTCTCATTAGCCGGACCGCTAAGCAGAGAAGGAGTGGAAGTAACTAACTCGAATGCAGTCAATGTTTCCTTTCCCGGGTTCTTCAAAACACTTGAGGAGGTTTGTCAGTGAAGTTGTGCATAATTGGACATCCAGTTTCCCACAGTTTATCGCCGGCCATTTACGGACGGTTTTTCGAAAGAATGGGCATCGATGCAACTTACGAGGCAGTTGACATTCTTCCAGATGAATTTTCAGAAGAGATAACTTCAGTTGCGGAGCATTTCGACGGGTTCAACGTTACTATTCCATTCAAGGAGAAGATTATCGCTCACGTGGTAAGCCAGGTTGAACCTCCGCTTTCGGCAATAAACTGTGTCTTCGAGAGAAGGGGATATAACACGGACTGGGTAGGTTTCGGCAAGCCTTTGCTCGAGAGATCAATAGAGGAGCCCGTAATGATTATTGGAGCAGGGGGTGCTGCGAGGGCAGTGATTTTCTTCTTGAGGAAAGCGGGCGTTAAGAGGATAGAGCTGCTTAACAGAACGCTTTCCAGGGCGGAAAAGATCAAAGAAGAGTTCGAGATACTGGGGCGGTTTGAAATATCTGTCTTTCCATTTGAGTCAATCAGAGAAGTTGCTTCGAGGAGCATGAGCATAGTCAACGCTTCCTCTCTTGGAATGAACGGAGAGGAAACGGGAATCACCTCTGAAGAACTTGCCGGTAAGAGCCTCGTTTACGATTTGATCTACTGGAAGACGCCCTTGATTGAGCTTTCACACAACTGCGGAGTAGAAACAGTTCTTGACGGAAGAGAAATGCTGCTTCACCAGGCTCTCGAGAATCTCAAAATATGGGGTCTACCTTCAGGCGATGTCTTCGAAAAGACGTTCTGGGAAGTGGTGCGATGAAGTTTACTGTAGCCGGAGACTCTCATGGCAGCGGCGTCTTCGGGGTTATCGAGGAGTTGCCGTCTGGTGTCTCTCTTTCGATCGAAAAGATAGATAGACAGCTTCAACGAAGGCAGAAGGGCTATGGCAGGGGACAGAGGATGAAGGGCGAAGAGGATAGGGCAATCGTGAAGTCGGGTCTTTGGAAGGATCTTACGACTGGTGCCCCTCTTTTGATTGAGATAGAGAACAAGGTTTCCAGTGCCGAGAAGAGCGTGAGAAGCATTCCAAGGCCCGGACATTCCGATTATGCTGCGTGGACTAGATACAAACTGAATGATCTGGCGATTTATGCAGAGCGAAGCAGTGCAAGATGGACTGCAGCCCTTACGGCGATCGGCTCAGTCGCGTCTCAGATTCTCCAAGAGCTTGGAATTAGCTTGTGCAGCTCAGTCATAGCGATCGGAAAGGTCAGCTGTGAACGTCCCACAGGGACAGAATGGATTTCGAGGGATCGTGGATCTCCGGTGTTTTGCCACGACGAAATCGCCTACCGGGAGATGTTGAAGGAGATCGATACGGCAAGCGAGCTTGGGGAAACACTTGGGGGGAAATTTGTTGTAATCGCCGATGGAATACCGGCGGGGACCGGAGGATACGGCAGTCTCTATGAAAGACTTGATTCGAGAATCGGGAAACACTTCATGGCGATTCCCTCAGTTAAGGGTATATTCATTGGAAATCCCGATGTGAGCCTTCGAGGAGGCGAATACCACGATAAGCTTTACATCAAAGACGGGATAGTTTTCAGGCAGTCGAATAACGCTGGCGGTATCGAGGGTGGGATATCAAACGGCGAACGAATCGTTGTTGAGGCAAGCGTGAAGCCGATCCCTTCGTTGAGGAGGGGAATCTCTTCCGTTGACTTGAGCGACTTGAATGAGACAAAGACTCCTTACGTTCGTTCCGACACTACAGCCGTTCCGGCGGCTGCAGTCGTAGGAGAGTCTATGCTTGCGCTCTTGTTACTTGACGCGATTCTCGAAAGATTTGGAAATGGTGATTTCTGCACGATAAAAAGGAGGGTGAAGGATGAGAGTATTCCTCATTGGAATGATGGGTTCGGGGAAGAGCACGATAGGTAGAATCCTCTCTTCGGTTCTCGACAAAAAATTCATAGATATGGATTCGGAGATCGAAAGGGCTAAGGGGATGAGCATAAGTGAGATTTTTGAGAAAGAGGGTGAGAAAGAATTCAGAAGACTGGAGAAGAACCTTCTGAAAGAGCTAGTCCGGAGCGACGAGATTGTCGTATCGACGGGAGGGGGTGTAATACTGGATAATGAGAACCGTCAGACATTAAAGGGAGAGAATTCCATCTATCTCAGACTTCCTCCAGCCGATCTATACAGAAGGGTAAGTGTGAAGGGTCGCCCTCTACTGAGGGAAGGGAAGGAAAGCATCTTCAGGATTTGGGAAGAACGAAGGGAGCTCTATGAGCAGTTTCCTTCCGTTGAAACTTCGAGTCAAACACAGTGGGAGACCGTTGCAGCGATATCTATGAAAATCGCCGCCGGTGAAAGAAAGACACTTAATAGCAGTTCTCACCCTGTCTCAATATCCCCGGGTGGGTTCAAATCTATAGGTAGGATGCCGAACACGGTAGTCTCAAAAAGGGTTCAAAGGATCTTTTCCGAATGGATTCCCTCTTCGGCTTTTTCCATAGATGACGGTGAAGAAGCAAAGGGATTTCATACACTTTTTCAAATCTATGAATATCTCATGGATCGAGGAGTTTCTAGAAGTGACATGGTGGTCGGTGCAGGTGGAGGAACCGTAACGGATCTCGTTGGATTCGCTTCCTCGACATTTAAGAGAGGTGTTCCAATAACCCTATATCCAACGACTCTTCTTGCTCAAGTAGATGCTTCAATAGGCGGGAAGAATGGGCTGAATTTCGAAGGATGCAAGAATGTTGTCGGCAACTTCTATATGCCCTATGAGACAATCATAGATCCAGTAGTAACGCTTTCGATGGACGAAGGACGGTTTGAAGAAGGCCTGGTAGAGGCCTTCAAGATATTCCTTATCACGGGCCGATGGTATGAGAATTTCAAGAGCCGATGCAGAGACCTGAAGAATAGGAATCTGAGAGCCCTGAGTGAGATGTTGGAAGAAGCCGTAAGGCAGAAGGATAGAATAGTGGCGATTGATACGCGTGAAACAGGAATGAGAAGGATTCTGAATCTTGGCCACACACTGGGGCATCTCTACGAGCCATTAGCCGGAGTTTCGCACGGCATGGCGGTGGCGTGGGGGCTGGAAAGAGAGATGCACTACTTCGCAAATCTAGGCCTTATAGATGAGGAAATGTACAGAGAAGTCTCGGAAACGCTATCCGAAATCGTCGGTCTTGATTTCCCACAGCTACCTGTCGAAGATGCTCTAAGATTACTTAGAAATGATAAGAAGGCAACGACCTCGGAGAGCATGGAGATAGAGATTCCTCTCGTAAGGAAGCCAGGTTCCTTTGAATTTGCAAAGGTGAGACTAGATGATCTATTGGCCGTGGTCGTATGAAAATACTTATATTGAACGGGCCAAACCTCAATATGCTTGGGATGAGAGAAAAAAGTCTGTATGGTAGCTTCACATACAGCGAACTTAGTGAAGCCATCGAAAGAAAGTGCCTGGAAAGCGGGGCTTCAAGTGAATTGTTCCAGTCCAATCACGAAGGAGACCTTATAGAGAGGATTCATAACATTGACTATGATGCGATCGTTATAAATGCAGGTGCACTAACTCATTACAGCTACTCGCTAAGAGACGCGCTTGAATTGTTTAGAGGGATCAAAATCGAAGTCCACATCTCAAACATCTTCGCCAGAGAAGAGTTCAGAAGCAAGTCGGTTATCTCTCCGGTATGCAGCGGAACGATCGCAGGACTTGGACTGAATGGATACTTGCTTGCGATAGAATATGCAGTTTCACATCTTAAATCGTTAACAGATCGGGAGGCGACAGAGTGAAAGCTATAAGGGGAGCAACATCTATTGAAGCAGATTGCCCTGAAGAGATAAGAAACTCCGTGATTGAACTCATGGAGGAGATATTCAGCAGGAATAAGATCACCGAACTGCACTCCGTGATATTTACCGTAACTAATGACATAACTTCATACAATCCAGCGACTGCTTTCAGAAAAGTGTTCAATCAAAGCGATGTTGCGCTTCTGTGCCTATATGAAGCCTCCTTCGAAAACTCTCCCGGGGGGATTATCAGAGTGCTTCTCCACTGTGAGTCGGAGACGAAGAATTTCGTTTATCTGCGACGAGCTAAAAATCTCCGGCCCGACAAGGTGCAGGCAGGAGATTCGAAGGCATGAAAGTCCACATAATAGGAGCCGGTTCGATCGGGGGATCGATTGCATTGAGGCTTTCGAAGCGCGGCCATAGGGTTTCGATCTTTGACCAGAATGTTGTGACAACAGAGATGCTTAGGAAGAAGGATCCGAGCATTGAAGTATCTTCAGATGCCTTTACCCCAGGGGACCTGACCGTTATCGCACTACCAATGAACTCCGAAGAGGAGCTGCTACTGTCAGCCGATTTCACCGGCCCGGCATTTGATGTTGCGAGCGTAATGCAACCCTTCCAGGAGATAGCTAGACTCAGGAAGATAAGATTGATAAGCGGCCATCCCATGGCCGGCAACGTACACAAGGGTGCGGCCGGCTGGGACGAATCTATGTTCGATGGCCGCGTATTCCTGTTTTCTCCGGGAGAGTTCGCAACCGGAGAGGACCTTGACCTTGTGCTGATGGTGGTATCTGAACTGGGGTCTTCTCCCGAATACCTCCCGCCAGAGAGGCACGATTATATAGTCGGTAGAATAAGCCAGACAGCCTATTTTCTTTCGAGAACTCTTCTGAAACTGGGTGGTGATTTTGAGAAGTATTCCGGACCCGGTTACGCTTCGACCTCAAGGCTTGGAAGACAGAACATGGATATGGTTCTCGATATGGCGAGATTCAATGGCAGGAATATCGCCTCGTCGCTCGAGGAAGCGGAGAGTTATCTCCATGACATAAGAACTGCAATCGAGGAGGGGGATCTCAGTAAGCTTGAAGAACTGATATCGGGATATTAGGAACGAAGAGTTTCTCTGAAAAGAGGTGTCTGGAGCTATATGATACGGTCTCGTTGGTTTCTTGATGTACTCGAACTCCCGCATAGTTTCTCTGAAACATCGGATAATCACAGATTTCTTATCAGGAGATCAATATCGTCTCTTCCGGAGAACATTATTACGGAGCTATCGACAGTTTCCAGGTCTTCGAATCCGTTTTGAAGGAAAAAGCTTGCCGGCCCGTTCGGAAATGAGCTTTTCTTCACAGATAGAGCGTCTACACTGCCGAAACCACGTTTTCTACACTCTTCAACGGAAAGCCGAATAAACTCGGAACGATAATCGTATGTGGAGTCATGTGAATTGTAGATACACGAGATGAGCGCGGTTGAAAGGGATTTCGGGATCGAGTATGGAGAAAGAAGCGAGGGCATGACTTCAAAGAAAGCTACAGGTATCTCTTCGGCATAAGAAACGAAGCCGAATAGGCTGTCTCTACCGTTAAAACCTTCATACCAGCTGATTTTTTTTCGGAGCCATTTCCCGTTCCATTAGTGCACACAAGGCACGCATCCCTCAACGACTCCCTTGAAAGTGTTTCAATCCGATCACAGTTTTTCGTGGGTCTTCTCTTTGCATCCCCGAAAGGTCTAACCGTCTTTCGCCCTTCAAGTACGTCAACAATAAAGTCAGAAGGAACTGGACCGGCGATCTTTAGATCACTGTAAATCAAAGCAAAGGGGAAAAATAAGGGAAGATCGGAAATAGTTCCCGAGAGATCGAATTTTACAAAATTCAAGCCGAGAAAGTCGGCAGCTATTCTTGCCTGTTCAAGAGCCAGTGAATTTCAGGGGCACTGGTCTCCAAAATAGTGAGCTCTGATCTCTTTGCAAGACATGGAAGGTCTTCTCTATTTCTTTATGAGCGAGTAGACAGTATCCCGGATCATCTCTTCTCTTAAAACGTAGAAGCCTGCGTTTTTAAGCCATTGATCGTACCAACTCTTCAAGGGTCTGAAATTGTAGTTCCCGTCGTCATCTATATACTCGCCAATGACGACGGGAAGGCCGCTTTTCTTAAGAGTCTCGCATCTCTTTTTTGACTCTTTTTCATTGCCTATACCGGTTACCAGGAGTCCTACACCGCTGGTCTTAACGGATCTAGCGATCCTTAGAAGCGTTTTTGACCATAATTCGGGGTGGAGGTTTTGAAGTATTCCTGAGGCGACAAACCCCTCAAAGATACCGAGAAAATTAAAGTCTGAAAACCCAATGTTCATGACTCGGATTCCCTGCGTCTGTTTTATAGCCTTACTGCAGGAAACGCCCACAACTCTCAGTTTCATTTCTCTCAACAAGGGCCAGAAGTCCTGTGCATGACAGCCAAAATCGGCGATAATGTTCGACTCTTCAAGAAAGCCAGTCATCCTAAGAATAAAGTCCTGCAGTTGCGACTTGTCTATTTCTAAACCGGTACAGGTTTGCTCAAGTACATCATTTCTATATCTTTCAAGCCATTCTCGTCTTTGCAATCTACTCACCTACTATATTGAGATTGTATCCAAGCAGGGAAGATTATCAAACAAAAGTCTTGACTCTAATTGTCAGAAATGGTAATTTATCTTCACCTCTTCAGTCTTCGACTCTCCAAAGCCATAGGTTATTTCTGCTACAAAAGTTGGTGATGCGTCTCTATCGGCCTCATAATAGACAGTTTTTGCTAACTCCTGCGAATTGCCTAACGGTAGAAAGAGAGTCTCTCTCGTATCCTGTCCTTCGACAACCTTTATTGCCGCTTCAGAAATTCTAAGCTCTTCATCTCTGCAATAGTGCGTGTATAGATCAAATGAGTAGTGGATCTTGTCCGTTTCAAGAAGCCAGGCATGTCCAAGCAGTTGATAGCGCTGAACGTTGTAAAGATCGTGAGGAATGGCAAATTCGTTGCTCAATGTCTCTTTGTTTCCATCTATAACTCTAACCTGACCGTGATATGTTTCATCAGGCAAGAGCTCGATCATGGCAGTAAAGACACCGTTCTCTGATTTGAGCTCATAAGAACGAACCTCTGCATCTTCATCGATTATATTGAGAAACAACTGACTTCCTTCAGTGGATTCAGAAAGAGTAACTGAGGCCTTGAGTGCTACTTTTTCAAGAGTTGTCGAAGATCTGGTGAAGTGAACCGATTTGACAACATCACCGGATTGCTCGATTCGGTTTCGAATATCGGATACAACTGTATCGAGAGAGGCAACTCTCGATTTGAGAGTGAAAAGGTCGGTGCGAACTGTCGAAATCTCTTCCAAGAGTTTGTTTGATGTAATAACTGTTGTTGCGAGATTAACGATTGCAGCCGCCGAAATCAATACAACCAATAACCATGCGATGCCCTTACTCATAACACCATCTCCTACTGAGTATTCACCCCGGCAATTTGAATAATATCACGACTTTCGTCTTAGCTCAAACACAATGGGATTCGATGCAATATAATTTACTAAAAGGGGGTCCGAAGATGATTGCTGAGAATGTGAAAAGGCTGAGAAGTGAAATACCTGATTATGTTACAATTGTAGCTGCATCGAAAACGAGAACCGCTTCAGAAATTTTGGAGATTCTGGAAAGTGGCTTGAAAGATGTCGGTGAGAACTACGTTCAGGAGGCAGAAGGAAAGTTCGAAGCCATAGGCAACAAAGCTAGATGGCATTGTATTGGGCACTTACAGAGAAACAAAGTGAAGAGGGCCATAGAGATATTCGATATAATTCAGACCGTAGATTCATTCAAGCTCGCAGAGGAGATAGACAAGAGATGTTCATACCTTAGTAAGAAGATGCCGGTCATGGTCGAAGTTAACAGCGGCAAGGAGGAGAACAAGGCCGGTGTCTTGCCGGAAAATGTTCTACAGCTGATAACCGAAATCTCACCGCTCAAGAATATTGCGGTGGTCGGTCTAATGACTATGGGGCCTTTCACAGAGGATCCTGAAGAGATAAGACCTAGTTTGAGGCTTACGAGAAGACTTTTCGAAGAGATCTCAAAAGAGAAGATCGAAGGAGTCGAGATGAAGTACCTATCGATGGGAATGTCCAATTCCTACAGGGTAGCGATCGAAGAGGGTTCAAATATGGTTAGACTGGGAACGATTATCTTCGGAGAGCGACAATAATGATTCTGGCCAGCTGATCTCGGTTGCGATAGGGAGTCAACAGGGTCAATCTTTCGCGGGATTTCTTTCGAGATTCAGAGGTTCAATGCCTAGAAAGATTAGATGCGAACAAAGGGCTTCACAAAGTCTTCAGCCTATGAAGATCAAGTGCTGCTGGCATTTGAGAGAAGTTCAAGTCCTATCCTCATTCTCTTCGTGTCGACTTCCAGGACCCTTACCTTCACAATCTGGCCCACGCTCAGTACCTCGAGAGGGTCTCTAACCCTTCTTCCCATCTTGCTCTTGTGAATAAGCCCATCCTGCTTGACCCCTATGTCAACAAAGGCTCCGAAATCTACGACATTTCGAACAGTCCCCTCCAGTTCCATCCCCGTGGACAGGTCTTCCATTGAAAGGACATCCGTTCTAAGGATCGGTTTTTCGAGTTCCTCCCTGGGGTCCAAACCCGGCTTTTTCAGCATGCCTACAACTTCTCTCACGGTTATCGGATTGAATCCCTTATCCTTAGAAAAAGCGTCGAGATCGATCCCGTCGAGTTTTGCCGAGACTTCTTCTTTCCTCGTGAACAACTCCTCAGGGTTGAAGCCAGCGCTCTTGAGGATAACCCTGGCAATCTCATAACTTTCGGGATGAACGGAAGTCCCATCGAGAGCCTCTGATCCATTGATGATTCTACAGAAACCGGCCGCCTGCTCGAAGGCCTTTGGGCCTAGACCGGAGACCTTCAGCAGTTCCTTTCTGTTCCTGAACCCTCCGTTTTCCGCCCTGTGTTTTACAATGTTCAACGCCGCTCTTGAGTTCAATCCAGATATGTATTTGAGTAAATGCTCCGATGCGGTGTTTAGACTGACGCCTACTAGATTCACAACGGATTCGACCTCTCTATCGAGCGTCTTCTTCAATTCCGACTGATTTACATCGTGCTGGTACATGCCGACACCAATAGCCTCCGGAGGGATTTTCACGTATTCGGCCATTGGGTCCTGAACCCTCCGCGCAATCGAGATCGCTCCTCTTGTTGTTACGTCTTCGTTCGGGAACTCCTCAATCGCAACTTTTGAGGCCGAGTAGACCGAAGCGCCCGACTCCGTTACAATCATATATTTGACCGGAAGTTTGTGCTCCTTTATCAGTCTGCTTACAAAGACCTCTGTTTCCCTGGAACCTGTACCGTTGCCGATAGATATGAGTTCAACCTCTAAGGTTTTTATGGCCTGAACCACTTTCATCGAAGAGTTTATGTAGTCGTTCTGAGGTGGGGTCGGATATATCACATCATGATAGAGAAGAGAGCCGTCCTTTCCAATTACCGCCACTTTGCATCCTGTCCTGTAACCCGGGTCGATACCCATTACGACTTTTTCCCCGAGAGGAGGCTGGAGGAAGAGATCCCTGAGATTTCTGGCGAAAACATGGATCGCCCTTCCCTCAGCCTCTTCTCTTATCATGTTTCTCACTTCTCGTTCAATAGAAGGCATGAGCAATCTAGAGTAAGAATCCGACGAAGCCTCTACCAGTTCTTCATAGTAAGCAAGATACTCTTTCCACCCTATCGAGTCTCTCAGAGAAGGCAGAATATCGAAGGGTAACTCCAGCTTCAACGAGAGAATCTCCTCCCGTTCTCCCCTGAAAAGAGCCATAATCTGGTGAGCGGCCAGCTTAGAGATCGGTTGAGAAAAATCGTAGTAGTCCCTGTAAACCTCGCGCTCGTCCTGCTTATCTGAATGAGAGCTTCTGATTGTCCCTTTTTCCTTAAGTTGATTTCTCAGCCTTTCCCTCACGGATATCTCCAGGGAGAACTCTTCGGCGAGAATATCCCTGGCTCCTTCTAGAGCCTCTTCTATCTGAAATATCTCCTGTTCGGTATTGACAAAAGTAACGATAAAGGTTTCGTCCTTGATCCTTGATGTCTTCAGGAAATCTGCCAGCGGTTGTAGCCCCTTTTCCCTTGCTTTGTCCGCTCTGGTTTTCTTCTTCGACTTGAAGGGAAGGTATAAGTCCTCAACCAGCTGAAGGTTTTTTGCATCATTGATGGCGGCTTCCAGTTCCTCAGTGAGTTTGCCCTTTTCTTCTATGATTCTGAGAACTTCTTCTTTTCTGGAACGAAGCTTCTTTGCGTATTCAAGTGCATCGGAGATTTCTCTTAACTGTATCTCGTTCAGTTCACCGGTCTTTTCCTTTCTGTATCTGGCAATGAATGGTATAGTCTTTCCTTCTTCCAGCAGTTCAACGGCACTTTCCACTTTCCATCTCGGTAGAGAGAGCGAGTTAGCAATGTCTGTTACAATTTCATTCATCCGATGTGACCTCCAGAACCGTCTTTATGGTCTCTATCGGGAAGGAACCGTAAGCCGTTTCGTTTGAGAGGACCACTCCCGCGAATCCTCGCCTTTGAATGTCCTTTAGATGACAAAGCTCACTCCTGGTGGCGAAGGGTGCATCTACCATGTGTTCAAGAACTTCACCAGCCATGAGCACAGGTTTGTAGAGTTTACGGAGATTATCCGAGAAGAATGTATAGAAATCCACGAGGCCTCTCGCCCCTAGTTGGGCTCCGAGGTCACCTCTACAGAACCAGATCTCGTCACTTGAAGCCGAGATCTCCTCTATTCTGGAAAACGGCAGCTCTCTTTCGATCTTGGAAGCTACTTCTCTTCCGGAGAGTTCCTTCAGTTCGATTACCTCGCTTGGACTGGAAACAAAGGAGAGCGCATATCTAACGAAGCCGTACTTCCTTGTGGCAAGCACGATGTCAGAATCTCTCGAGGAGAGTTCTATCTGGTTTATCGGATGGGGAGAGATATTCATACCTTTGGCCGGTCGAATAACGCCGCCTCTCAGAACCATAGCTCTTGCAAAATCTGCCTCGAGTTTGAGTACCTGCAGTTCAATCCTACCATCTTCTATTGAGACCCTCATTCCGGGAGAGAGGTATGAAAGGGTTCTGGGATCAACCGCTATGCTTCTTAGTTGAGAGGACTGGCAGCCAAGAACAACCTGTTCACCAGCCTTTACTTCCATTATCGGCTGACTTCTGGACAGCCGAAGCTTGGCACCCTGTAGATCGATATACAGAGGAAGAGCACAGTTATCCTCGTAGTAAGAGATGAATTTTTGAAGCTCTTCAAGAGAAACGTGAGAGGAATTGAAACGTATGGCCGATGCTCCCGACATTTCAATCGACTTGAGAAGTCTACGTTCATTTATTGTGGCAACGATTGAAAACTCTCCCATCTAGATCACCTCTAAAGAGATTATATCAGCAACGGGATTTGAGAACTCAGCGTTTTCAAAACGATGAAACATCTCGTTTCCAGCCAGTATGTGAAATGATGTTTATTTAGTCGATTACTCTGCGGAAAGAAGTCGGCAAAGAAAGGATTTTCATGATCGGTTGCAGCTATATTAGGCCCTCGTCTATACACTCCTCAAGGGCCTTGACGGCTTTGGAATCGTACAGCAAGCCGGCTTTGGACTTGAGCTCTTGAAGGGCTTCATTGCAGCTCATCGCCTCTCTATACGGTCTCTTTGAAGTCATGGCGTCAAATGAATCTGCAACGGCGACGATTCTAGCCTCCAGAGATAATTCGCTCCCCTTCAGCCCATCGGGATAGCCCGACCCGTCAAGTCGCTCGTGATGATGCCTTATTATGTCCTGGGTCTCTTCAAGGAAGTTCCCCTTAACCATCTCGCAACCAGTAACTGGATGAAGCTTGATTATCTCGAACTCCTCCTTGCTCAATCGAGAGGGTTTCTTCAATATCGAATCGTCTATTTCAATCTTTCCGATGTCATGGAACAAAGCTCCCATCGCAATAACTTCCTGTTTCTCTGAAGGAACGCCAAGTTTTCTTGCAATTGCCAGAGAAACATCTCTCACTCTCTTTCCGTGGCCATGAGTGTATGAGTCTTTAATCTCCACTTTGGAAAGAATATCCTTCATTACCGCCATATTATTGCTTATGTATTTGAACAGCGGTCTTGAAGATACATGAAGCAACCTAACGTCCGTCTGGGGCTTTAGTTCGACAGGAGACTTGAGATTGTGAGCATAAAAGTAGTCTCCGGGTCCTAAATTGACTTCTTTTTCGGAGTAATTGCACGAAATGGTTCCCTCTATGATGTAGTAGAATTCGAGCAGGTCCCCGCCCGAAAATGTATCCAGGAACGTTACAACTCCGGAGCGCAATTCATACATCGAAATCTCTACGCCATCGCCATGCGCCAACAGAGAGAGCGAAGAATTCTTCTGGGTAACCGTTTCGATGGTTTCGCTTGACTTGCAAACTTTGAAACCTTCCATCTCTTCCCCCAAAAATAAAGCCTATAGAATACGTTGATGCTCAAATACAGTGTATCATATATACTCTGAAGGTTTTAGCTAGTCAGAAATGCCGTAGATGACTACGGCATTTCTGGCACGATTAGTTTATTTGGCTCTTCTAGTCGTCGATTATCAGAATGGGATCGACCATGAAGATCTTGTAACCGAGTTTTACCGGCACATAGTAACAAATAGCATTGTAACCGATCTCTTTGATTTTCTCAATGGCACTTTGTGAAGTGCGTAGAGCCGTGTTCACGAGATCGTTCCCCAGATCGTCGATCAGATTCTCATAGGCCTCCAGAGAAAGACCGGTTTCTTCAAAACGCTCTGTAAAGCACTCTGCTTTCTCTATGGCGGTCTCAATTAGCGATTCGATCCGCTCGTTTGCCGATTCCGCTATCTCCTTCGCTACGTCCAATGAAGAACCGATTAGAGACGATGCAGACGACACAACGAAGAGGAGTACTAATAGATAAGCAAGAATTCTTCTCATACAAATCTCCTCCTTTTTCTTTCGAATGTATTAATCATATCATATAATCTATTGATTTCAAATAAAGATCTTTCCTTCATTAATAGAAAACTACCTTTGATTTGT
This sequence comes from Mesotoga sp. H07.pep.5.3, assembly GCF_002752615.1. Classification (NCBI taxonomy): domain Bacteria; kingdom Thermotogati; phylum Thermotogota; class Thermotogae; order Kosmotogales; family Kosmotogaceae; genus Mesotoga; species Mesotoga sp. H07.pep.5.3. Next base: position 64,234 of record NZ_AYTV01000026.1, read on the forward strand.
TTCGCTCTGTAAAGCCTGTGCTGTGCTATTCTGTAGTTGCTGTATTTTCGTATAATAATAGCGAGGTGATGCTTTGACTAGATATGTCGATCTTACAAGAGTAATCGAAGACAATCAGCCGGTCTATCCAGGTGATGATCAGACGAGGCTCCACAGGTCGAGAGCCTTGAGCGAAGATGGATACAACAACCACAGACTTGAAATAAGTATGCACTCGGGAACCCATATAGACGGTCCCATGCATCTCACCCAATCAAATCTCTATGTAGATCAGATCGAGATCGATAGACTTATAGGCAAGGGAATTCTCCTAGATGTGAGGGGCGAAACAGAGATAACAATTAAGCCGCAATATGAAGAAGCGATCTCCGAAGACTCGGTTGTTCTTTTCTGGACTGGAAGGGATTCCCTGTTTGGTAGCGAGGACTATTTCTTGAAGAACCCATACCTGACTTCCGATCTGGCCGAATTTCTGGTAAAGCGTAAAACGAGAATGGTTGGTTTCGACTCATCTTCTCCGGATCGATACCCTTACGATATCCACAGAATTCTTTTCCGTGGAGGCTGCTTCATCGCAGAGAATCTTACCGGTCTTGAAAACCTGTCGAATTCGAAAGAACTGGAAATCTTCGCGATTCCGTTGAAGATCCATGCTGATTCCTCTATAGCCCGAATCTTTGCCGCGGTGAAACAGGGAGGAGACCCTTGAGGATTCGGACAGTCGGCAGAAGGGGAGTGTTGTTTACCTTTCAAGACGGAGATTCACCGATGGGTGGGGAAACATCCGTCTATTTGATAGAAGGCGGAGATCGCTTTTATTTGTGTGACACGTTTCTAGGAAGTAGGTTTATGAACGTTGTTAAGGATCGAATTAAAGAAAGCCCCAGAAAGGATCTCGTAATCTTTAACTCACATTCTGACTACGACCACGTCTGGGGAAACGGAGCGTTCGACGGGTGCGAAATCGTCGCTCATGAACTTGCAAGAAGAAGAATGGAAGAAAGGTGGGAGTACGATTTCGAAAATCTGGCAAGATTTCGAGACGGAGATGTTTTGAAGAGACTTCCCAATGTCACCTTCAGCGATAGGTTAGTCTTTGAAGATGACGAAATAGAGTTTCGTTATTTGCCGGGGCACACTCTCTGTTCTTCTGTATGCATCGACAGAAGAGATTCGGTGATCTTCGTAGGAGATCTTGTGGAAGATCCTTTACCACTAACTCTCTGGAGCGATCTGGTAACCTTCACGGAGAGTTTGAAGACTGTACTTAAGATGTCGTGTCAGACCGTAATTTCTGGACACTCTGGAATCGTCGCTCAGAGTCTTATAAGAAGGAATCTGGAGTATCTGAAATCTCTTTTCCTTGGTGAAGAAATAGATGTTGAAGAAGGCGAAGAGACACATTCATTCAACACAAAGTATCTCGAGTTTCTGCATTATGAAGACAAAGCAAGAGAAATTCTTGGCGAGAGGTTTGACTTCGTGCAGTTCAAGAGAGAGTTTTGGCAGATGCTCGGAGTGGAAAGGGAATCTCTAAAATTTGAATCGAGATTGATCCGACAGACTCCTTCTGAAAGACTTGAAGAGATCTGGCCGCAATTTGAAGAGCTGTTGAAGAGGAAGGATTAAAATGAAAGAGAGTAGAAAACTGAGCGCCATATGAATTCGATGGAGGTGAGAGGATGTTTGGATTTGCGATTATTCCTTTGATTATAGGCATCACGGTGGTTGTGGGACTGATTATGTACTTCACGATTGCAAGGTGAAACGAGAGACAGAGGTTCATAAGCCAACATAGACCTTATTTTCCTTATCACGGTCAAGTGAAATTTCTTTTTGATTAATTGGCATGAAATGTTATTTTCGGGCATCATTGCTCTTCCATCTTAAACTGCTGCCCCTCAAACGTAAGAAACGATTGAAGGGCAGCCGTCGGCTTCTTCCACGGGTTCATCTCCTTCCCTAGATAAAGCTGCTGAAGATGCAAAATAGTAGAATTGGGGATCTCAGCATTCCTCTCCTTCTCTGTAGAATCCTCTCGCCTCCATGCTTTCTTTTTTCAGTGAATCTCTTCGAATGTTTCTTCAACGGTAGGTTCGTACATCTCGTCTATCGGTTCTTCAGAAAAGACCGATCCGCCAAAAGTATTAGTGAGACTAAGAGAAAGCTGATAATACCTTCTTTCTTCTCAGTAATCTCCTCCTCGGGCCTATTAGGTCTCTTATCGGTTCGATCGCTTTATGTAAGGACGATTTGCTAACAGGTTTTTTCCTATCGCAACGAGAGTATAAACCCCGAAATAGGAACTGAAGGGCTACGTTTGCTTCTAAGTTAATGAGAATACTTCGGAAAGACCGCGCAAACAAGATTCGTTGGCTTTCCGTTCCTTCCATGGCCGTCAAATGGACTCGGTTAGTGTACTATGATAGCAGGTAGTCTCTGAAATGGCGGTTTTTCTTGAGATTAAGAAGTTCCGAGGAAAGAGCGAGGGTCGATGGGGAAGATGAAGATCCCTTAGCTTTTCATAGATCTTTCGATTCCTTCAATAATTGCAATGTTGAGAAATTCTTTCTACAATTCTGTCGATACTTTCTTCATTGGGTGGATAGGAACAAGCTCCGTAGGCTCTGTTTCATTTGCCTTTCCAATATTCAATCTTACAGGTGCCGTTGGCCTGACATACGGTGTAGGAGCCGCTTCAAATGTTTCGCGTCAACTGAACGCCGGAGATAAGAAGCAAGCCGATTAGGCGGCATCCACGGCTCTCTTCACAAGTTTTGCAACGGGAATTGCCTTCACCGTACCTGGACTGATATTCCTGGACCCTCTTCTTACCGCTTTCGGGCCTACCGAGACTATTATGGAGTACGCAAGGAAATACACAACGATAAGCATTATGGGGTCGATATTTATCACGATGAACATGACCATGAATAATCTCGTAAGAGCGAAGGGCAACGCCCAGAAATTCATGGTTGCCATGGTCTCTGGAGCTCTTCTCATTGTTGCGCTCTTTCCTGTTTTCATCTTCGGATGTGGAATGAGTATCGTGGGAGCTGCCGTTGCGACAGTCATCTCAGTCTGTTTCGACGATGATCATTCTCGAGTACTACATAAGAAAGAAGAGTTGCACGAATCTATCTATAATACTGTACAGGCTCTCTCTCTTCAGATATATTCTGAAATCTTCAAAATCCGTCTTTCGACACTCCTGAGGCAATCTCTGTCAAGTTTCGCACCGCACTTCTGAATCACGCTGCCGGAAACTACGAGGATCATGTCGTTTCGGCCGTCGGAACAACAATGAGGGTTCTCATGTTGGGGATGATGGTTCTATTCGGATACGATCTTTCATTTCAACCGGTTGCTGGCTATAATTACGGCGCGAAGAAGTCTTCTAGGGTTTTTGAAACTCTGAGATTTTTGTTGATAGTGATTACGGTCTTTGCAGTGGTTTTTACCATTACCGGGTCGACTATACCGAGTTCGATTATAAGCATCTCCTGTAACGACCCAGAAATCATCGATGCGGGTTCCAGAGCCTTTAGGGTGGTAAGCATCTTCTTTTCCACATTCAGCTTCGTGATAACTTCTACGGACCTGCTTCAGGTTTTTGGAAAGGGAATCGCAGCGAGATTGCTGTCGATGTCGAAACAAGATTTCTTCCTTATACCTGCGATTATCTTTTTGCAAAAGATCTTCGAGCTCAATGAGGATCATTTTTCTCGGACAGTTGCCAGTTACTTTGCGCTATTTGTTGCAGCTTTTCTTTCCGTAGCGATTGTCAAAAAACTGAAGTCTCAAAGCAGGGAGCTTTCTCTACGAGAAAGGCAGCCAGTGATTATTAGAATATCACCGGTGTATGACCATCTTTTATGAACGCCCATGACATATCCTTTGAAGTGTGCCCTATTCCGATATTGCCGTATCTGTCGAGCGCAATTAAACCGCACTCACAGTCGAAGTATCTGGCTCTCTCGAGAGCGATGTCGACGGACTTTTGAGCGGGGTACTGTTCCATGAAGAAGGCAACCAGCCTGCTCAGAGTGAGCTTCATAATCTTTTCTCCATGACCCGTTGCGGAGACTGCGCCGAATGAATCCGCGTAGGTTCCCGCGCCTATAATGGGGCTGTCTCCCACCCTGCCGAAGCTTTTCATCATCATTCCGCCCGTGGAGGTTCCGGCTGCCATTCTTCCGTGGTCATCTATCGCGACTGCACCACAGGTAGAATGATACTCCTCGGCCTTTTTCGCCAGCTTGACGCTCTTTCCAAATCTGGTCTTCTCGCCTCTGGCAATTTTCTCAAGTTCTTCTTTCCACTGTACGAGCCTTTTCGGAACGATCAGGTTATCCTCCCTCGGAAATCCTAGAACCGTAACAAATTCCTCCAGTTCAGCGCCGGCAAGTAAAACATGATCAGTCTGTTCCATGACGGCCCGTGCAACCGTTATGGGATGGAGAATCCTCTTCAGACCGGAAACAGCTCCCGCATTTAAATTATTGTCCATTATCGCAGCATCCATTTCGATATCGCCGCGATAAGTAAGCACCGATCCCCTGCCACAGTTGAAGGTCGGGTCCTCTTCCATCACGGACACGGCGGTAACAACGGCTTCTTCTGCGCTGTTTATCTTCTCGAGAGTTAGAAATCCTTGCCTGACTGCCTCTTCGATTCCCCTTCTGTGTTCATCGGCGTCAGTTACGCTCTTGAAACTTCCGGTACCGCCGTGCACAATGATGGCCTTCATACAAACACCTCGTTTCAAGCAAAAGAATCTTCCTTGATTAAAACTAGAACACTCCTCTCTAAAAAAGAACTCAGATGCCACAGCGGGCTAAATCAATTCCCCTCTTCGATTCCCTTAATCTTCTTTTCAGTAATTAGATGCATTCACGAGCAAACGATGAATCTACTTGTTCTTGCCGTCAATCTTTATTGATTTGTATCCTCTCTCCTCTACCTCAAACAGCCTTTTCATCTCCTCCATACCGGTCTTCTTTTCGCTTAGGATAATGAAGTTACCTATCATTTCCGCGACCGCTATGGGACCAACGAAGGAGTTTCCGAAGAGAAGTGAGTTGTTCTCACACAGAATCGACGAATAGGCTTTCGAGTAGACCGGACAGTCAACGGAATCTGTAACGAGAAGAGTCCTCACATTTCTCTCCAGTGCAAAGTCGACCATGTATTCCACTTCTTTTGAATATGGAGGAAAGGTCATCACTATCAAAGCGTCACTTCTTTCCATGAGCTTTATTTTGAAGGAAAAGTCGGAGACCGATCCAGAAAGCAGCCAGGTTGGCTTCCGCTGAAGAACGGAGATTGTGTACCTCATCAGCGAAATCACGTGTTTTGTAGCGCCAAAGCCCCCAAAATAGATGTTACTGGCTGCTCTAATAGTGTCGATCCATTTGTGAAGTTCCTCTTCTCCGATCCCGGATAAAGTATTCTTAAGGTTGTTGATCTCATTCTGTCTGAGCAATTTCAGCTGGTTTTCCACCGGGGCCCTGTCAAGTTCTGTCGTCGCGATCTTCTCATAGGGTAGAAGCCTTCTCCTTAGTTCATGCTGGATAGTCTTCTTCAGTTCATTGAATCCCGAGAAACCGAGACGTCTCGAGAATCGGACTACAGAAGCCTTGCTCGCACCGGCCATAGAGCTCAGTTCTTCAATAGACATGAACCCTACCTGAGAGTATTCTTTGAGAATGAAGGTTGCTATCCTTTTGTATGCAGGTGATAAGTCATCTTTGATTTTCGTTATCTCTTCGGATACCATTCCCATCAACCTTTCGGCAAGAAATTAGTTAATTATCTGACTCATGAAACTATCTTTTCATAATGATAGCATATTGAAACTATGTTTTCATAACAGCACATACTTCTTCTCGCTAGAAACAAAGTTGATCACTGAACTATGGAAGCTTGGATCTTGATCCTCCACTTTGAGAGATTCAATTTGATTGATTTGATATGTTGAAGATCCATTGGAGTAGTTTGGAGCCGTAATGCATCATAATTAAATCTACTCAAGAGGGAGTTATTCTACTTAACAGCGCAGATGATAGAATATAGTTACATTAATTAGGAGAGCGCTTGGGTTATAAACAACTGAGATGGATGGCCACGATGTCTTGACTAACAAATGCATGGATATGAAAAAAGCCTTTCTATCTGAGGAAGTCGAGATTAAACCGTACTGCTATCGGGCTTATGATCAGGGTCCGTACAATAGCTCTAAGGATGGTTTTGAAGATTACCTTGGAAGGCCGTACCTCTCTCGCTCAGATGAGGAGCTGTATTTACCCTTTTTCGACAATAAGGCCCCCAGAAGCGGCAGAGCTCCCGCATGGCAGATTCTGACAGTTTATTCATATGAACCAGACTTTGGCATGGATGAAGGCTTAAGTCTTTCACCTTTACAGAAATTCATGGGAGGAAGTGGAACGTGGCGTCATGAGGAGTTTCATATTATTCTCCGATTCGGCGAAGTGACAGACAGATTTCTACACTTCGACCGTATGAGCATGCTGGCCAATGAAAAGGGAGATAGGTATTGGGCTCTAAGATTTGCAGCCAGGGCTCTCCACTATCTTGAGGACTGCGGAACACCGTATCACGCCTCTCCGGGCACTCCCATCGAAATATTCAAGATACCCTTTCTGTACAGGAAGCAGTTCAAGAAAATCGGCTTTTATCACAAATTTCACGACAGATACCTGGGCTACCGATTGTGGAGAGGTTACGAACCTTTTTTGGAGGAGATAGAGGGGACTGAGGCCGGCGTCTTCGATAGGCTCGAAAAAATGGCGAAGACAATTAGAAGGAGAGCCTTCGATCTTCTGCCCGAGGTAGAACTGTCTGTGAAAAGACTTATCGGCGGCAATTCATTCGAGAATCCATCACCAGAGTTGTCAAAGGAGTATTATGACAAACTCGTCAGTTCCCAGGATACCCGTCGACTGGATGAAGTAAGCTGCAAGATACTTCGTAATCTCTCTTCGGGAGTGAAGTTTTACCTGAATCACCTGGAAAGAAGGCTTAACTGAAAGTCGCTTGGAACTTCCTTATCACTGGAAAAGCCGCCTGGATTACTCGGTGAATTGAAACCCCTCTTCGAAAAGTTCAAGGCAGGCCTCGACGACTCTGCGATCGTAGAACCTTCCGGAGTTCTGCCGTATTTCATCCAGTGCCGCCTCTATTCCAAGAGATGCTCTATAAGGTCTGTGAGAAGACATTGCCTCAACTACATCGGCAACGGCAATAATACGGGCCTCTATTCTGATTTCATCGCCCGTTAATCCTCTTGGATATCCGGATCCATCAAGTCTCTCATGGTGTTGAGCAACGATGTCAGCTATCGGCCATGGGAAGTAAACCTCTTTCAGTATGTCGTACCCCTTCTTTGAATGCTCTCTAACTAAATCGTATTCGAGATTGTTCAGTCTTACCGGCTTCGTCAGTATTTCGGTGGGCACTGCACTCTTCCCTATGTCATGAAGCAAAGCAGCTACCCTTATCGATTCAACGATATCTTCATGCATCTCATCTTCAGAAAACAGCTTTCTCGCTATTGCTGTCGAAAGCTCGCTTACACGTTTCTGATGGCCGGAAGTGTAGGGATCCCTCGCTTCGACAAGCGAAGACAAAGTATTTATAAGTGACTCAAGACTCTTTTTCACCGATTCTTCGGCGATCTTTCTCTCGGAGATATCCAGGACAATGGCAACAAAGACACGTTCGTATTCATTGTCGTGAAGCTGTAGTCTTACTTCAACGGGATATTTGGAGCCATCCTTTCTTATGTGAACGGTTTCGAAGACTTCGTAACTTCCCGGTTCTCTTTTGAGCCTAAAGAGAATATCTTCGAAGGCCCTTTTATCCATCTCCAACTTCAGATCCAGTGGAGTCATCTTTCGCAACTCTTCAAGAGAGTACCCTGAATTCTCTAGAGCACCCTTGTTCGCTTGAAGAAATCTCAGAGTCTCTGGATCGAATATATATAGCTCATTCACTGAAAGATCTACGACTCTTCCCAATCTGGTGAGGGCCATCTCTGCGAGCTTCCATTCGGTAATATCCATGGCGATTGCACCGACCATCGGTTTATCTCCTTCTGAAACAATTGGAAACTTCTGAACATAGAGGATCCTTTCCTTGCCGTCGGTACCGAGTACCCTCTCTTCCCTCACGATGTTCTCCCCGTTTTGAGTCCTTCTATCATCTTGAAGAATCAGCTTGTCGAGTTCTCCGGGATAGTTGGCTTCGGGATTCTTTCCTTTCCAGTCTTCTTTGAAACCAAAGACTCTGGCTGCGAAGTCATTGAAGTATGAAGTCTTCAAGTCACTGTCAGAAATGAACACGGCTCCGGGCAGTTTATCCATGAAAAGAGAAAACCTCTTCTGGAGAACTCTCTCGTTCTTCTCAATTCTTATCTTATGAATCGCAAAAGAAATATCATCCACGATTTCGGAAAAGAGATCTCTTTCATCCTTCGAAAAAGAGAAGCTCTGTTTCATAACTACGGCCATAGCACCCAGGATATTGCCACCGATTCTGAGCCCTTTCGCGAAGACTGCAAGATCATCTGAATCGCTGATTGTTACGCATTGTTTGCTGGACTTTCTTCCAGTTAAGGAGATCACTCCTTCTTCTTCCATTGCCCTTCTCAAAAGAGGAGGAATTTCTCCCGACTCGAAAATGGAGTCGACTTCGAGCAGCTGCGTTCTGTTGAAGCCAGAAGCGGCCCAGTTCTTCACATCTCCATTCTCAATGAGAACAAGAAGACATCTTTCGAAACCTCGGGAACCCGTCATAAGCTCCGTCGCCCTTTTGATCAACTCTTCAACATCGGTTGCCGATACTATCAGCTGGTTTACTCTTCTAATAGATGATAGAACACCGCTCTGATGCTCTAGCTGAGCCTCTAGTCTCAGTGACAGTATTCCATAGGAGATATCTTCGCCGAGCTCTTCGAGAAGGCGAACCTCCTCATTATCAAATGCATCTTCCTCTGTGGAATAAATGACAAAGCCGCCGATGATCTCTTTTCCAATAACAAGAGGCACGGCAATCGATGATTTCAACCCGTACTTCAGAATCGTTTTCTTCCAAGGAAGATAGTCGGGTGAACTGTCGATATCCCTTGAAATGAATGTCCTGCCGGTCTTTATGGCTTTTCCTATTGCGCTTCTGCTCAGTTCGCTGTTATCCCAGGCGACTGCAACTTCGTAGGGATAACCCTTTGCCACTCCGCTTACCGCAACAGGTGTCAGCATTTTCCCCCCGGACTTCTTGAAGGCTATCCAGACAAGAGGGAACCCTCCGTTTTCGACCACGATGTCACAAAGTCCCTTCAGTAAAGAATGTTCATCCTTTGCATGGACGAGAAATTCGTTTGCTCTGAACATTAGGGTTAGCAATTTGTTGAGTTTCTGAAGTTTAATTTCGTCCATCCTGCGCTGGGTAAGATCGGTGTACATTCCGACCATCCTCAAGGGTTTTCCTTCACTGTCTCTTGAGACAATTCGTGCTCTATCACGAACCCAGACAAGAGAACCGTTCTTCCCTATTAGCCTGTACTCCTTTTCATAGAAGGGTGTATCGCCCTTGAAACATCTGTTGAGAACAGACTTCACCTCTTCAACATCTTCGGGATGAATTCTCTTCTCCCATTCGCTGACATGGTCAGAGATCTCTTCGTCAGAGAAACCAAGCATCTCCTTCCATCGCTTGGAGAAAATAACCTTGCCGGTCTCAATATCCCAGTCCCATATGCCTTCGCCAGAAGCATCTACTGCGAAAGTTAGTCTTGCGAGACTTTCCTTCAGTTCCCGCTGAATGATTACTCTCTCAAGGGTATTTGAAAGCGCAACAGCTACTCCCGAAAGAAGTTTCTTTTCTTCCTTAAGAAAAGGACTTCCCTTTATGTCGAGCTCTTCTGTTAAGGAGACACTTATTGTTCCTATTTTCTTTCCGTTCACAACGATTTCCGCTGAAATCATTCTTTCATCAGACCATTGATCGACTGATCTATGCTCATTTCCATCGATCTCTATTCTTATCGCCGTCAGTTCGGGAAATCTAAATCCCCGAGGAAGCTGTTCCAATACAGATACAACTGCTTCATCGGCAGTCGAAGACTTATGAAGCTCATTGAATATTCTGTAAACGCAATCCAATTCCTTCATCCGCTCCTGAAGAGCGAAAACTGATCTTGCCAGGTTGTCGCTGCCTTCTTCAGTCGACACTATAATACCTCTCTCTACTTTAGTAATAGAGTGATTCTAGCATTAAAAACCTTGGTAGCAATCTAATATTCAAACAATGGAAAGCCGTCCCAGATTAAATGGGATAACTCTTCAGTCTGCCCTTTTCAAGGCGAGCTACTGATCATTTCAATACGGAATACTTTATCGAAATTTTCGGGCAGCTCTCTTTGCATTTAAGACATACAAGACATTCCGAAGTGTCAATCTTCATTCCATCTTCTTCGGATTCGATTGCACTTACAGGGCAAACATTCTGACAGATCCCGCAGGAAACACACGGTGGTTTTTCCACCTTCATTCCAAACAACGGTTTTCTTGAAAAGAGAGACAGCATGGTTCCAAAGGGACACATATACCTGTGCCAAAACTCCTCTTCGAATACCAGAGTTATCAGAACAGAGAAGGCAGTTATGTATAGAAGAAGGTTGACCTTGATCTTAAAGATTCTTACCGCTACCATAAGCAAAAGGAAGAGAACAAGTATAGACCATCTGAATACATTGTTCTTGAAGATTGCTGGTGTCTTTAACCTCTTCACTCTAAGCTTTGAATAGAGCCAATTTATGGGTCTGAAAAGTGTTTCCATTGGACAGATCCACCCGCAGTAAAACCTTCCCAGAAATAGAGCTCCGATTAGACCGATCCCGAAAATTAAGAACCACTTCTGGAGATCCCTGCTCCTCAGAAGAAAAAAGAATAGGAACAGGAAGCCAACCTCTACAATTACTCTCAGAGCCGCAGCCTTTCTATTTGTCATATAAATCTCTCCTTTCAATGAAAGTCTATAGCAAAAGTAAGGTCAAGTACGTGATATAAGTCACGAACGTATTAGAGGAGGCGATTTGTGAATAGGTTCTTGATGGTATAGTCTTTACAGTCCAAACTAATGGCGGTGATCCGATGAGAAAAATCGACGGCAGTGAGTGGAGGAATCTTCTTCCCTTTCTTTACAAAAACAGGGAGTTCAACATGTTCATTATCGGCGATATAGAGAATACAAGTCCTGATTCGGACAACATGGAGATTTACCTAGATGGAGACTTTGACAGTCCTAGAGGCATTCTGCTTCGATACTACAAATTTCTCATTCTTTCCGACGGGGCGGGGATGAATTTCAGAGAAGCGGCAGGCGTTGTGAGGAGGTATGAACAGGCTATGATGCTTAGCGGAACCATCTCGGGTATAGATAGGATATCTCCGTATTTGCAGGAGATACGTGAAGAGGAAGAAACTCTCCGCTTCGCAGTTTTGAGGGAACCCAATCTTAATGCGGCCGGGTTTGAGGTAAGAAGGGCTACTACTGAGGATGCAGAGAAGCTTCTGGCCTTTCTTTTCTCAATAGAAGAGTTCCACGCAACGGATGAAGAATCCTTCATGGCCACACTGAAAGACGGGAGCACAAGAAGATACATAATCGAAGATCAGGGCGAAATACTGGCCACGGCGGCCAGTACCTCCGAGAGTTCCGATATGGCAATGATTATTGGAGTCGCAACCGGCAAGGATTTCAGAGGGCGAGGTCTTGCTTCGGCAGTTGTATCCAAGCTGTGTGAAGATCTACTCGCCGAGGGAAGGACACCATGCTTGCTATACGACAATCCAGAGGCGGGAAGAATCTATAATCGGCTGGGTTTTAGAGAGATCGGTAAGCTGAAAACACTCAGGTTCAAAAAACGATGACCTTCAGAAATCAAGGGCTACGCCGATCTGACCCATTGGAACGAAGCTCGTTTCCGGTTTCGTAATTCGCTGATACAGTCCAAGACTCATCCACAGCTGAAATCCTGCTTTGAAGCTGGTATTTAAACTCCATTTGATCTCAAGAAGCATTCCCGCTATGGCAGCCAAATCGAAAGCGTCGGAAAATATCGCTCCGGCACAACCTCTTCCAACAGCTGATATTATCATCTTCTCTCCGAATAAGCTCAAATTACGATCTGTAACTTCCTGTAAGCTAGAAAGACCAGGGACCGCCTGAACCAAATATCGTAATTGTAGGTATCGCTCCCACTCCGCAGTAAATATTGGAGTCCAGTTCCAGAGAGAAAGCGATTATCGCTGGGCTTCTTTTCCAGCTCTCAGTGTTAGCCCGGGGACTGCCACAAAGAAAACGAGAAAGAAAAAGATCATAACAATCGTTTTCATTAAGAAAACCTCCCATCTCAGCGAGATTACATTCCAGTTTGAACGACTAACGATACGATTTTGTACACATTTGACGGGGCAGTTCAATGATAGAATCTTAATAGTGACTGAGAGTGAGGTGTTATTCAGTGGAGCCAAGCGAGATGTCGGCCAGAGAGGTTCTAAAGGCCTTTTTCGAGAGCTACAGGAATCAGGATTTTGAATCGTTGAAGTCACTTTGCACCGATAATATTACCTACATCAATCCCGAGGGACTATCCAGTAATGGCATAGATGAGTTTCTCCAGCTTCTGAAAAGAGAGTTCGAATCATTCGGGGTTCTTTTCGAACCGATATCCTGGGAATCCTCTGTTGAAAGACCTTCATTCTGTTATTTTTCATGGAAAAGAGGCGTCAAGTTTGCTAGAAAAGCCGCCTTAAGGAGAGTTGAGACTTTTGGTTCGGCCTTTCTACTAAAGGTTGAGAAGAAGTGGCAGCTTGTTCACTTCCAGCAAGCGTTTTCTGGTTCTTACGCGAGCCTATTCAGGACAAGGGAAAAGTAATCACCGGTTTTTCATCTAAGAATTGGTTGATCGTATCGCACAGTTTTGGAATGATGTGGAGTTGTTGTAAAATACTACCATAGTACTACGAACCGACTGAACAGATCTGCCCGGCAATTAACGTCATTTTCAGGAGGACAAATCTGTGGATAATACAAAGAAGGCCTGGCTCGTAGTCTTCAGTGGTCTTGGAGTCAACCTTACGCTCGGCGTCCTCTATTCATGGGGAATTATTTCTGCGGCCCTGATAGACGACTTCAAATGGACTGCAACTCAGACTCAAATCCCTTATATGCTGGCTTCTGCGGTTTTCGCTCTCACTATGATTCCCGGGGGAAAGCTTCAGGACAAGTTTGGCCCGAGACCCGTTCTCTTTGTTTCATCGATCCTTGCCGGCCTGGGTTTCTTCTTTTCCGGCCTGAACCTTTCGGTTGCAGGTCTGACGTTTTTCTTCGGTCTTGTCTTCGGTCTTGCAATGGGTTTTGGTTATTCATCGCCAACGCCGGCCGCAGTGAAGTGGTTCCACTCCGACCATAGAGGGCTAATATCTGGAATCGTTGTCAGTGGCTTCGGTCTGGCACCGGTGTATATTGCACCGTTGACGTCAGGCCTCATTGGTCTGTTTGGTCTGCCCACGTCCCTTATGATACTGGGTCTTCTATTCTTTCTAATAGTCTTCACTCTCTCGTTCTTCATAAGTAATCCCCAAGAGGGAGTCGAAAAGGTAAGACTGAAAAAGAAGCCGAGAAAGGTCCATAGACTGACCTCAAAGGATTACACCCTTAAGGAGATGGTTAGAACGCCACAGTTCTACATACTGTGGACCATGTTCTTCTTTGGAACATTTGCGGGATTACTCATTATTGGCCAGATGTCTAAGATCGGTCTTGAGCAGGCATCGATTAGTAACGGCTTTCTTCTCGTGGTTGTATATGCAATCTTCAATTTCATTGGCCGGGTTACCTGGGGAAGCATCTCCGACTTTATTGGGAGAACGGCCACACTTTTCGCTATGTTTGCCATACAGGCACTTGTTTACTTCCTGTTCAGCTCGTTAACAAATCCTCTTGCTTTATTAATAGGCAAGAGCGTTGTTGGGTTCACATTTGGTGGAATGCTTGCAATCTTTCCGGTTGTGACGGCTGACTTTTACGGTGTTAAGAATCTTGGAGTGAATTACGGTGTAATGATAACGGCGTGGGGTGTTGGCGGAGTTATCGGGCCATTGCTCGGAGGAATCGCCCGTGATATCACCGGTGGGTATGAGATAAGCTACATAGTCTCGGCCGTGCTAAGCGTAGCGGGCGCTCTGCTGAGCCTGGTCATCAGGCATCCCGAAGAAGAAAAACGAGAGAAAAATGGGGGAAGAGCCGATGCAAAAGAGAACTGAAAAGCTTAAAAAGATCAGGAAAACGCTCGCCGTGCTGTCCGACGATGTTCAGTGGAAACTCGAAGACGTAGTTCTTACGATCGGAGACCTAATAGATGAGGACAAGAAAGTAACGATCGATGTCCTAAGAGAGATCGGTTCGATGGATTCGCGCAGGAAGAAGCTCTTCATGCTCTATATGAAAGCATCCGAAGAGAGAGACGCCCTGATGAAGCAAAGAATCGAAGATCTCTGGAGTGTTGAAGACGATGAGCTGGAAGAGGTGCTTAAGGAATTATCGAAGCATTCAATAGATGACGGTAAAACTCCAAAAGAGCCTCCTTCAGTAGATTAGAGGCTCTTTTCGATGTATTTCATAAGCGTCTCCAGTTCACCTATCTTCTCATCGACATTTCCTGAATCAATAGCTTCCCTTATGCATGTTTCGACGTGTTTGTTGACAACGGTTGTGTTTGCCTTTTTGAGAAGAGAGATAACGGCGAGGAGCTGTGTCGAAATATCTATGCAATATCGCTCTTCTTCTATCATCTTTATGATACCGTCTATCTGACCCCTTGCTGTCCTGAGAATCTTCAACGCGCCGCTGTGTTTGTGATGAGAATGATTATCCATCTTATCTTTCGATTCCCTTTAACAAATAGCCGGCATCTTCTACAGCTTCTTTCAGCAACCTGTCTTCTATTTCCTTTGAAGTGCTAATGGTTGCCACTCCGGTTCCAAGATCGACTTCTACGTCCTTGACTCCTTCCAGAGCCTTCAATGATTTTTCAACCCTCATCTTGCAGTGGTTGCAGCTCATTCCTTCAATTGTCAGTCTCATTTTCTTCCTCCCTTTCAGATCTTAATTTTCAGCTTAATGCGTTGGTTACTACACTTACGCTAGAAAAAGCCATCGCCGCTCCGGCTACCATTGGATTAAGCCTTATTCCGGCAACTCCGTAGAAGAGACCGGCTGCCAAAGGTATGCCGATTACGTTGTAGAAGAATGCCCAGAAGAGATTCTGTTTTATGTTCTTTATAGTTTCCTTCGATAACTTTATCGCTTTGAAGATGTTGCTTAAGTTGTCGCTCATAAGTACCACATCTGCCGTCTCAATAGCGATGTCCGTTCCAGAACCAACGGCAATTCCAATATGGGCCTCCGCAAGAGCCGGAGAATCATTTATTCCATCGCCTACCATCATCACTGTCTTACCTTCCCTCTTGAGATCGGAAACCTTTTTGGCTTTGTCTTCCGGCATCACTTCCGATATTACATTCTCGATCCCAACTTGGTTAGCAATTGCCATTGCAGTCCTGGAGTTGTCACCGGTCATCATGTAAGTATCTATTCCCATTTTCTTCAGAGACTTAATCGCATCCAGAGAATCCTCTCTCACAACATCAGCGATACCAAGCACTGCTGCCGCTCTACCTTCTATGGAGACAACAACGGGTGTCTTACCCTCACTGGATAACTCATCGACAAACTTCATTTCTTCCGGCGTCAGAGAAATAAAACGATGGTTTCCCATCTTGACTTCCTGCCCAGAGACTCTCGCCAGAATTCCTTTGCCAGAATAAGCCTCAAATGAAGAAACCTCCAGGAGAGGACCACTATATGCACCGGAGATAGCCACATCGAGCGGGTGGGAACTCTTTGAAGCAATACTGGCCGATATTTGCATAACCCTTTCTCTTTCGTGTTTTCCAAATGTGTGCACATCTACTAACCTTGGCCTTCCTTCCGTTATCGTACCAGTCTTGTCAAAAACTACAGCACCAATTTTGTGAGTGGTTTCTAGGGCTTCGCCGTTCCGGAAAAGAATTCCCATTTCGGCTCCCCTACCGGTACCCACCATTATCGCGGTAGGCGTGGCAAGTCCGAGTGCGCAGGGACAGGCTATTACAAGCACCGCTATCATCATGGACATTGAAAAGACGAGACCATATCCAAGCGTTATCCAGACAAGGAAGGTAACTGCCGCAATCACTAGAACGAATGGCACGAAATAACCGCTGACGACATCGGCCATTCTGGCTATCGGAGCCTTTGACGACTGTGCGTCCTCGACGAGTTTGATTATTCTCGAAAGTAATGTGTCACTGCCAACGACAGTTGCCCTCATTTCGAATGCTCCATTTATATTCGTAGTACCGCCAATTACTTTCGAACTCTCTGAGATATCTACGGGAATCGATTCCCCAGTAATCATTGACTGGTCTACTGAACTTGCACCATTCAAGACTTCCCCATCCACCGGGATTCTCATACCAGGTTTGACAAGAAGAACGTCTCCAACCTCTATCTCTTCAATCGCTACTTCTTCGAAGACGTCCTGCCGTTTTACGAGAGCCGTTTCGGGAGAGAGATTCATAAGTTTCATTATGGCATCGGAAGTTCTTCCCCTTGAAAGATTCTCAAGATACTTGCCGAGAGATATTAGAGCGATAATCACTCCGGCCGATTCAAAGTACAAATCTCCTACGTAGCTGTGTCTACCGAGGGCTATTTGAACCGTCGCAAAGATTCCGTAAGAGAATGCCGCTCCCGTCCCTAGACCTACTAAAGTGTCCATATTTGGGCTTCCTCTGAAGAGATTTGGTATTCCCTTGGAATAGAAATCTCTGCCCGCAACTACTATTGGAATCGTTAGAATTAGCTGAACTATGGCGAAGTTAAGGGGATTGAGATTGGGATCGATGATTGCCGGAAGCGAAAGGCCCATCATATGGCCCATGGCAATTATCAGCAGCGGCAGAGCGAAGGCCGCAGAAAATATGAATTTCCTCTTGTAGGATGCTATTGCAGCCTCTTTTTTCAGTCGGCTCTCTTCAAATGCTTCAGTGACGAGGTTGCCTGGCCTATATCCGGCTTTTTCAACTACTTTCTTCACCTCTCCAATTTTCAAGATGTTGGGATCGTACTTAAAAGAAACGGTGTCCGAAGATAGATTGACACTGACATTCTCAACTCCATGCAGCCTTCCGATTGCTTTTTCTACTGCTGCACTGCAAGCAGCGCATGTCATTCCATCAATTTCCATTACAGCCTTCCTAAAAACCGGAATTTCTTTAAGACTGTATCCTGCCCGCTCTACTGCCTCAAATACTCTGCCTTTATCGACTTCCTGGAACACTTCGAATGTAAGACGTTCCGTAGCGAGATTTACTACAGGCCTCTCCACTCCTTCGATTTTAGAGACAGCTTTTTCAACGGCTCTTACACATGCCGCGCAGGTCATGCCTTCTACAATATATTCTTCTTTTACATGATTATTCTCAAAACTCATCTCATTTTTCCTCAGACAGCGCCTTTTTCAGTTGCTCGTACTGCTCAATTGAGATCTCTCCATTAGCCAGTCTTTCTCTGAGAACTCTCATTTCTTTGTCATATGAGGAGGAGATAGTCATTCGACTCTTCAGGATATCAGGCTTCAGAAAGAATACTACCGCAAAGATTACTATTAGGAATCCAAAGAACATCATCGTATCACCCCTTCCATTGGGCCCCCCCTGGGGGGAGGGTTATTCTAATAATACTATAAATTCTGTCGGATTTCAATACATTACTTGAAGAATTTCACTGAGCAGTTTTAGTGCAAGGATCACTGGTAGAACCAATAATGAAGAGAGTGCTTGCATTCGGTTCTACTCTGAGGTACTACAAAATCACAGGTCTTGTTGCCGACCCTTTCTCATGTTGTCATTATTTGACTGAGTCAACGGAGTCCATTTTCGAGAGTTTCGACCAGTTTCCTGCAGAAGTCAGGGATGTCTTTCACCACTCTTCCCCAGACTAGATTGCCATCAACTAATGCCGGCTCGTCTACCCAAACCGAACCAGCATTTATTAGGTCATCTTTTATTCCTTCACTTCCTACTGCTTTCGAACCCCTCACAATTCCTGCCGATATTCCAACGAGACCGGCATGGCAGATCATCCCGATAACCTTTCCTTTTTCGTTGGCATCTCTAACCAGACTCTTCACCTCTTCGAATCGTCTAAGCCTGTCGGGAGCCCACCCGCCGGGAATCACAATCCCATCCATTTTTGAGACGTCAATCGATTTGAAGTCTGAATCCGAAAACGCTTCAAGCCCGCTCTTACCAAGAAAAAGAATGCCCTTCTCCCTGCCAGCAATGACCACCTCTGCTCCTTCTTCGCGAAGCCGCATCACCGGTACCCAGAATTCGAGATCTTCAAAGCCGTCTTCAACAAGAACCGCTATCTTCTTACCTTCTAATCTCATATTTATCCACCCCTTTCTAAAGAGTTATCAAAAACCACTCCAGAGTAGCATCGATGATCTCCAGCACTTTATCCTGTCTTTCGAAAAGGTCGAAAATGTGACCGGAGTCCTGTTGAAGCAGTCTGTCTACACCTTTGTGGTACATTGTGAAGAGATTTGAGACTTCCGGTTGGGGAAAGACCAGATCGTCCTTCGATCCAGAGACAACCAGAAGTGGCCCATCGTAGGAAACGATCTCGGCAACGGGATCTATAAGAAACAGCTCATCAAAGAATTCCTTTCTGAGAACAGTTGTTCCACCCCAGGAAATCTCTGCGGTGATTTCTTCGAGTGGATCTGCTTCAATAGCTCTATCAACGGAATCCTTACCGAGAAGTGCCGAATACGTGTGAACGGGTATTGCGACTGCCGACCAGAGGGCAACACTCTTGACTCTGGAGTCGCGAGCTGCGAGACAGGCTGCGACGAGACCACCCTGACTGAGACCGACTACGCCGACTCTTCGGCTGTCTAAATCTTCCGCCGATGAAAGAAAGTCAATCGAAGATATCGCATCGGATATCTGTTTCGTGAAAGTAGTGTCCTTCCATTCGCCATCACTTGTTCCGGAGCCCCTGAAGTCAAACCTCAACGATGCCAGGCCCTTTTCGGCGAAAAGCCTTGCGGTCATCCTGTAGAGGGATTCTTCAGAACCGTACACAGTGAGATCATCCATATGTCCCAGGAATCCATGAAGTAGCACAACAACTGGCACGGGTCCTTCTGAAGATTCTGGACGTGTCAGAATACCGTTTATTCTCTCTCCCTCGACAAAGAAGTGGACTTCGCTTTCCGTGACGATATGATTTGAGTCTATGGAAGTAGCGAAACAGCTTATCGACAGTGAAATCATCAACATGATTAGCAACGCACTAAGTAGCGACTGTTTCTTCACATGTTCACCCCCGTGTTAAGGACAATGATTACTCTAATATTCTACCGTTTCGATTAGGTCAACGCTTTAGACCAGGGCTGAAGAATGAACTTCTCAACTTCCTCGACTGGAAATCTTTGCGCATGGCTCGCTGTATTCACCAGTTGCTTCATGCTAAAATAAACAAATAGAAGGTGAGATAGTGGCCAGAACTGAAATCGATGCCCAGATTCTCCTGGGTGACCTCGAAAGCATTCTTCAATATCGCCTCAAGAGGAGAGACAAAGAGCGGATCTTCGACGCCTATGAGTTCGCGCGCTTCCATCATCAGGAACAGATGAGAGACTCTGGAGAGCCCTTCATAAGTCACCCCATTGAAGTCGCCAAAATACTGGCCCAGTTTTCCGCGGACAACGACACAATCATTGCCGGAATTCTTCATGACATAGTCGAAGACTGCAATGTTCCACTATCTGAGATCGCAGAAAAATATGGAGATACGGTAGCCCTCATAGTTGACGGTGTGACAAAGATAAGCAACTTGAAGCTAAATGAGAAGCTTGAGTCCAAGATAGTCAAGTCGAGAATGAAAGTCGAGACATTACGAAAGATGCTTCTGGCACTTTCAGATGACCCTAGGATAATCATAGTGAAACTGGCGGACCGGCTTCACAACATGCGAACGCTGGACTTTCTAAAAGATCCTGAAAAGAAGCGTGACAAGGCAAGAGAGACACTTCAAATCTATGCACCGATTGCCCACAGGATAGGTATGCACAAAATACAGGCCGAACTCGAGGATCTCTCTTTCAAGTATGAGTATCCCGAAGAGTTCAAGGAACTAAAATTCAAGGTCAACAGAAAGCTTAAGGAACGTCAGGACATAATGGACGAATACAAAGAAATTGTGCTTCGAGAGTTGAGAAAGAACAGGATCTCCGCCTTGATCGAAGGAAGAGTAAAGCATCTGTACAGCATATGGCAGAAGATGATTAAGAAGAATAGGTCTTTCGATGAAGTATTCGACCTAATTGCTCTCCGTATCGTAACCGGAGATGAAGTCAACTGCTACAAGATACTGGGAGCGGTTCACTCTCTTTGGCCACCAATGCCTGGTAGATTCAAAGACTACATAGCCGCTCCCAAATCGAACGGATACAAGTCACTCCACACAACTTTAATCACCCACAGAGGGGAGCCTTTGGAGATCCAAATAAGAAGCGAGAGAATGCACAAGGAAGCTGAATACGGTGTTGCCTCTCACTGGGTTTATAAAGAAGGCATAGATGTAAAGGATAGAACATGGTTTACGCAGCTCGTTGACTGGCAGAAAGATTTCATAGAAAGCTTCAAAGATATGGAATCTATTTCTCGCGAGCTAGAGGTCGAAGAGGTTTTTGTCTTCACTCCAAAGGGTGAGGTGGTTCATCTTCCGAAAGGGGCCACACCGATTGACTTCGCTTATGCCATCCATACTGAGGTTGGCCATCACTACGCCGGTGCCAAGGTGAACGATCGTCTCGTTCCGGTCAACTATGAACTGCAACTTGGTGATAGGGTTGAGGTAATTGTTAACAAGGCAAGCGAAGGTCCGAGTCTCGACTGGCTGAAATATGTGAGAGCAAACTCGACCAAGGCTAAGATAAAGAGATTTTTCAAGAATGAATACTCGGCGAAACTCGTAGAGAGGGGCAAAGAGATATTCAGAAAGATAAGCAAACGTCTTGCCGTTTCGATGGATGACCTCATTGAGGGAGAACAAATAAAGGCCCTGATGAACAGGTTGGGTGCGCACAATGAAAACGATCTTTTCAGCAAGCTTGGTGATGGATCGGTAACTATGGGAGAGGTTTTAAGCCTTCTTGCGCCGAAGGAAGAAGAGATTGAGACTCTTCCCGAAGAGACGGAACTGATAAAACAGAAACAGGCAAAGGGTAATGAGGTTGTTGTAGGGGGTGAAACGGGAATTGCCGTTTATTTTGCTAAGTGCTGCACGCCGCTTCCCGGGGACGATATCGTTGCTGTAATGAGCAGCAGGGGGATCTCGATTCACACTCGCAATTGTAGAAACCTGAAAGGCATAAGCAAAGACAAGCTTGTGGAGGCACACTGGAACCTTGACACTGGCGGCAAATTCAGTTCCTGGATCGTTGTGGAGTTTGATAGTGCTGATAGAACCATTGTAAACAAGTCTCTTGAGAGACTTGAAAACAAGAACGCAAAAGTAATGAAGTACTCCGTTGAAGCAGGCAGGTGGGGATATGATACACTGATTGCGAATATCCTTGTCAAGGATGTAGCCCATCTTACTTCAGTTATGGAGAACCTCAGGGGTATGAAGGGCGTTCAAAATGTTAAGAGATACGGAGGAGTTTCGTGAGAGCTGTAGTTCAAAGAGTAAGTAGTGCGAGTGTAGTTGTGGACGGAAAGGTCACGGGCAAGATAGATAAGGGGCTTCTTGTTCTTGTTGGAATTGGCAGAGAAGATGATGAGAGAGATGTGGAGTGGCTGGTAGACAAGACGATTAATCTCCGTATCTTTGAAGATGAAAATGACAAAATGAATCTTTCCCTTATAGATGTTTCGGGATCGCTTCTTGCCATATCGCAGTTTACAGTAATGGGTGATGCGAGAAAGGGCCGGCGACCTTCGTTTACCGATGCTGCCGAACCTGAAGTGGCCAGGGGGCTCTTCAACGATTTTCTCCAGATGGCGTCTAAGACTGTGAGAGTCGAGACAGGAATATTCCAGGCTCACATGGACGTAGAACTTGTTAACAGTGGGCCCGTTACAATTTTATTGGATTCAAAGAGAGTATTTTAGGAGGTGTTCTTGTGAAAAGATCCTTGAGATTCATTCTTATTGTGATAATGGTATCGGCTGTCGGAGCGATAGTTGTTTCTGAAGGCGGTGCTGGTCCATCGGAGCCTGCAAAGATTGCATTTGCCAATATGCAGAAGGTGCTAGAAGCGACAAAAGACTGGGTAACTTTGAACATCGATTATCAGAAAGACACGAAGTTTTATCAGGGCCAGTTAGATACTCTTAGCCAAGAATATCAAGATCTGGCAAATTCTGGAGCGAGTCAAGACGCCCTTCTACAGAAACAGCAAGAGATCCTTACGAAGAAGAGCCAGTACGAACAAACACTTGAAACGACTTACAATGCAAAGCTTCAGGTAATAATGGAACAGGTCAACAAGAGAATAAAGGATTATGCTACGTTTGTCGGAATAGATATGGTGCTCTCCAGTGAGGTTGTCGTTTATGGTTCTTCCGCGTACGATGTTACCGACGCGATCATTGAATATATGAAAGGTTTTCAGAATTGAGTGATCCTTCTTATCTGAAATGCGAACATCTTGACAAACGCTACGGAAAAAGAAGAGTATTAAAGGATGTCTCGCTGGAGGCATCCTCTCTTGAGGTTGTGGGACTCCTTGGACCAAATGGTGCAGGAAAGACCACCGCCTTCAAGTCTATCCTGGGAATTGTGATTCCTAATTCGGGAAGCATTTTCCTTGATGGTGAGAACATTACACACCTTCCTATTCACGAAAGAGCCAAGAGAGGGATTGCCTATTTGCCTCAGGAAACGTCGATCTTCAGAGGCCTCAAAGTAATCGAAAACCTTACAATGGTGATGAAGCTAACGGGTCAGGAAGACAAATGCCTGGAAAAGGCAAGTGAAATTCTTGACGAATTTGGTATTCTTTCTCTGAAAGATCAAACTGCCTCTCTCATATCTGGGGGAGAAAAGAGAAGGCTTGAATTTGCCAGGACTATGACTCTTTCACCCTCGTTCATTCTTCTGGACGAGCCCTTTGTCGGCATCGATCCAATGACAGTGAAGGATATTCAGAAGATGATCAGAAAGCTAAAGAGCAGGGGGATCGGTGTCATCGTAACGGATCATGATGTTTCATCCATAGCTAAAGTGGTCGACAGGTTATACGTACTGTACAAGGGAGAGGTCATTTCTTCAGGCGATCCTGCGGCGGTTCTTGGAGATAGTCTGGTGGTAGAAAAGTATCTTGGAAGTGATGAATGATGCTTCACGTAACGGTAATAGGATACTCCGGTTCAATAAGCGCGAGCCCCGTGAAGGAGCTTCACGGAATTTGCGAAGAAGTAGGGAGGACTCTTGCCAGGCACGGACACGTTGTTATGACGGGTGGAAGAGACGGGGTAATGGAACTTGTTTCTAGAGCTGTTTCGAAAGAAGGGGGACGTGTTATTGGTGTGCTCCCCGCCGGAGATGAGGGCAACACCCACAATGAAATCAGGATTCGCACTGGGATGGATTTTGCTTTGAGATCGTTGATACTTACTAAATCTGCAGATGTGGTGATTTCAATCGGAGGTCAAGCAGGAACTCTGCTTGAGATAATCTCCTCATATTCTTACGGACACCCCGTCATTCTCATGGGTGGTACCGGTGGCTGGACAGATAGGATAGGGTCGGTGCTCATAGATGGAAAGTATTTAGACGAGAGGAGAACTGCAGAAGTCATGAGAGCAAATAGTATCGAAGATCTTGAGAGGTTACTTGAGGAGGCAGAGAATGGTAAGGTGTAGATTTGCGCCAAGTCCGACAGGCAATCTTCACGTTGGCGGTGTAAGGACAGCGCTGTTCAACTGGCTTTTTGCGAAAAATCAAAATGGAAGTTTCGTGCTGAGAATAGAAGATACAGATACCGAGCGTTCCGAGAAGAGATTCGAGGACCAGATTCTCTCTTCCATGAAATGGTGCGGTCTTAATTGGTCGGAAGGTCCCGACATCGGTGGGGAGTACGGTCCTTATAGACAGAGCGAGCGAGTAGCTCTCGGGTTTTATGATAAGTATGCTCAAGAGCTCGTCGAGAGAGGACACGCATATTATGCGGTCTACAAAAAGTCGAATCAGGAAGACGTGCTGAGAATCTCAATGGAGATGCCTGATATATCAGGTGACGAAGTCTACACAATTAAGTTCAGGATTCCAGAGGGCAAAACGGAATTTTCTGATCTCTCAAAAGGGAAGATGAGTTTTGAGAACGAGAACTTCTCGGATTTCATAATTATAAAGTCCAATGGCTTCCCCACCTACAATTTTGCTGTGGTAGTCGATGATCATATGATGGATATTACTCATGTCTTCAGAGGCGAGGATCACCTTACGAACACTCCAAGGCAAATAATGATCTATAGAGCTCTCGACTGGGAACCGCCTACATTCATGCATATACCACTGATTCTTGGGAGTGACAGGGCTCCGCTTTCAAAAAGGCACGGCCACACAAGCGTGGACCATTTCAGAGAAGAAGGTTATCTTAGCGTGGGGCTTATGAATTATCTGGCGCTTCTCGGATGGACGGTCGATGAGGAAATTTTCGATTATCACGAAAAGGTCAAGGATTTCATTCCTTCCGATATCTCTAACAAAGGCGTTGTCTTCGATTATGAGAAGCTCGAATGGATAAACGGAAAGCATTTGAGATTGCTGGATCCCGAGGAGCTCATGATCCAGTTTGGATTGTGGTTGAAGTTCACCGGAAGATTTGACTACTACGCGATCATTGAGTCCGACCAGTTCTACTCGAGAGAGGTACTCACGATGTGCAGGGAGAAGATAAACACGCTTGAACAGCTATTTGATTTCTCTGCTCCCTTTTTCAGTGATGAGCTCGATTATCAAGAGGAGTATGTTTCCAAGTATCTTCAGAACAACTGGAGCAAGGATTTAATCTCGGCAGCAATAAGGAAATTTGAGGATTCTCTTGACTGGTCTGTTGAAGGAGTAGAAAAAACCGTAAGAGAGCTTGCCGATGAAAAGATAGCTTCGAAGAAGAATACTTTTCAGACCTTGAGAGGAGGGGTAACGGGAAGGCTTGTGACTCCGGGACTTTTCGAGACGATCTCCGTTCTCGGCAGGGATAGGGTCCTCGAGAGACTGGAAAACCTTCTCGAGATGATTGAGTATGAGGAAGGGAATCTCTCTGATTGAGATGGTTGTGTCGCTTGCGGTTTCTGCGATACTTCTGATATCGGTTTTCAAAATAGTGAACATGTCGATTGCGATGTCATTCAGCATTGTGAGAGAGACAAAGAGTTACATGTCGCTTTCCAGAACCTTCGATGTTATTGAAAGAGATCTCAACCGATCAATCGGAAACTTTTCGTGGGGGACCTCCTTCATTAGCTTCGACGCTATTGTTGACGGTCGATACAAGAGAATCAGATATTACGTTTCCGGCGACAGAATTATTAGAAGATCTGGCAACTCTTACAACACGGTGACCGAATTTGTAGACTCTGCCGGTTTTTATGGAGAAGAAGGAAGCGTAAGATTCTTTGTTGATGAAGGAGAAATCCTAATTGGAATTGAAGGTGGATAAAATGAATCCAAAAGATATCAGAAAGATGCTTCAGGCTATTGAGGAGGAGATTTTCTCAAGAGCCGAAATGAATGTGAAGGATATGCTGGAATCTCCATCGGCATACGTAAGGGCAAGGGCAATAAAATCAGCAGTGGAACGCGATATGAAAATCGAGAATATCGAGTCTTTTCTTGATGATCCTTCGCCGGATGTCAGAAAAAACGCGGTTTCTTCGATGGCGAAATTCGGTGAAGATCGAGATTCTATACTGAAGGCTCTTGATGACCCGTCAGACCTCGTTAGAAGCGCAACGGCGAAGGAACTCGTCGAGTTCGGTTATGAGGACGAGGAGTTGGCGAGGAAAATTGCTGCAGATCCTTCAAAAAAGGTTAGGAAGACCTTTGTTATCTCTCTTGCGGAAGCCGGAGAGAGCGAACTCTTACAGGAGTTCAACGGAGATCCAAGCACCGACGTTCGAAGGATATTGTCTGCCTACAATGGCGAACTGCAGCTAGATGAAGAGGTGCTCTCTTCGCTTTCGGGAAAATTCCAGAAACTTGCTATTCATTCAAGGCTCGGTAAACTGGATTCGACTTCTTCAGAAAAGCTTTTGGGTCTTATAAAGGATTTTCGCATTTCAAAGACAAAGCAGATTCTAGTTGAATCTTTAGAACCATTCCCGGAGGAGGTCTCGGTTCCGGCGCTGAGAAAGCTAGTCGAGTCCGAGGATTCAAACGTAGCAATAACAGCACTGAAGACTTACAGAAAAATCAAGGGATACGATGTTTCGTTGTTGCAGGCCGCAGAGAGGTTCATGGATTCAGATGATGAAGAGATGAGATTCGTCGGGGCGCAGTACGTCAAAGGTCTACTTGAACCATCCGCGGTTGATATTCTTCGAGAAGGACTTAATGATCCCTCAGACAGGGTTAGGGCGATATGTATTGAAGCTCTGGCCAACCTAATGGATAATTCTATCTCCGATGTCATTGATGAATCATTGAAATCAACTTCGTCGAGACTGAAGAAGGCTTCACTCAGAGCAGTAAAGAAACTCAAAACATTGGATGTGGGTGATCACGTTTCAAGAATTCTTTCCAACAGGAAGGAAGAGCTTCAGACGAGGATTCTTGCTTCTTCCGTGACGGGTCTTCTCAAACTGGACGGTTTGCTTCCTTGTCTCGAAGAGATAGTGGTAGATGCTTCCAGTGAGAGCCGCCTAAGACTATCGTCTGCCAGAGCAATGGCAAGAATAAACCCCTCACGTTTGGCCGATCTCTTTGGCTTTACAGTATAACAACCGCTGTAATAGAAACCGCCGTCGAAATCAAGATAATCGAGTCATTAATCGACCAGCTCATTTTGTCGAGGCTTCGCAATGTATGGCCGGGCTCGTATCCCATTATTTCCAGAGCGGACGCGGTGTCCTGGGCCTTCTTTAGCGAGGTCGTAATCACGGGTATCACCACTGAGAGAGAGTTTCTTACTCTCTTGAAAAAACTTCCGCCGTTGAATTCCACACCTCTAGCCTTCTGGGCCATAATTATTCGATTCGTCTGAAGCGAGAGAAGAGGAATGAAAGTGAGGGTTAGTGAAAGTGCCATTCCGAGTTCAGAAACCCTCTTAGTTTTCATCGGTAGCTTTCCGACGATTGCTTCAATGGAGGAGGAGATCTCCATGGGGGTTGTTGTATATGATAATGTAATGCTGAAGAAGACTGCAAAAACCATCCTAACAGTCAATAAGGTGGCGTTCAAAAGGCCCTCTTCTGTTATCCTCAGTATCTTCATATCCAGCAGGACTTTTCCGTGCGTAAAGAAGAGCTGGAAGATGACAATTAAGAGTAGAAGAAACTTGATTGTCCAGAGGGTTTTGATGTACTCCCCCAGCGGAACCTTTGAAAGCAAGAGAAGCGAAATCCAAAAGGAAAAAAGGATCAGAGAATCAACAATGCCGCTCAAGAACAAAGATCCCACCGCAAGCGCCACAAAAGAAATCGTCTTGACAACGGGAGACAGTTTATGAATGATTGAGTCGGCAGGGAAGAAGCGACCTAAGGGAATCTCTACCAACCATCTCTCTCCCTGTAACGAACAAAGCTGGTGGGAGTTTCCCATAAGGCTACTTCATAGAGCTCGAACGAATTCCCGCGAATCTTGCCTGCGAGTTTATTGAAAATCCACTCTGCTATGTTCTCTGCAGTTGGTTGCGATAGCACATCATTTATATAAGAGTGATCCAGCACACTCAGGACTTCGTCTCTGACAATTTCTTTCATTTTCAGAAAGTCGATTACCATGTCTTCCTCTTGCTTCTCCCCGGCAACGGTAACTTGAAGTTTATAAGTGTGACCGTGCAGCTTCTCGCACTTACCGTGATACATGGTGAGGTTATGTGCTGCGTCAAAAGTGAACTCCTTCGTTATGAAGAACATTTCTCTGTTCACCCTCCTTCCTCGCAAAACATCTACCCTTGAGAACCAAATATCGTTTTCTGTGTGACGATACTTCGAATTTCCTGTCGAAATCATTCAGTGATCACAAGTATAACTCATCCCAAATGGGTATTCCAGCTACTCCAGTCCGGCCCGTCAGATGCTCCACGATCTAGTATAGTATCCCTGCTTTCTTATCGGACCCTGAAAGAGGAAACCTGCTCTTCTAACCAGAAAAAATGTGGAGACCATCTCAGCCTGGGATTAGAGACAAAACGCAGAACAAGAATAAAGTTAGACTGCAATAGAATTCTAGAACTAGGTTTGACATATATCTAACCATATGTTATGATCTCAGTGTAAGATATATATCGAACCGGTGGAGGAATTGATAATGTCAAATTGCACTACAAAATCGATGAGAGAAGTTACGGAACAGATAGAAAAGGCACGAGTAGAAATCTTGAAGTCCAGACCCTTCCTTACTTTTCAGTAGGACTAGAGAAACCCCAAGAAAAAGAGAGAGCCTTAAGGTTCTCTCTTTTTGAATGAAAGAAACAAAAAAGGGTCTCTACCGAGAGACCCGAAGTCATCTTTCTTTCCGTGGGGGAAAAGGGGGGTTGCTTGTATGTCGCGATTCTACTGGTTTATTTCTTCAGAGTGCAAAAAAGTTTCCGTATCTTATAGAAGCCGATCTGGCTTTATCGATTTCCTTCTGGACATCTTTTCCGATTTTCAAAGATCCCTTCTTCATATCGACTCCTCCTTTTCGTCTGTTCGATTCATCTCTTACATTTTCATCATATCACTACGTTAGATAGTTGTCAAACTATTATTGTTAACGCACAATAAACTTCTAACAATATATCGATTAAGCAGATTTACGATCTTGCACTTTCAAATGGATTTGATTCGACACCGAAGAATACTTGTACATGTTCCGCATTTTAAGTACGTTATAGAGTTGCGTTGTTGATGAATTTCCCTGGTTCAAGGTTTCTCGAACCTTATCCATGCTATAATTCAATACAAGTCGAACTTGAGAGGTGTATTCCTTGAATATAATCCCGGGATACGTTGAACTCGTAGAGATTTTGGTGGCATGTGGTCTTGCTGACAGGAAGAGTTATTTCGACGCAGTTTCACATGATCTTGGATTCGATTTCGAACCGGGTCAAGAGCTAGGGGCATTTCTTCTTAAGATCAGAGAGAATGAGAACTGGTCGATAAAAGTTGTCGCTGACGTATTTTCGGAAATCAAGGACAGCGTCATCTTCTTTTGCGACTTTCCCGAAAGGCCGGGGGGGGAGATTCTCCTCGAGGACTCAATCGAAAGCCTTGCGAATAACTTCGAAGAGAAATCTAGATGTGTAGTAAACAGCATTCTTTCGAACAATCTCAATTTCTCTCAAGAGGAAGTAGATAAGATACTTGAAGGGGATCTAAGCATTGTGCCCGAAGCTGTAAACAAGGCCGAAGATCTCTCTGAAAACACGACATGGTTCATTACTCAGCTGATAAACTTTCCCAGGCAGTCGAAAGAGATCCTGCTCTTTGCTCTTAACGAAATGAAGAAGTACTACGAAGAATCCGGTCTGAGAAAAAAGAATCGCGATCAGATAGCCGAAAAACTAAAGCTCTTCGAAAATGATCAGTATAATCAAATTGCCGAGGGATTTCTTGATTTTTATGGCATTAAGGCAAGAGAAGACTTGCCGCTTCATCTCTTGTTTCAGAATACACTGAAGTATTCAGGGCTTAAGTTTGCAAGCTCCTGCAATACCCAGCTGATAGTATTCAGCGAGCACTTCAAGCAGATTGAAGAGATTATGAATCCATCGGTTACGGACAATACTCTCAGACTGTTTCTCAGAAATCTAGCCGATCAAACCAAGATGCAGATTTTGAAGTCGATATCCGAGGAACCAAAATACGTGGATGAGCTTGCAAAGCTCGTAGGGCTATCCAAAGCGACAGTATCCTACCACCTTTCGACTCTGTCCGAACTTGCCCTGGTTAAGAGCCGAAAAGATCACAGAAGGGTGTACTTCTCTTTGAATAAAGAGCGTCTCGAAAAAATTCTGAAAGGACTTGAGACGCTATACGATGAAGGTGAGAACTAATGGAAATAATCACCGGCTATTTCGAAATATACGATCTGACAATGGCCATTCAGTTTTCGCTGAACACTGGTCCTGTTGAGAAGGTACTCAAGACGCTCGGGGTTGATTATGAGCCCTCTTCTCAGCTCTTGGAATTCAGGGAAACACTTCTTAAGGATGAAGAGTGGTCAACGAGGATGTATATAACCTTTATGAACGAACTGGGTGTTATGGCTCCCATCCTCTTCCCAATAAGGCAGAAGCTTCAAGACGGTATGCAGGTGACGATCGAGGAAAGCCTTAATGTAACGGAAGAGGGAATCGAGTTGATAAGAGACCGTTTCATCCAGGTATTTGCAGATAGAAGGCTCAAGATTTCCCATGATGAGCTGAATCGTATGATAAGCGAGGAACCGCAGAAGGTCTCAAAGGCCATAGAGGCAATAGGCGGTGTAAGCCCGGATACTGTCTGGTTTGTGCACCAGCTACTCTTCTTTCCGAAGACGGCGATGGATTTCCTTTCCTCCAAGACGATGAAAATCTTAAACTATTATGAAGGAAGCGGTTTAAGAGGCCTCAACACTCGGCTCGTAAAAGGATACATAGAGAGTAGTTCGTCACAGAAGATCAAAGACGCCTTCTCGAACTATCTCGACTATTACGATATCGTACTCGATGAGACGAGACCTGTATACATAACTCTTCAAAACTCGGTACCTCATACAAACTCTGGCCTAATGACATATCCGACCTTTCATCTTCTGATAATGGGTCTTGAAGAGGTTACCGAAGATTTCTCGGGCAGAATCCCGCAGGAAGTCAGGCTACGGAGTCTTCTTAAGGTGCTTTCCGACGAGACCAGATTCAAGATCCTGAAGAGACTCAGCAAGGAACCGGCTTTACAGAAGGACCTCGTTGAATTCACAGGCCTCGCCAAGTCTACCATTTCCTATCATATGGGACTTCTGTTCAAGTCATCGTTGATCGACGTTGATCCATTCAGCAGCATAATCTGTGTGAGAAAAGAGACTGTACGGAGGGCAGCAGCCGATATCAGAAATCTTTTGAATTTGAGGGATATGAAATGATTAGAGCAGTAATATTCGATATGGATGGCGTGATAATCGATTCCGAAAAGCTCTATAGAAGGGCCTGTACCGAGCTGGTTTCGGAGCTTGGTGGAAAGATAAGTGATGAGCTCTTCGAGAAGCAGATGGGTCTTAAAATGTCTCAAACTCAGAGAGTAATTGTTCAGACTGCCGGTCTGGATATGGAGCCTGAGGAATTTGGCAGAAGGTACATGAAAAGGTATCTCGAACTTGCCAGAGAGACCGTGGTTCCAAATATCGGATTGATTGAGCTTCTTGATTTTCTTTATGGAAAGGTAGAACTGGCGATTGCATCGTCGACGGAGAAGTCCGCTGTTGAAGAGTTGATGAAGAAAATAAACGTGCTCGAATACTTCTCGGTAATCGTCGGGGGAGATGAAGTTAGGGAATCTAAGCCATCGCCGATGATCTATCAAAGAGCTTCGCGGCTTTTGGGAATTGCCCCGGAGGATTGCATTGTTATTGAAGACTCGCCAAACGGCATTAGAAGCGGTTTCATGGCCGGAATGGAGGTTCTTGGGGTAAGGCACGAGGAGAACATAGACCTTGATTTGTCGCTTTCAAAACATGTGTTCGATAATCTGAACGGGGTTAGAGAGTATTTGGAAAAGAGGTTCGATAGTTTAATTTAATCGAAGAGAATTTTCTCGAGTTGTTTTGAGCTTTTTATTTCCACGGAATTTCTATCTGGCATGAAGATGATTCCATCCTTCCGCAGTTCAGAAAAGTTTCGAGAAACGGCTTCTCTTGTTGATCCAAAAAGGTTTGCGAGTGTCTTCTTGGTATGAGGAAGTTCAAATGAATTGCTTCCCTTCTCAAGAGATAGTTCCAGAAGGTAGCTTGCCAGTTTCTTCTTGACGGTTGATAATGAAAGCAATTCAATGATATATGAGAGATTCAGTGTCTTTTCGGAAATGCTCTTTAGGTAAGAGAACAGAAAACGCTTGTTTTTGAAAGCATATAGGATAGCTTTCTTCGGAATGCTTAGTACTTCCGAATCCTCTTCCGCGAAGACATGTGAGGCGCACTTTCTTCCAGCGAACGCAAGCGCTTCTCCAAAAATCTGGTTCTTTTCAATGTAATTGATAGTCTGTTCACGACCAGAGGGCAATACCTTTGCAATTCTTAACCTGCCCTTGAGAACTATACAAAGTGAATCGCAAAGATCATCTGGAGTGTAGATCACCTGATCGGGCTGGAACCTGACAGTTCGCGAAGCCGAAAGAACTTCGCTTTTTTCATCACTGCTCAAATCGTTGAAGAGATCTACTGTGTCTAACATCTATTCGCCAACCCTGTACCAGTACTGATATTCTTCTCGAAAGCCGATCTTAGAATAGAGACTTATCGCGCTCTCGTTGGGTTTGTCAACCTGCAGATAGGCTGTCTCTGCTCCCCGTTGCCTACCAAGCTCCAAGAGTTTTTCGGTTATCTCTCTCCCGTATCCTTTTCGCCGTTCCGATTCTCGCACCGCTATTCCGAAGAGTCCCACGTGATTGCTTTCTATTACTGCAAACCCGCAACCAACTGCGATTTCTCTCTTTCTAAGGATGATGAAGGGGCTGCCAGGAAGAAGCATAGAAAGTAGTTTTCTTGCCCAGGCTTGATTTTCTCTTGCCCTGCTATTCAGAGAGAAGAAGAGTTCGAGCCATTCCTCCTCGGGCCTTGAAGCGACATCGGCGTCTGAAAGATCGTGGGGTTCACTGCCTATCGCTCTCGTCATTACCAGTGCTCTATCCCTTTCTTCAAACCCCATCTCTTTGAGGACACTGTTCAGTCCTGCAGGCTTTGAGTCCGCGGTGAGCTTGAACATCGTCCTTAACCCCTTTGACTTATAGAACCTGCTAGCCTCTTTGATCTTTTGCTCTAGAGGTTCGAACCCATCGTAGATAGGATAGACGGAGTTTGACCTGTTTGTATATCCGCCTGCGTATCTCAATACCCAGCCATCAAGGAACTTTGTGTAACCGGCTGGCCAGGAGTTTAAGGAGATCTCTTCAAGCCTACGAATTCTGGACATATTACCTCCGATCATAATTCTTACCCACCGATTCCGGGGCAGAAAGCAAACTCTCTTGCTGTACAAAAACGAACATCCTGATTTTAGTGGCGCATATGAAAAAGCAAAATCCTCCTACGCAGAACCGTACGAAAGAGCGAGAGCAAATTCAATCGGGGAAGTGCTTGAGAGGTGTGACTCTTTCAAAATACTTCTCATTGCAAGCAACGCTTCGATCCAGAATCTGTCTTAAGCATTCCCGTGAGTAAACTTACTGATGCTTTCCAGTATCGGTTCAATAGCTTTCCTGCTTGTGAAATCTACTGCCGTACTGTAAGCCGCCAGCATCCCTCTTTCATCGTCGGAAAGCTCTTCTCCGCGTCTCTTCTTTCCTTTGAGTTTACTCTTCAATAGAATCATCAAAATCTTATCTACGAGTCTCAATCTCTTGAAGTCAAATCCGCCCCTCAAATGGAAGAACTCAATCTTCTCGACAATTTCAGGCGAGAAGTTCTTTGCCTTTATGTCTTCGATAACCTCTGATCTCGCTGGAGAAGCTCCCACGGAGAAGATAATTACCTTCTTATTCTCGAAAGATTTGAAATTCTCTTTTATTGTAGACAATCCACTGATGCCAGTGGCATAGAGTGATCCGCCGAATACGATGCAGTCGTAATCCTTAAGTCTTTCAAGATCGACATCTTCAATATCAAAGAGATCGCCGTGGAGCTCTTCTGCAATCCATTCTGCATATTTCTTCGAACTTCCATATCTAGTTTTGTAAAGGACTACTGTTTTCGACAAGCTCTTCTTTTCCTTCTCCTGAACTGAAGACTCCACAGCTATTTTAACAGTATTTTGGGATTACTGCGTAAAGATCATAAAGCTCGTTCGACAGGACAAGGAGTCAATTTCTCTATTTGGATTTAAATGCATGAACTTGTTATCCAGAGTATTCTAATGTAAAATTGAGACTCTTACCTAACTATGCGGGAGGCTTGCTATGATTCGAAAATTCATGGCCTATTATCGGCCACATCTAGGGCTATTTTTACTGGATATGGCATGTGCTTTCATGATTGCTGGAATCGATCTGGTTTTTCCTAGATTCACTACATTGGCCCTGGATGATTATATCCCTTCGGGTAACATGAGAGGTATTGTGATTATCGCCGCAATAATGGCGTTTCTCTTTGTCTTGAGAGCCGTCTTCAATTACGTTGTCAGTTACTGGGGTCACGTTGTCGGGGTAAGGATGGAGTACAACATGAGAAAGGATATTTTCTCCCACCTGCAGACGCTATCTTTTAGTTATTTCGACAAGGTGAGAACCGGGAAGATCATGTCGAGAATAGTGAACGATCTTCGAGAAATCACGGAGCTTGCACATCACGGCCCCGAAGATGTCTTCATTTCTACTGTAACGTTGATCGGAGCCTTCATAATCTTAATGCAGAACGACTGGAGACTCACTCTCGTTGTCTTTGCCTATATACCTTTTATGGTCTGGTATGGAGTGAGAAAGAGACAGAAGATGGCAAAGGCATTTAGATTGGTGAGAAAGAAGATAGCGAACGTCAATGCACAGCTTGAGAACAGTATTTCTGGTATTAGAGTCGCTCAGTCATTCACCAATGAAGAATTCGAAAAAAGTAAATTCGATCTTGGCAACCAGGAATTCAAGGAATCCAGGCAGTTCGCCTTCAAGTCGATGGCCGAGATGACGACCGGTGTCGACCTGATGATGAACATGTTGAAAGTTACCGTTCTGGCTTTCGGGGGATATCTTACTTACTCAGGCGAGATAACCGTCGGAGCCTTTGTAGCTTACTTTCTTTACGTTGATCTATTTCTCCAGCCGATAAGAAGGCTTATGCAGTTTGCTCAGCAATATGAAGACGGAATGTCAGGTTTTGAAAGGTTCGTTGAAATAATGGAAACGAAGTCAAGCATCACAGATTCGCCGGATGCAGTTGAACTAAATGGTGTCAGGGGAGATATAAGAGTTGAGAAGGTTTCTTTCGCCTACGACGGAGGTGAAAACGTACTCACCGATATAAATCTCCATATTCCTGCCGGTAAGATGGTGGCTCTAGTCGGCCCCTCTGGTGGTGGAAAAACAACTCTTTGCCATCTTATTCCTAGATTCTATGACGTTAAAAGTGGACGGATCACCGTTGACGGAGTGGATATTCGTGACGTTACCATTCACTCCTTAAGAACCCACATCGGTATTGTTCAACAGGATGTCTTTCTCTTCGCAGGAACAATTAGGGATAATATTGCTTACGGTAAGGGCGACGCTACAGACGAAGAGATAATTGAGGCTGCAAAGAGAGCGAATATTCATGATTTCATCATGAGTCTCGAGAACGGATACGATTCTTATGTCGGTGAAAGAGGAGTAATGCTTTCCGGAGGTCAGAAGCAGAGAATATCAATCGCGAGGGTCTTTCTAAAGAATCCTCCCCTTCTCATTTTAGATGAAGCCACTTCTGCGCTGGATAATGAGACTGAGCTGAAGATCCAGGAGTCTCTAGAAGCCCTTTCGAAAGGACGCACAACACTTGTAATTGCCCACAGACTTTCCACAATTAAGAACGCCGATGAGATAGTTGTGATAACGAACAATGGAATCATAGAAAGGGGCTCTCATGACGAACTCCTCGAGAAGGGCGGACATTACGCGGGGCTTTATAGGGCTCAGTTCAAGGGGTATATACCGGATATGTGATCTCTCCAGTAGATACTCCCGTAAATATCGGGAGGGTTGAGAGGGGTCAAAAAAAAAGGCATGTTCATCAATGGCTTTGGAATACTCTGAATTAGCAGATGG
This sequence comes from Mesotoga sp. H07.pep.5.3, assembly GCF_002752615.1. Lineage (NCBI taxonomy): Bacteria > Thermotogati > Thermotogota > Thermotogae > Kosmotogales > Kosmotogaceae > Mesotoga > Mesotoga sp. H07.pep.5.3. The sequence goes on from NZ_AYTV01000026.1 coordinate 100,566, forward strand.
AAGACTCTCTTGAAAGTCTCTCAGTTCTATGTCAGCCTGCGCCTTCCGAGCGCAAAATTTCAATTCGTGAAGTGAATTATGAAAATTCATTCTCCCGTTTGTTTGCCACCACTTGAGATCAAAGGTTTCGCGATCCGGCTCCAAGAGGTGTATTCCATTTTCAAACACGAATAAGTCTTTAGCTGTAGGGTTATCCACTTGAGGATTATTTGTTATACTTAGGCTGGTCTTGGATCTGTGGAGGGACGCATATGGACATAGAGAATGATTTTCTATTCAGATGGTACGAGCGGCAATTACTTGTTGAGGGAATGACCAGGTCGTTCCTGCTGAGATTGGCCGAGGAGACATTTGGTCATCTATGGGGCGCGACTGAGGAACTTACCGCCGAACTCCTAATAAGAAGTGGTCTTTCCGGAATCACTAGAGATTTTCCAAGGCACAGAATTCTCCCCTTTTATTCGCCTCTGATTTACAGGCAGAAAGAGACCATGGAATTCAGAGATGGAGACGATTTCAAAATCGAGGAAGATTGTGGAAAGAGAATTGTAAGCTTTCCACACACTCTGTCGATTATGTTCTCACCTTTGATAGCCGGAAAGGTTTTTTCCTGGCTCATGAATGGAAGCAACGAGATCGGTCCCATTTGTGATCTCCCGTTAGATTTGCAGAGGGCGTCCAGAAAGGGAAGAGTGATGGTTGTTGGAGCCGGCGGATTGGGCTGCCCATTGATAAAAATCTTGCTGGATAACGGAATTGATGACATATGTATCATCGAACCGGGTGAAATTAAACTTAACAATTTACACCGACAAATATTGTACGATTATGGAGATGTTGGTCTTTCAAAAGCGAGTGTAATTGAAAAAAAGATTGCACAGCGGTACAGTGGCGTTCGGGTTAAGATCCGTAAAGAAAGTTTCGATCCAACCCTCATCAAGACTGAAAAACCCGACGTAGTTGTCAGCTGCGTTGACAATTATGAGGCTAGGTATCTGATAAATGATTCCTGCTACCGCAACTGTGTTCCCTTTGTCGATTCGGCCGTAGAGAATTTCGGCGGATATGCGATGTTTAGAGATAAAAGAGTGCCTTGCTACAGGTGTTTCATGGGCGACAACAGAAAGGATACGGGGGCACAAAAGGGGATACTGACTTTTGTAAGCTATTTTGGAGGCATGCTAGAGGCGGCCATGGTGTTGACTTTTCTGAATACCGGAATGTGTGGAGACGATGTTTTCTGGTTTGACCTGAGAAAGGGTAAATTCGAGAGCATTTCCTTTGAACGACGTGAAGGTTGTCCCGTCTGTTCTTCAGCCAAGAGGTGACGAAGCTTGGAAGTAGTCTATGGAAACAATCGATGGAGTTTCGACAGAGATCTTACCTTCAGTGAACTGATAGAGGAAACACAGCTTGGGTCTGTCTCTCCTCTTGTTCTGGTAGACGGAAGATTTGTCGGTGAAGATGAGCTGATCTCGGCAAAGTCGAGGGTTCTCATAATCGTTGCAGCCAATGCAGACCAAACGGGCGCATAGTAACGCATACTCACGTATAAGCTCACAAAATCCCTTCTTTTGGTCTTCATCGTTTCGTGGCGGAATTAGGTTTTTTTGTAGGGATCCTCTTTTAAATGTAGAATTTTAAAGGATAGTTGGAATATATATGGAGGTGGAGAAATTGGAAAGAAAAAAGGTTTTGATTCTCGGCGCTGCCGGAAGAGACTTTCATAACTTCAACACTTACTACAGAGACAACGAAGAGTTCGAAGTAGTAGCTTTCACGGCGACGCAGATACCTGGAATCGATGGAAAAAAGTATCCTGCGGAACTCGCAGGCAGACTCTATCCAAATGGCATTCCGATAGTTCCGGAAGAAGAATTCGGCAAATTGATCGACGAGCACAAGATCGATCAGGTCGTTCTCGCATACAGCGATCTTCCACATCAATATGTCATGGAGAGGGCGGCAATAGCAAACGCACACGGTGCGGATTTCATTCTTCTTGGGCCCAGCAAGACAATGGTTAAGTCCTCGAAACCGGTAATCTCTATCTGCGCAGTTAGGACGGGCTGTGGAAAGAGCCAGACAACCAGAAGAGTGCTCGACATCCTGAGAGCCAAGGGGAAGAAGGTTGTCTCTATCAGACATCCGATGCCTTATGGAGATCTCGTGAAACAGAAGGTCCAGAGATTCGCCGATTATTCGGATCTAGATAAACACGAATGCACTATTGAAGAGAGAGAGGAATACGAACCTCATATAGATCGAAATGCCGTTATATATGCCGGGGTCGACTACGAAGCGATTCTCAGAGAAGCTGAAAAAGAGGATGTAGACGTAATAATATGGGACGGCGGAAACAATGATTTCTCATTTTATAAGACAGATCTGTATATAACTGTAACCGATCCTCATAGAGCCGGTCACGAGACTACGTACTACCCGGGATTCACGAATCTTATGATGGCCGATGTAGTTGTTATAAACAAGGAGGAGACGGCTTCTCCAGAAGATATCGACATCGTCCGAAGGAATATTGCGAAATTCAATCCCGATGCCATTGTAGTTGACGGTGCTTCACCGATAACCATTGAGGGAGGCAAGTCGTCCGAGATAAAGGGCAAGAGAGTTCTCGTCGTAGAGGATGGCCCGACCCTGACCCACGGTGGAATGAAGTACGGTGCGGGATGGGTAGCGGCTAAGAAGTTTGGTGCATCCGAGATAGTTGATCCAAGGCCTTATGCAGTAGGATCACTCGTTTCAACATATGAAAAGTACAACCACCTGGATCAGATCCTTCCAGCGATGGGATACGGTGAGAAGCAGATGAAAGAGCTAGAGGAGACCATTAACAAGGCCGACGTAGATCTTGTTATAATTGGAACTCCGATTGACCTGAGAAGGGTAATCGACATAAAGAAACCTGCCGTAAGAATCGGTTATGAGCTTCAGGAGATAGGGAAGCCCGATCTAGAAGAGATAATAGAAGACTTCCTTAAGGAGCATAATATATAGTAGATCAGCAAAAGGGGGACTGGATAATCCAGTCCCCCTTTTTTATTGCTTCTTCTCTATCGGTATGTAGATGTCAAACTCCGAATCTTCTTCCCCCGTGAATCTTTCGTCATATAGTTCAAACTCGTTCAAACCAATTGGTTCATACTCGAAGTTCTGAAACCACTTTGCATGGATGTACTCATAGGTATTTTGCAGTGAGTCAAGCTTTCCCGTATGAGTGAAAACGGCATAGGTTGCCTCAGGCACTTCTGCCCCAACCATTCCCTCCGGGATTATTCTCAGAGTCGAGACGGCCAAAGAGGCTATGTAGTCGAACTTGCCGTCTATGAAGTCTTCTTCTCCAGTGCACATCAATCCGTAGCTTTCCTTCGCCGATATGACATTCTCGATCTCGGTATGCCTCTCCATTAAATCTCTCCAGAGTTTCGGGCAGTTGTTCGCTGGATCATTTCCGTAGTACTTCAGACCAATGACTTTGAACGCCGATTTGTGGATGATCTTTGGTTCCATTCTTATTCCTCCCTTGAGACCAATCGGGTCTTTTTTGCACAGTCTCTTTTTCTGAGTGACGGCGAAGTCGAGTCAAAGCCTGCGATACTTGCCAGGCTTCACGTAGTATCTGCTTTTGAATGCTCTGGTAAGTGATTCCTGCGAATCATAGCCTAACTGCAAGGCGATCTCCAAAATACTTATCGAGGTTGTAGCAAGTTTTTCGGCAGCTACGCTCAACCTTCTACCCTTGCGATACTGGCCTATCATCTTGTCCACAGTGTGAAAGAAGATCCGCTGAAGATGAACTGATGAGTAGAAGCTTTCTTAACAGAGATCGTCGAGAGTTATCGGGGATGAAAGGTGCCCCTCAATGTAATCTATGACGGAGTTCACGCAATCGATGTAATCCTCTTTCAAAGGAGTGTCTCTGGACATCTTCCACCTCCATCTCCGCAATAATCGTCTTAAAGATTATACAAGTATGGAAGGGCTTGTTTTTCATCGAAAGAATCATGATGGAGTTTCTTCTCTAAGCTGAGTCAATCCAAAAACAATTCGCACTGAACGAAACCGTTAATCACGCCAACATCAGTACCCAATAAGCCTTTCAAGCTTCTTAGCCGCTTCTATTGTGCTACTTACTTCTTTCGGCAGAGGAGGTATTCCCTCGAAACCCGTTTTTCTGACGAAGTCGACCAGCATCGCCCAAAGTTCCTCAGGGTTCCAGTTAGAAAGTTTGTCCAAGGTATCTAATCCTGCATCGCAGTATAGCCTCACCCTAACTCCTTTCATTCCACCAAGTCTTGAAAGATCCGAGAGTTTAAGGTACTCAAGTATTTTCTCCATTTCAGTCCCGATGCGTGCAGCCAGGCTTTCTCTTAGCTCAGGTGAAAGGGCACTTCGATCATTTGATAGGTGGCAAATATGCCCGCTTTCGCGAGTTTTTCCATTACTATCGTGTCGCACCAGGGAATTTGTGTATTCTCATTCTTTCCCTCTTTGCCGCGATTCCTTTCTCACGAAGCTCTGAGGCGAATTTTGCGAGTGAAGGTTCAGAAAGAAAACTGAAATACTGGCCTATCCTACGGAGTTTTGCTTCAGACGGGCCTTGTCATTGCAGTTCGATTTTGCGAAACTTTCAATATCCTCTTTTTCTGCCTCTTCAACTGATTTCTCATTCGAATCAAGAAGGAATTTCTCGAGGGATGCAACGCCAGACAACGTTGTGCTGATAACATTCTAGCTCTTACCTTTACTCTTCAAGAAGGCTATGATATCTTCGTTTTTTATCATCCATTTATCTCTTGCGAAGAGAAAACACCGAATCGATCTGGAGAAAACCCTCTTTAGCTACTGAATGTATATGGTCATACAACGTCTCGATTACAGCGCTTCTACAGTTATCTTCGAAGCAAGACTCATTACATCATCGAATCTACAAAGCTCTGTGCCTGGTGTCATGACGGTAGCTGAACTGGCGGCACCAGCCATTTTCAAGGCAGTTTTCACCGTCTCGCCAAGTTCTCTGTACATGCAGTATGCCGCCAGGAAAGAATCCCCTGCACCAACCCCGCTCTTGACAGGTACTTTAGGTACCCGAATACGATAGAACTCCCCACTCACTGATGCAATCGCTCCCTCGGCTCCCATAGTCAGTAGAATTTCTTCGATTGAATACTTGTTCGACACTTCGGAAATGGCCTTTCTAAAATCTATCTCCCCGATTAGCTCGCGATTGAGCAGTCTCTGAAGTTCGTGAATATTTGGCTTTATTCCTCTTGGCTTGGCCTCGACCCCCTTGGAGAAAGGCTCCTTGTCGGAATCGATATAAACGTTGACTCCAATTTTCCTCATCCTTGAACAAAGCTGAGCGTAGATATCGCTGCTTACTCCTTCCGGTATGCTTCCGCACAAAAGAAGGTAGTCGTCCTTTCTCAAAAGTACGTCGATTGTCTTGTACAGTTTATAGACTTCCTTGACGGATATTACCGGACCGGGAAGACTCATTCTGTATTGACCGCTTCCAGTCTGTACGAGAATGTTGGTCCTTGTTTCTTCTTCACTTCTTACCGTTGCATAAACGACTCCCTCATCGTCGAGCATCTCTTCTATTACCTTTCCGGTATGACCTCCAAGGAAAGCTACAGCGACCGAATGGCCTCCCAGTTCATTTATCACACGTGATACGTCTACACCCTTTCCTGCGGGGTAATCTTTGACTCTATCTACCCTCACCGTATCGTCCTCAATAAGAGCGTCTGTATATAAGAATCTATCTAGAGCTGCGTTCAAAGTCAGTGAGAAAATCACCATTTACACCCCCTACATCCTGCCGAGACGATAGTTTATGATTCCGAGTACTACAATCACGCTTGTCTCGACTCTCAGAGTCCTTCTTCCCAACGAGACGGGCGTACATCGGGTCGAGATGTCTTTTATCTCCTCCGGCGCGAAGCCCCCTTCGGGTCCCACTATCAGTCGCAGTTTTCTTTCACAAGCGAGTTTTTCTTCCACTTCTAATAAAGGTCTGCCGCCGAATTCCAGAAGCAGGTTGTATGATCCTTCTAGAGGAAGTGTCTGGGATACAGTAATCTCGGGAATGTAAGGATTAACACTCTGCTTGGCCGCTTCCCTTGCGACCGCATTGAACTTAGTCAGCTTAGTTTCATCAACTCTTGAAACCGATCTAAGGCTATTGAACAACTCGATTCTGTCGACTCCCAGTTCGGTTGCTTTCTCTATCAAAATATGAAGCCGTGGCCACTTTGTCGCTGCCACGGCTACAGTAATACTCTTCCCGTCTCTCTCAACGTACTCTCGCTCGACTACAGTTCCCGAAGCAGATGATTTCCCGAGTTCTTCGAGAAGAAATCTGTAAACGGTACCTCTCCCATCAATGCCTGTCAGTTCATCACCGGGTTTTGCTCTCGTCACTCTCAGATGTTTGGTTTCACCGCCGTCTAGAATGACTCTGTTGTCTTCAGGCAGGACGAAGAAGGCATTAGGCAATTAACCAATTACCTCCTGCCTCATGTATGGTACGAGAGCTTTCGGCACGTCGATCTTTCCGTCTCTTCTCTGGTAGTTCTCGACTATTGCTACCAGGGTCCTTCCAACGGCCAGTCCAGAACCATTTAAACAGTGTACAAACTTCAGTTTGTTGTCAACATCTCTGAACCTTATGTTGGCTCGTCTTGGCTGGAAGTCCTCAACGTTTGAGCAGGAGGAAATCTCCCTATAAGTGTTGTAAGAAGGCAACCAAACTTCAAGATCATAAGTCTTTGCCGCGGCAAACCCAATATCCCCGGTACAAAGAGAGACTACCCGGTAAGGAAGCTCCAATTTCCTGAGAACATCTTCAGCATCGGCCGTAAGATTTTCAAGAGCATCGTAAGAGTCATCGGGATGGGTGAACCAGACAAGCTCAACCTTGTCAAATTGGTGAACTCTTATCATGCCCCGAACATCCTTTCCGTACGATCCGGCCTCTCTCCTGAAGCATGCACTGTACGCCGTGTACTTTTTGGGCAGGTCACCTTCGAGGATCTCGTCCATGTGCTGCGAAACGAGTGGGACCTCTGCAGTTGGTATCATGAACATATCGTCCGGGTCGATTCTGTAGGCCTCCTCCTCAAATTTAGGTAGTTGGCCCGTTGCCTGCATAGTATCTCTCTTAACCATGAAAGGCAGAGCTACTTCCTCGTACCCCTTTGAGTGGTGGAGGTCAAGCATGAAGTTAGCTATGGCCCTCTCAAGTCTTGCAAAGTCTCTTCTAAGAATCGTGAATCTCGCTCCAGATATTTTTGCGGCTCTTTCAAAGTCTATAAGTCCGGTTTCTGGGCCGTAGTCCCAGTGAGGTCGGATTTCAAAGTCGACCTTTCTCGGTTCTCCCCACATCCTTATGACGACGTTATCTTCCTCACTCTTGCCAACAGGTGTGGTCGACGAAGGAATATTGGGTAGATAGAGAAGCTTTTTCTTCAGTTCTTCTTCTATCTGAGAAGTTTGGAGATCAAGTTCCTTAACTTCAGATGAGATTTCTTTTGCCCTTTCCATAAGGGAAAGCGAAAGGCTTTCGTCTTTGCTAGCTTTGGCTCGGGCAATCTCCGAAGATATACTGTTTCTCTCGGCCTTTTTCTGTTCAACGACCTGCAGCGCCTCTCTCCTCTTTGATTCCAGATAGACTATCTCATCCAGCAGCTCCGAGGTCATCTGCCTGTACTCAAGGGCCCTCCTCACAATTTCGGGGTTTTCTCGAATCAACCTTACGTCAATCATTATTTCTTCCTCCTGCTAAAAAACAAGCTCTATCTCTACGTTTTTCCCTTCAAATGAATCATCCGTCGTATCGTATATCAGGTCGGAGGCCCAGATTTTCCTACTATTCTTGAAGTCATCGACAAAGACGTTTCCCTTTAGGTTCAGAAGGCCGGTATCTCCGAAGTATTCAAAGTAAAGAGTGTCAACATTCAAATCTCCCTTGTAATTTATGAAAATAAGCTCGGGCGTTGCTTCCACAGTTTCTTCAGCAAAGCCTTCATAGTATTCCGTCTTTTGATCAAAGTTAAGAATCTCTGTCTCGTATATGAATATATCCTTTCCGTCCTCTTCCTTTGAATAGATGACTGCCTCCACATTTCCGAAAAGAGTTCCCGTGGAGTTTTCCAGATTGTAGTCGAGGGATAGAGCAGTTGCTTCGCCTGTCTGGAATCTAACAAAGGTCTCACCTTCGGTTACGAAGCTCTCCCAATCAGTAGCGCCCTTTGTGGCCGTTGCAAGGGGAGTTTCGACGTAAATATCTCCGTCCTTATTGATAAAAACGTTACCGATGAAGGTAAAAACCTCTTTTTGAAGCGATCCAAGCACTGTGTCTCCCTTGATTCGCACGGTACTTGCAAAGACCGTTGCGGTAAGGAAAATGACAATCAATCCGATAATCAGGGTAGTTCTTCTCTTCATAATTACCTCCAGACGATTAGTCTTTCGTTTTCTTGCTGTCCATTATTTCGAGAAGGTTCTTAACAATAACCTCAAGTTCTTTCACCTGATCGGACTTGATCTCAGTCATTACAGATTTCAAGTACTCCACCCTTCTGTCGATGACCTTCTCGATTAGTGTCTTTCCGGCGGCGGAGATGTCGATAATGTATGATCTCCTATCTTTGTCGGAACGTCTTCGCTCTACCAGATCAGCGTCGATGAGTCTCTTTACAAGACCCGTTGTCGTGCTCTTCGTTATTCCAAGCCAGCGACTGATGTCACTCATCCGTTTCTCTCCGTTAAAGAAAAGCACCTGAAGGACATCGAATTGGGCAGGAGTGATCGGGAAGTCTCTCAAAACCTTTCTTCCTTCCCTTCTGATTCTCGTGGAAATCGTTCTTAGGTTCTTCTCAAGAATTGCAGCGTCTTCCTTTTTGACTTCACCAACGGACATCACAGCACCTCCAAACCCCTTGTATTAGTTTACTGAAAACGATACTATTCAAAACATTATATCATCATCCATGCACCGGTTAAGACTGATTCTGCACCTAAAGCTGTTCATTCGAAGGTTTTGATGCCTTTATAGACATGTGCTGAAGCCTCCTGAATGGTGATGTATAATTTCAGTATGAAATCGGCCAAACGAGATCTATCCGAACTTGTGAGATTTGATGCTGCATACAGAGCTGATCACAGAGTTATTGCGGGGGTGGATGAAGCAGGAAGAGGCCCTCTCGCCGGTCCTGTTGTGGCCGCTGCCGTTATAGTCTTGAATCCCGTCGATGGCGTGTACGATTCGAAGGTTCTATGTAGAAAGACGAGAGAGTTGTTGTTTGGACAAATACTTGAGAATTCTATCGTAGGAATCGGTCTTTCCTCTCCTGAGGAGGTTGATATTCTCAATGTCTTTGCGGCTACCAGGTTGGCAATGAACAGAGCATTGAGGATTTTGTCGAGGAAGCCAGACTATGTAATAGTTGATGGAAAGTCGCTTAGACTCGATATAAGCGGTGAATGCATAGTGGGTGGCGATCGAAGAAGTGCAGCGATTGCGAGTGCCTCGATAGTGGCAAAGGTATTCAGAGATCGAATAATGGATTCACTGGACATCTTGTATCCCGAGTACGGTTATAGAAATCACAAAGGTTACTGCACCGATATGCACCTAAGAGCACTTAGAAAGCATGGACCGACCACCTGGCACAGACTGACATTTAGGCCTGTCAGGGAATTGATCACAAAGGAAAGGGCAAGCCGCTGGTCGAATGAGAGTGAAGTAAGCCTAATCAGGCTTTTCAGAGCGGGGCTGGCGACTATGGAGGCCGACAAATGAAGAATGAATTTGACGGAAGTGAATGGTTAAGGCTAATTGAGACAATGAAGATATTGAGATCACCTGGAGGATGTGAATGGGATATAGAGCAAACTCATCAGTCGCTAAAACCTTACTTGATCGAAGAAGCTTACGAGGTACTCGATGCAATCGATGGCGGAGATGATAAGGAGCTGGCTGAAGAGCTTGGCGATGTCCTTCTGCAGGTTGTCTTTCATGCGCAGATTGCAATGGAAAGAAAGGCCTTCACGATAACGGATGTTCTACAGGTTTTGACGGACAAGTTAATTAGAAGGCATCCCCACGTCTTTTCAGATTCGGAGGGTTACTCATATCGTCAGTGGGAAGAAATAAAGGCAAAGGAAAAAGCTAAAGATTCGGGAAAGAGTTCTTCGATTGGTAAGATAAATAAGGCTCTTCCCGCGCTGAGCTTGGCGCGAAGAGTTCAGGAGAACGCTTCCGTGGTCGGTTTTGATTGGGGAGAAATCGAAGGACCCCGCGAAAAATTGAATGAAGAGATAGAAGAGCTGGACAGCGCGATAGTCGAAAAGGACAAAAAAAAGATCGAAGAGGAGATAGGAGATGTTCTCTTCACGGTCACGAATCTATCTAGATTCCTTGATGTTGATCCCGAAGCAGCTTTGAGAAAATCAACAGAGAAATTCTTGAACCGTTTCCACGAAATGGAGAGTCATATTGAGAAGCATGGCCTTGATATCAACAATATGACCATAGATGAGTTGAATCACCTGTGGGAAATAGCGAAGGAGGGTACAAATTGAAGAAGTTTATCGCTGCCCTGATATTATTATTGATCACTGCAGTAGCGCTTTCGCAGACGGAAACCCTTTCTGAAACAGGTATAGCCGCCGAGGTTAACGGTGAGATCATCACCATGGATACTTTCCTTTCGAAGGTTTTGCCTAACTATACCGAGATATCGAAGAGAATAGAAGAGGTAGATCCTCTTTTTTCGGAAATGCTCCTCAATACTGAAGCGGGTCAGAAACTGCTAGAGGAATACGAAAGAAATTCTCTCGAAGCTCTTATTGAAGAGACTCTTCTAATTCAGTATGCAAAAGAGGTTGGGATCGAAGCCGATATCGAGGCTTTAAGGGAAGTAGTAAGTAAGTCAATCATGGACACACTCACCGAACTTCAGATTGAGAAGTCGGATGCGGACCTTTTCTACGTTCTCAAAGGTTACATCGACGGATTAAGCTCCTATGAGGCGAAGGTGGTCAGAGATCTCGCTTACAAAGAGGTTCTAAGTTCCCTGTATGAAGCCGTTACAGTGAATGCGACAGTCACTGAAGAGGAGATAGAGCAGTACTATCTGGCCAATTCTTCGAGATATGCTGTAGAAGAGGAGAGGGCCGACATGAAGGTGCTTCTCTTTGATTCCTTCTCGGAAGCCTATTCGGTTTGGAAAGCTGCATCCAGGGATGCTAACCCTTCTTCGGTTTTGGATACTTTCCCGGAAGTGCAGTCCGGGAGTTATACGAGAGAAGAAATCGAGGCGCTGAATCCCGAACTTGTGAAATCGCTTTTCAAACCGACAGAAGGTGAGTTGCTTTCTTCCGTGGTGACTCTTGACAATAAGTACGCGGTAATCTATCTCGAATCATATTCTCCTGCAGGAGCAAAGGGCATTGAAGATGTTAGGGAAGAAATACAGGGGATATTGATTTCGGAAAAAAAGGATCTTTTCTGGAGAATCTGGCAGGAACAGGAGTTCAAGCCTTTCAAGGAAGAGGCTGTCATAAAAAGATACTACGAAACGGGTGGAGGAGAATAAGTTGAGTGTGACAAAAGAAGACGTTATGAAGGCCCTTGGAGAAGTATATGATCTCGAAATAGGGTTCGATGTAGTCTCTCTGGGGTTGATATATGGAGTGGAGCTAGAAAATGAGAACGATGTCAAGGTCAAGATGACTTTGACGACGCCTATGTGTCCTCTTGCCGGACTGATGCTTGAAGATGCAAGGCGAAAGGTCAGCGAGATTGAGGGAATCGGCGATGTGAAGATGGAACTCACTTTTGATCCACCATGGTCACCCGAGATGGCTAGCGACGATGTAAGAAAGATCTTGGGAATGTGAATCTACAAGAGCTAATCCATATATCGAAAAGAAAGCTTTCGGAGGCGGGAATAGAGAATTCCCGCTTCGTTATGATATCCCTGTTTAGGGGAGTTCTTTCCTTGAATGAAGCCGATCTGATCCTCAATGGAGAGAAGGAAATCGAATCGAAGTTAAGCGCAAAATATATGAAGGCCGTGGAAAGAGTTGTTGAGGGAGAGCCGATCGACTATGTATTAGGATTCAGAGAATTCTTTGGAATCAGGCTTGAGGTTACAAGGAGTGTTTTGATACCCCGAAATGAAACGGAAGAGCTAGTTGAGATAGTCATCGACGAAGAGAAGAATTCGAAAGTGTTCGCCGATATCGGAACTGGAAGCGGGGCGATAGCCTGTGCTTTAGCCCGCAATATTCCTTCTTCACTGGTCTTTGCAACAGACATCTCTAGAGATGCTCTCATGCTTGCCGAAAAGAATGCCAGAACGAACGGAATATTCAATATTAGATTCATTGAAGGTGACAACATATCAGGACTGAATGACTTTCTAGATTCTGTCGAGGTCATCGTTTCCAACCCACCGTATGTAAGGACGGGGGATCTAGATTCTCTGGACACCAACGTGAGGAAGTACGAACCTATGGTTGCTCTGGATGGAGGAAAAGACGGTCTTGACTTCTACAGGGAGTTTTTAAAATATCTACCAACAGGGAAAAAAGTTTATCTGGAAATATCTCAGTATGAGGCCGAGGGATTAAGAGAGTTAGTTTCTGATCTTAATGGATATTCCTGTGAATTCAAAAAGGATTTGTCTGGAAATTACCGTTTCATGATTCTTCGTCCAGAAGTCTGAGAGCTTCCTCCGAAAAGCTTTCAAGTTCAACTGAGAATATGTAGTCGGCAAGGTAATCAAGGCCAGTTTCATCTCTGTTGACAATCGCGACTCTGGCACCTGAGGATTTTGCAATTACTGGAAACTGAGCGGCGGGGTAAACCATCAAGGAGGATCCCATAGCTATAAAGAGATCGGACTTCAAAGCAGCATTCTCGGCTCTTCTTATTGCATCCTGGGGTAGCATTTCTCCGAAGAAAACGATGTTTGGCTTGATCAGGCCACCGCAATCACATCTAGGAACATCGGATCTTTCAAGCAGTAACTCGACTTCTTTCCTTGTAAACCGTCTCTTACACTGCATGCATTCGAATTTGGAAACGGTCCCGTGTAGCTCCACAACTTCTTCTGCCCCAGACTTCTGTTGAAGTCCATCGATATTTTGCGTGATTATCGTCTCAATTAGACCCAGGGTTTGTAGTCTGGTGAGGAGAATGTGAGTAGCGTTTGGGCTTACGTCCGACATAGTGTGTATTCTCTCCTTTGCTACTCTATAGTACCTTGCTGGATCTTCAATGAAAGAGCTTAGCTCGAAGATGTCCGGAGAAATCTTGCTATATAGACCTCCCGGACTTCTGAAGTCGGGAATGCCGCTAGCGACAGATATACCTGCCCCCGTTAGTACAGAAGTGCAGGTCGATTCTCTTATCAGTGAAATGAAGTTCCTTGCTTCTTGACTTAGTCTACTCACCTCTCGAGAATTGAATCTTCGGGAAGATAGTCTTGCCCGTATTAGTCCATATGAATTCATTTCCATCTGCGGCTACGGTTGGAGCTGGATCTAGATTAATTACCTTTGCGTCGGTCGGTATTGAAATTGTTAAGGAATAGGCATCACCTGTAAGGTCGAACTCCATGTCTCCCATGTCGGTATTAACAACACCATTTTCAACCGCTGCAAAGCCTGCAATAACAGCATGTTCGACTACTTTAACTCTGTTGGAACTCAGAACAGTTGCCGTTGACTGGAAGCTCTCTACTAACATCAGTCTGTCGAAGCTTTCCGAAAACTGAGTCATCGATTCCTGAAAGTCGGCCAGTTGTTCTTCCTGAGGCTTATCATACTGCTCGAGAAACTGAGTCATCTGGTCTGGCTTATTGAAGATTATCTCTGTCTCGATGTCAAGTGTCGCCCGTCCCTCGTAGTCATATGAATAGTTGCTGGTTGATGACAGGGTATCTATGTCCAGCCTGTTGTTGAATGCCATAAACATATTTATTGCGGTCATTCCAACCATGACAACAACAAGTATGATAAGAAGGGTATTGAATTTCATTTAAAACCTCCTGACGATTATTAGATTGATTCTGAGAATATGATAACATCATTCTGTGCTAAAATACATTGTACAAAGCTTTTCATTTGCCTTTGACGATCGGTAAAGGTTTTTATTTCGAGTTTCCGGTTTGGAGGGATTTCAGTGCGAATTCTTAGCGGTATGCGGTCTACTGGCAGACTTCACCTCGGTCATTTTATCACTCTGGAGAAGTGGAAAGAACTGCAAGACCAAGGGAACGAATGCTTTTACTTTGTGGCTAACTGGCACGGACTTACTTCCCATATAGACGAAACCTCTTCTTTTTACGATTGGAGTCTTGATATAGTGAGAACATACGTTTCGGCAGGTCTCGACCCAGAGAAATCTGTTCTCTTCATTCAGTCTGCAATAAAGGAGCATGCAGAGCTTTTTCTTTATTTCTCGATGCTCGTATCGGTTTCAAGGCTTGAACGAGTACCCACTTACAAGGATCAAAAGGAACAGATAACAGACAGAGATCTTTCAAGCGGCGGATTCTTACTGTACCCTGTTCTTCAGGCCGCAGATATTCTAATGTATCTTGCCACAGGAGTTCCAGTCGGTGAGGATCAGATATATCACGTGGAGTTGACGAGGGAGATCGCCAGAAAATTCAACAATCAGTTTGCCGAGGTCTTCCCTGAGCCGGAACCGATTCTCGCAAAGGTTCCAAAGCTTCCCGGAACGGATGGCAGGAAGATGTCTAAGAGCTACGGAAACTATATCCTAATAGACACAGATGAGAAAGAGCTATGGAAAATGATAGCTCCAATGATGACCGATCCGGCAAGAATGAGAAGGACTGATCCGGGAGACCCTGAAAAATGCCCGGTCTGGGATTACCACAAAGCATTCACTACCTCTGATGAAGAAAAGAGATGGGTTGTTGAGGGTTGCAAGACGGCGGGAATCGGTTGCATCGAGTGCAAGAGACTTCTTCATAAGAATCTAGTTCAAAGGCTTTCTCCCGTCTGGGAAAAACTCGCTTATCTCAAAGAGAATTCAGATGAGCTTTTCGAAATAATCGAAAATGGCAATAAGAAAGCTAGAGAGGTTGCAAAAGGGACAATGAAAAGGGTTATTGAAGCAACGAAGTTGGGGTGGTGAAGATGGAACAACTCGAACTGGTCTTCAGTTTCCCGGAATTTGAAGGACCGCTTGATCTACTGGTTTTTCTTGTTAGAAAACATCGGGTGGATATACGCTCAATTCCAATCACTGTCATAGCAGATGAGTTCATAACACACGTCAACAAGATGAAATCTCTGGACATGGTCGTCACATCTGATTTCCTCGTCATGGCTTCAACCCTTATGGAAATGAAGTCTAAAGCGCTTCTCCCAAGAATGAGTGGCGGCGAAGCCGAAACATTTGACAATCAGAGAAAGGAACTTTACAGGAGAGTAGAAGAGTATAAAGCTCTCAAGGACCTTTCCAAAGAATTTCGGGTCAAGCTCTACGATGCTTACAGCTACGAAAGAGCTACGGCAAAACCGACGGTCGATCAGAAAAGGAAGGAAGATCTCCCCGAGGAACTGACGGAGGCCTTCAAGGCTATCCTCAAAGAGACGGTTCTGAGAGATAGAGTCTATACGATTGTCTCGGAAAGCATCAACGTCGAAGATCGAATGCTTCAGATAGAGCAGCTATACGAGACGATAGAGCTATACAAATTTCTAATGAGTCTCGAAAGCAGGTCGGAAATCATCGTCTCCTTTCTTGCAGTACTTGAGCTGTTGAAATTGAACAGATACTATCTTGACACGGTAGAACCTCTAACTCTCAGGAGGAAGGCTTCGTGAGCGAGGAACTGACAAAAAAGGCGATAATTGAAGCGCTGATATTCTCAGCAAGAAGCGGAATCGAGCCATCGAGAATCGCTGCGATCACGGGCATGAAACTAAACCAGGTAATGCTTCTCCTGGAGGAGCTGGAAAGAGAATACGGAGGTCATGAACACGGAGTTATGATCAAATCCGTCAACGGCAAACTCAGGTTCTATACTAAAGCCTCAATTCAGTCATTTGTAAGTCAGATATCTGTAAGACCTTTAGTAAGCATCACAGATACCCAGATGGAGTCCCTTGCGATAGTCGCGGTTAAGGGCCCGCTTACAAGAAACGATGTAGAACTTATAAGAGGTCGTTCCTCTCAGGGACAGCTCCTGGAGTTATCAAAAATGGGGCTCATAAGCAAGAGAAAATCTAGGCTACCTGGAAGGCCTTATCTCTACAAAGTTACCTCCCGTTTCTACGAGTTGTTCCAGGTCGATGATCTTAAGGAGATAGTAAACGGTTTGGCCTTCAGCAAGGAGGAAGATGATCTTGAAACTTCACGAGATAATCTCTCAGATAACGAACATGTCGAGGAGAAAGTCGACTCAAGCGATTCTGGACGGGAGAGTGAAAGTGAACGGCCGGATCGAGACTTACCCTAGGCTTGACGTCTTTCCCGAGAGTTCGGAGATTCTTCTTGACGGAAATAGACTGATTTTCTCTAGTGAAGAGAAAGTGGTTTATCTCGTCAATAAGCCAATAGGATACCTGAGTGCCATGAGTGATGATCGCGGAAGAAAGACGCTCTCCGATCTAGTCTCAGATCGAATAAAAGAAAGGGTATTTCATGTCGGAAGACTCGATCAGGACAGCTGCGGTCTGATACTCATGACGAATGACGGTGATCTTTCCAATCTTGTTTCCCATCCGGCATCGGAGATCGAGAAAACCTATGTAGTAGGAATAAAGGGAAAATTGACCGATCGCGATCTTGAAGCTGTGAAGGGTGGGTTAACGCTCGGGGATGGATTCAAGACGTCGCCTGCAAAGATAAGGCTTGTGAGAAGCGACGGCGACTTTTCGAAGTATGCGATTACCATTCATGAGGGTCATAAGAGAGAGATTCGGGAGATCTTTAGGGTATTAAACAAGTCTGTATCGAGCCTTGTTAGAGTATCCATAGGTCCTTTGAGCATATCTCTCGTTCCCAATCCCGGCGACATCAAACGTTTGAGCCGCAAAGAGATCGCATTACTGGAAAACGGGGCCCATCGCAAGGCCCCGAAGAAAGCTCAGAGAAAGAATAATTTTGGGAGTTAGAGTTAAAGACTAGTCGGTTAGATCGACGACGAAAGCCCCTATATATGTATCGGCCGCGCCGTAGTATAGTATGAGTCTATCTTCTTCAATCACAGCCCCTTCTATGAATATTACGTTTGGAACCTGCCCTTGTTTCTCCCAAGAAAGTTTCGGTTCTGCAAGAGGTTTGTCGGTTCTCTTGATAATCTTTCTGGGATTCTCGATATCAAACAACGCAGCTCCAGGTCTATAAATCGTGGAGAAATCAGCACTGTTATATATCAACAGAATCCCTTCGTCAGTAATGATTGGCGTTGGCCCCGGTTCAATCAACCTGCTATCGAAACTTCCTTGTCTTGGTTCCATGACGGGTCTGGGGAAAATTGTCCAGTTCTTCAGGTCTGTGGAGTAAGCGAGTTTTATTGAGGAATCACCAAAATACATGTAGTACTTGTTGTCGATCTTCGCAGGTACTATAGCACCGGACTTTGACCAAGTGTCATCTTTGAATACCGGTCCCAGCTTTTCCCATTCTGCAAAGTCCTTTGAAGTTGCGATGCAAAGCCTAGCCTTTCCTCCATCGTATCCCGTGTAAGTAAGGATGTACAGGTCGTCAATCTTAACGATACGGGGATCCTCGCATCCACCTGGGATTTCATATGGTTCTGTTGGGTATATAAGGGGGGAAGGCTCTCTTGTAAATTCAAGCCCATCTGTGGACTTCGCAAGGCCGATTCTGGATGTGCCGTTCCATCTACCCGTGCCACTCCAGTCTTCCGATCTGTAGAGAAGGTAAATTGTAGAGTCTATCATTATGGCGGCCGGATTAAAAACCGCTTTGCTTTCCCATTCGATCCCCTGTGGCATAAGAAGCGGAAAATCAGAAGCTCTCTCCATGGTGTATAGAGATTCGAAATCTATCGAAACGGCAACGCCAATTACACATGAGAAAAGCAGCACAATTACCAAAGATCTTTTCATCAAATCAACTCCTTATCCAGTTCACCACCGTCTCTTTGTCAATTGTGGCAAGAGCGATATGGTTATCGGCTGCGCCATAGTAGACAAAGTACTTTTCTTCATGTTCCACCATCGCATCGGAGAACACAACGTTGGGGACACCTCCGAAAATCTCCCACTCTTCTTCCGGTTCAAGGATCGGTTCATCACTCCTCTTTACAACTTTCTCGGGATTCTCCAGATCAAGGAGCATAAATCCAAGTCTATAAGTTGGACTTGCAGTATTCTCTACTCCGTGATAAAGGACTAGCCAACCATATTCAGTCTCTATTGGCGGGGCCCCCACGCCGATTTTAAGGTTGTCCCACTTACCAGATCTTGGACCGGCTATCGGGGTGAATTCCGTCCAGGTCCTCAGATCTTCCGAATACGCCAGATACATGTCGGGTTCGATCCTATGGAACATGAGATATCGACCTTTCACTTTCGCCGGGAATAGCGCAGCATCTTTGTTATCTACATCCGGGATTATCACTCCGTGACGTTCCCACCTGAGAAAGTCGGTAGTCGAAGCCATAGATATTCGTACGCCTTTTGGAGAGTAGGCCGTGTACTGCATATAGACTTTTCCTTCAATTTCTGTAAGCCTTGGATCTTCTACACCATAAAGCTCCCACTGACTCCCTGGAGTGAAGATCGGTTTTTCGAGGCGGTTGAATCTAACACCATCTAATGAAACGGCGTATCCCATTCTCGAAACCATATCTTCGCCCTGAGCCCTATAAATCATGTGAAACAATCCTTGGCGTTTTATAACGGCGCAGTTGAAAACATACTTGGATTCCCAATGATGTTGCGAGATCGGAGAAAATAGGGGATTTAACGGATGTCTTTCTAGTTTGATCACAACTCTCACTCCTCATTTCAATGACATAGAGATTCCCTGAAGAAAGTACTTTCTGAACACCAGAAATATTACGACCATCGGCATTGTTTGCAATACAGAACCGGCCAGGACTGGACCCAGATAACTCCCGTACTGCATATTAAAACTTGCAAGTAGTACAGAGAGAGGCATCTTCGAATAGTCGCTTACCACAATCAGTGGCCACATGAAATTATCCCATATTCCTATGAAAGTGAAGAGACCTACGATCGATACGGTTGAGCTTGTCAGTGGAACCAATACCTTGGTGATTATCCATAGATCATTGGCTCCATCCATTCTGGCCGCTTCCAGGTATTCGTTGGGAACTGCTCTGAACGACTGTGTAAACATGAAGACTCCCCAAGCAGAGACGAGTGAAGGTAGAATCAATGCCGTTCTAGTGTCTATAAGACCCAGATTTTTAATAAGAACGTACAGTGGAACTATGAATAAAAATCCCGGAAAGATCATCTGAAAGATTATGAAGTTGAATACGGCGTTTCTTCCCTTGAAGTTAAGCCTTGAAAGGGCGAAGCCAACAAGCGCTGAAGATACTAGGACACCGAGGGTAACTGTAACCGAAATGAAGATTGAATTGCCAAGAGCCTGAATAAATGGTCTCTCCATCTTGTCTGCGGCCTCAAGAATGAATCTGTAATTGTCCAGAGTAAACTGACTTGGAAGAAAACCTGAATAAATCTCATTGGTTGGTTTGAACGATGAGAGAAGCATCCATACATAAGGATAAATCCAAAGTAATGAGGCGGCAAAAAGAAATACATAAAGGATTATTGTCGGGACCTTCTTCATACGATCTCCACCTCCCTCTCGATCAGCTTCCTTGTAAGCAATACACAGCCATAGCTAAGTAATGCAACAACTATAGCCAGTGTTGAAGCGTACCCCGGGTTGATCTTCTGGAAGGCTGTCGTATAAATCAGCATTTGAAATGTGTATGTAGTTCTCATTGGTCCCCCTCCAGTAATCAAGAAAGGTTCCGTGAATATTCCGAAAGTCAGAGTAAGAGAGAGAACCAGTACCATGACAATCGATGGGTTTATCAAAGGTAGAGTTATCCTGAAGAACTTTGTCATCTTTCCGGCCCCATCAAGTTCTGCGGCCTCGTAAAGGCTCTCCGGGATTGCCTGAAGACCGGAAAAGAGTATTAGACCGTAGTATCCTATGAATTTCCATGTGACCATGATCGCTATTGAAAGAGTGGCCAGTTGAGGACTGCTGAACCAGGGAACCGTAATTCCAAAAATTGCTCTTGTTAATCCGTTCAAGGGGCCGTTTATCGCGAAGAGCTTCTGAAAAATTATGGAATATGCCACTCCCGATGAGACATTTGCTACAAGAAATGCGAGTATGAAAAACGTTCGGAATAGCTTGACTCTCTTCAATCCAAGGGCAAAGAGTAAGGAAAGACCGAGAACCATGGGGATGAAGTACAGCATGAAGTTAAATGTATTGAAGAAAACTCTCCAGAACATTTCGTCCTGAAATAGTTCTATGAAGTTGTCAAACCAGATGAACTTCCTTGGGGTGAAGTAGTTCCATTTTGACAAAGCAAGTATAACAAGCCACACAAATGGGTAACCCCAGAATATTGCCGTGTATACCAAATATCCCCCAGACAGAGACCAGCCCTTTATTGCATCGATGGTTTTCAGTCTCTTCCTCACTCTCAATCACCCCTTCTCCTAGAAGAGTTCTCTCCTTACTCTCGTAGCAGAGTCTTTAAGTGCATCTAGCGGAGTTGATTTTCCATACATTATTTGCTCTATCAAAAATGTTGTGAGAATTTCCTGAACTTCAACAGTCTTCGTAGTCAAAGCCGGTGGAACGGCGTAGGCAACGTGGCTCGCATAAGCAGCGAACTTCGGATTGTCCTCCATATACTCCTGGAAGATGGGATTCGTCAACAGGTCTTCCCTTGCCGGAGGAAGATTGGTGAACTCCATCCACTTTCTGTCTTTTTCAATATCCGAATAGACCCACTTAATGAATTTCCATGCAGCCTCTCTGTGCTTTGTGGTGGCGAACATTACAAGCCCCTTGGTATCTGCGAAAGTGTAGATCGGTTTGTCCTCCGGATAATCATCGGGAACCGGAGGGGGAACGATTGTTATATGATCGAAGACATCGGGGAAGAGATTTCTCGCCTGGTTTATCTCCCACGGGCCGAAGATCCCTCCAAGGACAACACCGAAATAGAAAGGATTGCTTCCTAGATCAACTGCCGTCCAGTTGTTTCTGAACATGGTATCCATGAATGTGACGACTTTCTCGCCAGTCTCATTGTTGAAAAGCGCTCTGGCTTTTTCAACATCTAGATATGGAGCTCCTTCACTCGCGGCATAGTAGTAGGTTATGAAGTCGTACCATCGGTCGTACCAGTTTCTTCCCATTACCACAAGTGCTCCGTACTTCTCGTACGGCACGGAATACTTCTCGCTTATCTCGTAGATCTCAGAGTAGGTTCTCGGCGGTCTGTCATACCCAAGTTCCTTCAAGATGTCTGATCTCCACCACATCATTATAGGGTTAGAATAGATCGGGAGTACGTAATAATTATCTCCGAACTTCCAGTTTTCAACGATGGAGGTCATCTTTCTTTGCTCCATGAGTTCCCAGAAATCAGGGAAAGAGTTGAGGGGAATAAGTATATCTGCTTCGATGAGTTGTGCGGCGAATCCCGAAAATATGTTCGTACAGATATCTGGCATTCTTCCGGAAGCGATTGAAGTAAGGATAGCCTCTTCTGAGGTTCCCGCAGCGGGAATAGTCGACCACTTGATCTGGATATCGGGGTTGTTTTCATTCCACTCAGCCACTACTTCCTTCCAGAAGCTTTCTTGGAGAGGATTGGGCGCTGTCCAGAAGACAAGTTCAACGGCGAACAATCCCACAAAGAGACACGAAAACAAAGTTAACAGAATCAATCTTTTCATGTGATTTACCTCCCTTTCTATAAAGTGCTTTCTCTCTGGACAAATTCAGTGAATAGGGAAATCTTTGTTGGACGCGGTTCATTACCAATTAGCAGACTTTGTAGCCTCCTAGATCCAACTACTCCCATCTCATGCTTGAATATCTTGAAAGTAGTCAGCGAAGGAGTAGTGGCCGAGGAGTTGACGATATCATCGAAACCCAAAATCGACACCTCCTCCGGTATCTTTATTCCTCTGGCTTGTAGCTCTTCCATCGCTCTTATCGCGGCTGTGTCGTTGCATCCAAATACGGCATCGGGAAGTCCATATCTAGAAAGCAACAGATCGATGATTGCGCTCATATTATCATTATCTTCATCGTATTCATAAGCTTTGGGAAGATATCCGGCGCCTTCCATTGCAGAAATGTAGCCATCAAAGCGATCCTTGAACCCAAAGTGCGAAAGTGGTCCGTGGATATTTACAATCTTCTTGAGTCCTTTTGAAATTAGTTTCTTCATTCCGTAAATTGCACCGTCATAACCGTCAGATACAACGCAGTCGACCTTTACGCCAGCGAGATACTGATCAATCAGAACAACCGGTTTCTTAGTCTCCTTTGCTTTTTTTATATCCTCTTCAGTAATCTCTCCACCTATCAGCAGGTATCCATCGTAGTCTTCCGAAAAATCATTTGAAGGAACAAGACTTCCTCGCATGTTGTTCCCCGCGAAAAACTCTTCTATTCCTTTGAGGACAATTGTGTAAAACTGATCGGATTGATCCGACAGGACGCGAAATAATCTCTTTCCTGCAACAATTCCAATATTGAACGCGAGCTTTCGACTTGCCAGAAAACTCGCGACTTTTGAAGGCTTGTATTCAAGTTCCTCGACGGCCAGCATAACCTTTTCTCTTGACTTCTTGGAGACATACCCACTTTTATTGAGCACTCGGGAGACGGTTGCTGTAGATACTTCGGCCAATTTAGCAACATCAGAAAGCTTAGCGGACAAAATTATCACCTCAGTATATGTAAACGCTTACATCTCTAGGATAAATATACCCTTATTTCGACTAGATAATCATGTCTATTCTAGATCCTTCTGGGACCTTTAGAAGCTTTTAAACATTGTAGAGCTTAAATTTCGCAATATTGCTTTTATTTTCCGCCTTGATGGCTGCCAGGTAGCAATTTTGGTCAAGAGATAAAGATAAACTTCACTAGAGGAAGATTAAATAATACAACAGCTTACTATAATATGTGGATGATCAAAGCAGCTCTAAAGACTTTTAGAACAAGAACGCAATTAGATTCTATAATTTGAACAATATGTAAGCGATTTCATATCGACCTTAGGGAGGTGTTAATATGAAAAGGTTCTTGGTTCTTTTCTTCATAGTATTCTCAGTTTTTTCTGTTGCTGAAACAGTGAGAGTTCCGGTGTCTGTCAGCTCCTTCACTGGAGAACCCATTGCGGTAACGATATCGATGAGCGAGATCCTTGATCTTGTTGGAGTTGACTTTGACGCTAACTGGGATTCGCTGAGAGTAGTTCAGGATGGGGAGGAGCTTCCTTATCAAATTGACGATACCGATCTTAATGGCAAACTGTCGTCCGGGGATGTTATGGCCTTTCTGATTACAGGACCGGCAGAAATCACGGTTACCGACGATTTCGATATTCTTCCACCGGAGTTCGATGCAGTGGGAAAGGTTGTGGAGGAAGAAGGACAGTGGCTTATCGAGATTGGAGAAATAACTGCAGTAGCGAATAGCAAGGGTCTAGTAAAGGTTACAGGCTTTGGAGATGTAGAGGGCACGATAGTAGACGAACTGGGAATTGTGAGAATGTCCGGCTACGTTGGATCTACATACTACGTAGATGGTGAATACGGGCGACATGAGGAAAAGACAAGTGGAGACTTCATAGTAAAGGAAGCTACAGTTCTTCCGGCAGGCCCCGTAGGAATAACAGTAGTCAGCACGCTTGAAGCCCAACCGTTCCTCGGAATAACCCAAAAGATAATCACAACATTATTCAGCAATGGAGATATCATTTCTCATAACACCTTCGAATTTGCGACATACGCCGAACTAATGAAACTGCAAATAATGGCAACAAGAGTATTGACTGACGCAGCCGAAGACACGGTCCATACACTCCCGGTATTCAGAAGACTTCTTTGGGCCGATCAGCTGAATATTACGCCGCTAGAATATTGGCTTGATAGAAATGCGATCATGTTTTCCGGAAACAAACCTTACATAGTTTTTCCGGCTGTCGATTCGATGAGACCTCTCTGGTGGGGTGCAACATACATTTTTGCCTCCCAGGAGAGCTGGAGAGCCAACTACTCGCAGTCGTTGAAGACTGGTGTAGCAGAGATAAATCCAGAGGTCCCAGTCGTGGTCGCCGACTATGAAGAGTGGATGGGTGGCCTTACCTGGGTATATGAGAGCAGAGAATTCAGAGACGGATACTTCGAATGGATGCCAGGTGAGATCGATATCTTCGAGAGTACGAAAGACTACGTATCATCGAATTGGGAAGACTATGTAAAGCACTTTGTGGCAGGAGATGTTGTCAGTTTCAAGAGGGTTTACTCGATATACAGTGCCGACTCGATAGAGGACTCAATAGAGTTCGTTGAAATGAAGAAGTCAGAGATTCAATCACTCAAAATCGGAGAATAACTGATCCTTAATGAAGGGTGAGAGGCTTCCTCTCACCCTTTTCTTTTGGAGGTGCTTATGAAGAGAGCGTTGATCATTCTAGTACTTCTTATTTCGTTGATGCTTTTAGGAATTGAAGTTCAGATTGATCTGGATCATCTTGAGTTTCTCAGAGATCATTTTGTCGTTGAGGGAGAAAGTGTAATCGGTTACTGGATCTATGCAGACAGGCTTCCTGACGGCAATTACAGGCATGCCGACGCTCAGGGCGAAGGAGTGACATGCGTCGACGATGTAGCAAGGGCTGCAGTTCTATATTTGAGGCTTTTTGAAATCTCTGGAATGGAACAACACTACGATCGCGCTAAAGAAGCTCTCGAATTTGTTCTTTCCATGCAGGACAGTGATGGAGATTTCTATAATTTTGTCTTCGAGGATGGTAGCATCAACAGAAACGGTCCCACATCAAGAAAAGGAGGCAACTGGTGGGCGGCGAGAGCTCTGTATGCTCTTGCGAAAGGGGCTCGGGTTTCTCAGAATCTTGATCCAGAGTTTTCGATGCGCTTGGCAGATGCGGCCCAACGTTGTTTTCGAAAAATCATCGGTTTTGAGCGCGACGGTCTTATCCAGGGATACACCGATCTTTCCTCAGTAGTTCTTCTTGGAGCGGCAGAGTTGTATTCCATGAGCAACGATGTGCTATTGGGAGGTTTCATAAAGAGATGCGCAGCCGCTCTGCAGAGCAAAGTCATTCAGAATGAGGACTCGATTTTCAATGGTCTTGTCGACGAATCATCGCCTTCAGAACCGAGATACTTCTGGCACGGGTGGGGTTCAAGACAGCTGGAAGCGTTGGCAGTGGCGGGAGAGATTCTGGGAGACGACAGCCTTCTTGAAATCTCGACAGAATCATTCAAGCAAAGCTCTTTGCTCCTTATAAACGCGGGGCCCCTTTACTCAATTTCGAGCTATTTACAGCTCTTCCCGCAGATCGCCTATGCAGCTGAATCGGCAATTTCAGCGGGCTTCAGACTATATCACTTAACCGGCGATAGGGATATTGCGGCCATAACGGCTCTTCTTGGGAGTTGGTTCCTTGGGGTCAACAAATTGAATCAGTCAATGGTAGGAAAGAACGGGGAGGGATTTGACGGACTTGAGTTCTCACATGTGAACAAAAATGCGGGAGCGGAATCAACAATTTCCATGCTTCTTTCTCTGGAAAGAATCAAGAGACTTCCCGAAGAGTACGGAGATCTGTTCTCAGCAGCGATAGAGGTTCTCACCCCGGTAGTGGTTTTGGAAGCTGAATCTATGAGGGCGGGCCTTTCAGAATCGGAGATTATTCAGAGTACTGGAGTCTCAGGAAGTGCGGTGACCAAAATTTCCGGAGCATTTAGCTTACGTCAACCAGTCACCCTCGTAGAGGCTTCCTATTCAGTCTTTGCAGCTATAAATGAAGCAAGAACGAATGAAGTGGTTTTCACCTTGAGACTCGGAGAATCAAAATCGGAAAAGACGGTAAAAATCGAAGAGAAAACAGTGCAGAAGCTAGGAGTCCTCAAGGGAAATGGAAAAGAGACAACGCTTACGGTCGGAGGAAAACTGAGCGAAGGAAGCTTTGACATCGATCAGATCATTCTAGTGCCAGACATCGTTGCAGTTTATCTCGTTGAAGATGACGTATCGATTGTTTTCAATTTCAAAGGGTGCAGTGAATTTGACGAGGGAGTATCCGTAATCGATGGCAGGGTGTTTGAGAGAGAAAAGAGCGTTTTACAAGTACCGGTGCTTCCAGTAAGCCTTATTGAGATGAATGGTTTTGTCCATCTAGATCTGCTCAAGTATTTCGATAACAACGGAATTGCTACCTCTGACGAAAGGAAAACAGCAAACTTCGATAATCCTCAGGGACTATTCGGAGCTTCCTACATATCCTCAGAGCTTGAGAAAGCTATCGATTCCGGTTCTCTTGCTGTAGAAGACACCGAATTCATGGTTAATGTAGACGGAAACGACAACTTCAGGCTTACAGGACAGGCGCTGACATTTTCGGCAGAAATGTTCGACAAGATCTGCATTCTTGGTGCGGCGAATCACGGTGATTACACAGGCGAAGCTCTTCTAATTTATGAAGACGACTCTCAGCAAGTGATTCCATTGTCTTTTTCCGACTGGTGTGGAGGTCCCTCTACAGGGGAGAAGATCGCCTTCGAGTTTTCAGGTAGATATGATAATACAGGCAACACGGAGAGAATAAAATGCATGTTGTATTACCGTTGTGTCGATCTTCTTGAGAAGCCTTTGAAGGGAATAGTATTACCTCAAATGCCTAATGTTCATGTTTTCGCAATTTCTCTTTCTAGAGCTGAACCCGGTTCTCAGGAAGAGTAACTGCGGATTTTAGAACATAAATTTTGATGTGGAAGACCGATTGCATGATAAGAACATATGCCCTTTAGAAAACTAGATCCCAAAATGAATTCGGGATGACACTGAACGAGATCCCGAAAGAGAAGTCTCAAACAGGAGAGCTTTGGGGCAGACTCCACGGGATGACAGCGAATGGTTATTCGAAAATTCGCTGAGGGTTGAATATGTAGAGATCTTTCAAAGGCCACTGTAGGGATTACATCCTCAGCAGCACTGAAAGCCGTGAATGGGTCAACTGCTTTCGTTATCGAGACCCCAGACCCTATACTCTATACCCTGCTCCTAATTCCATGCCGAACTTCTTTCAGCATCTTGATCTTGGCTTTTGAAATTGACCAAGAACGAAGAACAGATCCTCGCTCTTGAACGAATAACAGGTTTCCCTCGGCGAACGGCGAACCAATTTCTTTGCTCTTTCCAACGCCTTGACAGCAACCTCCGCCCCCGACTTTTTTGGCAACTTGGAACTGATCCTTTATTCTTTCAGACCATCAGCACCATATGCCACCACGAAGCCAGGTGTCAAACCTTGACACTGTATCTGGCCAGTGATAGAATCTACTATACGGATGCGTAGCTCAGCGGAAGAGCGCTTCCTTCACACGGAAGAGGCCACAGGTTCAATCCCTGTCGCATCCACCAGAATAGATAAGGGAGTCAACTGGACTCCTTTTTCGTTTTCCTTCGTGTTCTCTTTGGTTTGTCTTGCTTCTTTGCGAACTTGATCTCATATGAGGTAGGAATAGGCCACGTAAAGCCCACCGAGACTTCTCTTTTCAGAGATTTGGCAAGATTCTTCTGGTTTTCTGGAGTAAGGATTCCCGACATGTTCTGATAAACCTGAACGGTTGCCGAGCTGATAGTTTCATCTTCAAAGCCTCTCGCGAGATCCTTCAGCAACCTCTGATAAACTGCTCTCGGGGACTCGATTCTCCCGGTTCCCTTGCAAATCGGGCAAGAAGAGTATAACTTGGATCCAATGGCTGCAGACGATCTCTTCCTTGTCATTTCTAGAAGTCCCAACCTCGTGAATCCCATGATCATTGTCCTGGCCTTATCTTTCTTGAATTCACCTGTTAGACTTGAAATGATCTTTTGACGATCTTCATCGCTTTTCATGTCAATGAAGTCGATTACAACGATTCCGCCTATGTTCCGGAGTTTGAGCTGTCTTGCTATTTCTGAAGCTGCCTCCAGGTTTGTATTTAGAGAGGTTTCGGAAACGTCGTTGCCGGAAACATTGCTTGCCGAATTGACGTCGATTACCGTCATGGCTTCAGTTCTGTCTATGTAGATGTTTCCTCCGCCGGGTAGAGAGACCATTCTCGTGTAAAGGATCTTCATCTTCTCGTACACTTCTTCGCTTGCGAAGGCGTCGCCCTCGACATATCTTACGACTGGTTTGAAGCCCGATTTGAACTTGCTGATTCCGGCCACTACGTCGTGCCAAAGCTCTTCCGAGTCAACCACTATTTCTTTCGTGTTTTCTGTAAGTCTCTCTCTAAGAATGTACTCGACAAAGGATGGTTCCTCGTATAAAATCTTTGGTTTTCTGCTTCTCCTGAACGTCTCGCAGATCTGATTCCAGTTGGTACGCAGACTCTCAAGCTCTTCTTTTATTGTCTCGTCGCCAACACCGAAAGCGGCTGTGCGGAATATCACACCTTCCTTGTTTTCTAAAGTGGACTTCGCAACTGCGGTAAGTCTTTGTCTTTCTTGCTGGTCCGTAATCTTCTTAGAGATTCCGATATGTTTTGAAAAGGGAGTGTACACCAGACTCCTTCCGGGGATGCTGACTTTCAGAGTTATCTGAGGTCCCTTCGAGCCGATAGGATCCTTGCTGACCTGTACGAGAACCTTGTTATTCTTTTCAAGTTTTGGTTGTCCCGATGCATCCTTGAATCTTAGAAAAGCATTTCTTCCAATTCCAATATTTACAAAAGCCGCTTCCAGACTGGGAACAACATTCTCTACCTTACCCAGATAGATATTTCCAGTGACACTTTCGCTGTCCATATCTTCAAAGAATATCTCTTCGAGTTGATCACCGTCAAGCGAAGCAATTCTGACCTCGTCTTCGATTCGACTGAAGACTATAGTCTGTGTTCTGTTATTCTGTATTCTTGCCACCGCCCTTTCATTTCTATAGACAGAACTAGATTTCAGTTTTTCTACAACCAGTATATCTCATCGGATAATAAAAAAGCGGGCCACCTTCAGGTGGCCTTTCGCTATTCAGTCATTTCAATTATTCCTATGGATCCATTCTTTCTGGTATAGAGAACATTCACTTCATCTGTGTCAATATTTCTGTAAACGAAAAAAGTGTGGCCTAACATCTCCATTTGAAGCACGGCCTCTTCCTCGGTCATAGGTTTAATAGTGAACTTCTTGCGTCTTGTTATCATTGTGGAGTGGTCTTCCTCAAACTTGGAGGGAATTGAATCGAGGTTTTCCTTAAGGCCGTTTTTGTGTTTGTAGCGAGTTCTCTCCTTGAATCTCTTAATCCTTCTCTCAAAGGCATCCGATGATGAATCAACGACCGTATAGAAGTCACTGCCCTTCTCCTCGACACGAACCATGACACCTGGCAGGTGGGCGGTCGCTTCGATCTTGTAAAAAGCTCTTTCCTTCGAGAGCCTGAGATCCATCGAGATTAGCTTCTCCTCGTTGACAACTTTCGACACTTTCGAGAACCTCTTGTCGATGTAGTCTTTCATGGAGTCTGTTACAGTTACGTCTTTAGAGTAGATGTTGTAATCCATGATAACCCTCCTCTCGCGTGATGTGACTCAAGTTGCGTTATTACATGTTATCACAATATCAAAGACCGTTACAGTGCATGGGGATCATGGTCCTTCTAGGGAACCTCTCTCATGGTTTCGATCTGGAACAGTTCTACTGAGCACAGATTATCCCAGCTGTTCTTGAAAAGAGAAGCGAGTTGAACTGGAAGTATTTTGAACCTGTCAAGTTCATCAATTCTTACCCACTTCGCATCGACCAGAGTTGGGATTCCCGGATTATCTGGATCTGATCCCAGCTTCAACTTTCCTGAGACATAATCGCAGGAGAATATCACCTCCAGAAGGCTTTCTCTTTTGAATTCCTGAAGTGCAATGACAGAGCGTGGGGAAACCACTACTTCAGTCTCCTCCCTTATCTCTCTCTTGATTGCACTGAAAAGATCTTCGTCTGATTCGACAAAGCCGCCAGGGAAACACCAGAAGGGAGGTCTGTCGTGATGCTCATGACGAACAAGAAGGACAGATTCGTCTTTAACAATGAGAGCTCTCACTTTAATACGATGTGTATTCTTCATATGCACACCTCGACCATACCTCAACTTAAGTATATCACCTCTCCGCTCGTTGATTGATATAATGTGAGATGAGATAGGAGGTTATGGGATGCGCTATTCAAGAGTTAGAACGGTTACAACTGTTGGTTTGAAAGTTCTGGATGTTCTTGTTGAGCTGGATATTGACAGCAGGGCAGTCATCCAGGAAATGGATATTGTAGGTCTAGGAGACACCGTTATTAAGGAGAGCAAGAAGAGGGTGAAGAGTGCCGTCAAGAATTCTGGGATTGAGCTTCCAAATGGAAGGATAACTGTGAACCTCGCTCCTAGCGATGTGAAGAAGGAGGGTTCTTATCTTGATCTCCCGATAGCTGTAGGACTTCTAAAAGCCACTTCAAAGATTAACGCCGACCTATCAGACTTTGTCTTCTTTGGAGAGCTAGGTCTCGATGGAAGCTTGAGAAGAGTAAGGGGAGTATTGCCGATTTTGCTTTCACTTTCAAGAAGGGCAAAGGGTATGAAGATAGTGCTACCTGCTCCTAACAGACAGGAGGCTTCAATAGTAGACAATTTGACAATATTTACGGCCGATAATCTGAACGATCTGGTCGGTTTTCTAAACGGGTATATAGAGAAGTCTCCCATCGCTTATTCGCAGCCAGAACTTGGTAATGTTAGTGGGCCGGACATGTCTGAGATCAAAGGTCAGGAGTTTGCCAAAAGAGCTTCCGAAGTTGCTGCTGCAGGTGGTCACAACATCTCTCTTCGAGGTTCACCAGGATGCGGCAAGACAATGCTTGCACGCAGGATTCCGTCAATTCTTCCTCCTCTGACTATGGAAGAGGCTATTGAGACAACGATGATTTACAGTGTTGCGGGCCTCCTTGGAGAGAAAGGACTAATAAAGGAGAGGCCTTTTAGATCGCCGCATCATACTGCATCGACAACGTCCATTGTCGGAGGAGGCAATGACGCAAAGCCGGGCGAGATTAGTCTGGCTCATAATGGAGTATTGTTCATGGACGAGTTTCCGGAATTCAGAAGAGATGTTATCGAGGCTCTCAGACAGCCGCTAGAGGATGGAGTGATAACAGTGGCCAGGGCGAAGCTAACTGCGACATATCCAGCAAGGTTCATGATGGTTGCTGCTCAGAATCCCTGTCCCTGCGGGTGGTACGGAGATAAAACTAGAGAGTGTACATGCTCTTGGTATGACATACAGAGGTACAACAGAAAGATCTCGGGTCCAATGGAAGATAGAATAGACATCTTTGTGGATATGCCAAGACTAGATTTCGACAAGTATATGGAAAACTCGACGACAGAAAGCTCGGACGAAATTCGGAAGAGGGTCATTGCGGCAAGAAAGAGACAGTCGGAGAGATATGAGGGAATGAGCATATTTTCGAATAGTCAGCTCGGTCATGCCTTGCTGAAAGAATACGTCCCACTCGATACTGCATCGAGATCACTTCTTTCGGCGGCCATGGATAAGATGAAATTAACCGCAAGGGCCATTGATAGAGTTCTAAAAGTAGCACTTACAGTTGCCGATCTCGAAGAAAGCAAAGTCGAGGCCAGGCACATTGCAGAGGCTTTGCAGTATCGAAGAAAGACCTAGAGTTCATAGTTCAAGGTCTTCATAAGAGATCTTACCAGAAGAAAACTAAACGGAATGACGAACAATGAGTAAACAAGCACCGAAGAGATCTTACCAGAAGAACACTGAACGGAATCACGAACAATGAGTAGACAAGCACCGACGTGATTCTTCCAAAGTTTGGTAAATAGACCCATGTTGCAATACCTATTAAGAACAGATAACTGAGACCGAACCATCTGTATCTGGGAGAAAGCTCCGTGCAAATAATAATAACGATACCGGGCAGCATTTCTATCAAAGCGACCGTAGAAAAACCGTGGGAAAAAAGAGCGAATCCTACAAATATCAAGCCCACCGATCTTCCAATGATTGAAACCAACTGCCTTCTCTCAAGAGTGAATCCGGAGAAAAAGACGGCCTTTGCAACAAAAGGAATAAGGATGAAAGAGATCGCGGCGTCGATCGTAAGGGTGTAACTCATACCAATATAAAAGATGGCTAAAACGAAGCTTATTCCTAAAGCCATATTAGATGAAAGGCTGTCGATTGTCTTCTCCCTTTCGTCAAATCCGGGGATTAATCGGAGCATCCTCAGTGAAGGAAAGAGGTAGAGGCCCAGCAAGAGTAGAGAATACCAGCCTACCGCCGTCTTAATGAGAGAAACTGATAGGATAATTATGAAGACATCAAATATCAAGATACCCGTTTTAAGCAACAACCTAATCACCCTCTTCCAGTTCAAAGAGTTCTTCGACAGTACAGTGAAGAATATTTGCGAGCTTAAGAGCAAGTTTAACTGAAGGTTTGAATTTCCCTTTTTCGACCGCGATTATTGTCTGCCGGCTTACTCCGGCCATTCTTGCTATATTGTCCTGTGTCATTTCTCCATTCTTGAATCTAAATTCCTTCATTCTGTTCTTCATAGCCATCACCTGGGTCAAGTGTACATAATACTTTACATAATGTCAAGTATTATAAACATTTCATTTTTGTAGCTCAGCCTACTCAAGTAAAGATATAACGTTTGAAGAAAGGAGTAAAGAGTTTCTTTTGTCATAACGCATAAGTCACACTATAAGACTAAAAGACTAGATTGTTTTTGAGATGTTCCGGGAGGTGGATACATGAAATCGGGAATCTTAGAAAAGATTGATCTTGCTTTCAAGTCTGTGAATCCTCGTCTGTCGAAGGTCTTTCTGCCATGGACAGTGAGAAATCCAAGATACATTCGTGGTTCTGCCAAGCTCTTGGAAGCATTCAAAGAATCTGAATCGTTGAGAGACTCTCTCCTTAAGGAAGGATTAGTGGTTCCTCCAATAATGATACTGGGTATCACTAACAGGTGTAATCTCAAGTGCAAGGGATGCTTCGCAAGTGCTCTCGGCAACTCCGGAAGGGAAGGGCTACCTACGGTAAAGGGATTATAGACAGCGAAGATTGGGACAAAGTGATTGATCAGGGCAGAGGGCTCGGGATTTTTACTTTTCTTGTCGCGAGGGGCGAATTATTCGTGAATCCACACGGGTCACATTTTTTGAGTGGTTTGTTTCTTCGGTAATTCTGTCTTTCAGAAAATAGATAATCTCTAATGCGTAAAGAGGTTATGAATAGAGCTTTTGGTCGACATACTCTTTCTGATTGTGCTACGAAGGAGAACAGGACTGGAGATATTTATATCTAACTTCGTCACAGAAGAATTCTTCGAGTAATTCATCAGTCGATATTCTTTCGGCTACACCAGATAGGTGCTTGTCGTCCAAATTGTAGCTCTACTGATAAATCATGTCTAGCCATTCCAGTTTATCAGTTTCAGTCTCTAGAGAAGGAACTCAGTTGAAATACTCCTGATGGTTTATTGGTCCTTAAACGCTGGCTTCATTTACCATCTAAGCGCTTTCCACTGAAGAAAGCAACCTGTCTTTCAAGATGTGAGCATATTGCTTCTATGTCTTCTAGATCTACTCTGTTTTCATCTTCTCGCTCGGGATGAAAGGCAAAACGCGGATCCATGTGAACGATCACTCGATCACGACGATTCTTTAGTTTCTTAATTCGTTCTGCAAGGAGGGCTTCCTCTCTATCAAAATCGTCCATTATTCGATATAATTCGCGTCGAAAGTGTTTTGGGCAGCCTTGTCGGATATACTCTCGAAAAGTCTTCATGGTGAAGCCGCTGTTGCGTACCAGTTTGGACGCCCTTATTATAGAGGCATCGAAAAGTGAATCCCTTATCACGGGGTGGGTTGAAGTTTTGTAGAGCTCGATGTCGACCCTGAGAAGATCTGTCTCGTCTTTAAGAACCTTCAGTCTTACAAGGTAACCCTTTTGCTTTTCCGGTTTGACCATAGAAAGAACATCCATATTTCAATTATAGCTATTTGCGAAGAACAAAGCTAGGAGAAAAATAAAGAGCGGGAATCACCCGCTCTTCACTTACTTTTCAATAATAACCTTAAGGTGTCCACTTCGTGTATATCATAGGTTGCTGAACAGGGCCTGCCACAAAACGCTCTGTCAAAGTCCATGACGTAGTCGAAGGACTTCCACCCTTTATTGCCGTGTAACACTTGTACAACAATGCGGGCAGGGTGTCTATGGATTTGCTAGAGGCGTAGGATGTGACTTCTGACCAGCCTGTGCCGGTAAAGGAAGAGAGTTTCTGCAGGAAGTCACCCGACCACTCAACATACATGTCTGAAGGATTGTAATCCGCCGCGCCACCTGCGCTGTCCCAGTCGGGATAAGCCCCCTTGGTAGCGGTAGTTGTAGTTATTATTATTTCGACATTTGGAGGGATAACGCCGGCGGATTTCAGACCCTCAAGCCAGCTACCAGAATGGCAGGATTCGATGATTATGCAGAACTTCACGCCAGAGTGTTCGAGTATATAAGTTCTCAACTGATTTGCGAAGAAAGTCGTTCCCCCGAGATTCATGAGGTTCGTGTTTCCATGCGCAATAAAGTACAAAGTCATATAGTTTACCTTTTCAGTTGTCAGTAGCTCATCCATTGCGGCTAGAACGGCAATCCAGTTCGGAGCAGCTGCGCCCGAAACATACTTCACGTCACGCACTCTGTCAGTTCCCATTATTGTCTTGAAAGCGTTGGACATAAGATCCCGTACATCTCGAGCCTCCGCGTAAAGATTCTGTGTGGGAGTGAGTCCACTGGTAATTACGGCCCCCTTTATCCTGAAAAACACTTGTGTCCAGTCAACAACAGTTCCAGTGATTATTTCCCTGACATATTTCCACTTGTCCCAAATAACTGCTTTAGCATAGAGATTCCGATCGCTCAAAGGTGAAACAATGTTTCCGTTAATCGTTGGCCAGCCTTCGGTGTCTTCTTCGAAGATAATCTCGTTTGTCTTTGACACAACGACGAGTTTCCCAGGGTGATCGTAGAATGCACCGGGAGCTTCATCCAGATAGAAGAAATAACCTGATTCATTTATGCCTTGCAACTGATACTGGAGTTCCTGGCCTCCAGCCGACTCGGATCCGATGATATCGTCCTGATCGACTTCTCCCAGATATAGGCCGGTAAATGGGCCTTCCGGTTCTCCTTCCTCCTCTATGAACTGAATGAACTTTCTTGTGGCAGCTACAACAGGGTCTTTTGGAATACAGGAAGATATCATGAGCATTGCAACGAGAGCCGCAACAATAACTATTGATACTCTTTTCAGCCGCATAATATCACCTTCCCGTCATGCGGAGCTTTCCTGTTCATATTCGAGCTGTATGTCAATAAGTCATTGTGCACGCAGATTATAGTATTGAAAGAAAGATATTTAAGTTTATATTGACTCAACGATCGATTACGTTATAAATTCGATTGTTAGAGTTTTTAGCGTAAGATTCTGTGTTTAATGTGAGTATCGTAGTAATGGCACAACAAAAAGACAGAAGTAAATCGGCAGCGGTACTTTTAAGAGAAAGCAGATATTTCAAAATGAAAAAGAGGGTGTTTCCACCCTCTTATGATTATGCATTTTGATCAGTAATACTCAATCTCGCGAGTTTCTTCTTCTTCAACAGTTGCAGTCTCTTTCCAGGTTTCTTTTTCGAGATCAGCAGCGTTCATTACATAATAGCCTACTTTATGCATATAGTTTCCCATTGAATCATATTCATACTCGTATACAACGGCCTCTTTCTCTTCACCAAACGCGCTGTCGGATATTCTCAGAACAACATCGCCCATCTCGTTGTATTCAAGAATAGATTCAATAGGTTCCGGTTCGCTTCCGGGTTCTGCGAACATATACATGTACTCCAGTTCTCTAATGCTCTGATTCTTAGCGTTATATTCGAAGACTGTTTTTGTCATTACCATGCCCATCATTCCGAATGACTCTTCAATTAGATTTCCGTTGTCATCGTACTTCATCGAGATAGTCATTTCAATTTTCTGGCCTTCGCTCATTCCAGATATCTTCTGGGCGATCAGTCTTCCTGCCTCATCATATTCCATGATCAAATTAGAGTCGCCTTCGGAGTCTTCAACAACTATTCCAGCAATTCTTCCGTTTTCGACCTTTATTTCGTCGACGTTTTCCTCAACACCATTCTCTCTCCCCGATACAGAAAGAAGTTTCCCATTACTGTCGTAATTGAAGAGTATTGCACTCTGTTCATTACCGTCTTTGTCATATTCAATCTGCGAAACAAGACTGCCATTCTCGTTGAAGAAAAGAACACTGTATCCAGAGAGGACGAGCTCCTCGTCGACTCCCAGATCCATTTCGTTCTCCGGGTATAATATTTTTGCTGACTTAACGGGTCCCCTCAATCCGAAATCCTCGGTGCTCATAGGAATCATAAACTCCGATTGTCCAAGAGCAATCACAGAGAAAACGAGCAAAACCAAAAATAGAGAGATTCTTTTCACTGCTACACCTCCATGTGCAAAGTTACTATAATCATACAGGAGTTGGATAAAAACGGTATCATTTATCTCTCCTATAGGCGGTATTATGATGAAAGATTTCTATGTTGATAAGCCCTCTTTTGAGGAGTCAAGACGGATTATGGAGAAGATGTATCACTCGATTCCCGAATCGAGTAATGGTAGGTATTCGCTTTCAGAACTCAGGCCAATTGAGGAAGTCTACTTTGATTTTTTTAAGAGAGGCGATAAATTGCTTGTTTTGAGAGGCCAAGGAGAGATAATTGGGCATATCCACTTTGGGCCACAGAGGGACGAACGGTTTTCTTCCAATTTATCTGGACACATCTATGATCTATATGTCAAGAAAGGGTACAGAGGAGAAGGAGCAGGAAGGACTCTTCTTAGGTCTGCTTTGGAGGAAGTTAAGCCTATTTTTCAGACAATTACCGCCAATACCTATAGATTCGGAGCTGGATGGCATATGCTGAAAAGTGAGGGCTTCAATGAAAAGAGAATTACGTTCAGTACCGATAAACGACTTTCACACTCTAGGATAAATGCCTTCGAAATCTTCCGCGGTCTTCCTGATGATCTTGGAAAAGTCTTTGTCGAGATCTCTTCTTCTCCTACAATAGTAAAACGCCAGCTTCAAATGACGCCAAGTGAGCTGTTCTTCAATCTGAATGAAATCATGGACTCTGGAGGTAGAATTCTAATTTGCCGGCAAGATGAAGAAACGGCGGGAGTTCTAATCTATTCTGTCTTCGAAGATCTTATGACTTACAGTCTTCTCGGATTTATAGAATTTGTTTTTGTCAGCGAACGTTTTCGTCGAATGGGTATAGGAAGAAACCTACTTTCATTCCTAAGTGAGTATCTATTGATTAGGGGGGTTGAAGAATCCTTCTTTGAATGTGTATTTGAAAGTGATTATCACTTCTGGTCTAGAGCCATTGGTATGAAAGAATTTTCAGTTCTTCTCGAGAAGAAGGTGGAAAGTTAAGAAGAGAGAAGGATTTCTGAATGAACGTGATGGTCATCTGATCGAATTTGAGTCCTCATCACGATAATTCTGACCAATTTGAGGGATTGGAAGCTGATGCTATAATTAATAAGTCAATCAAACTAAAGGAGAATCTCCCTTGCATAACAAACGTCTTCCACTCTTGCTGACATCTCTGTTAGTGTTCTTTGTGATGTTCGGTTTTGGTTTGCTCTTGCAGCTGAAGCTAAGAGAGCTTGGGGCTTC
This sequence comes from Mesotoga sp. H07.pep.5.3, assembly GCF_002752615.1. Taxonomy (NCBI): domain Bacteria; kingdom Thermotogati; phylum Thermotogota; class Thermotogae; order Kosmotogales; family Kosmotogaceae; genus Mesotoga; species Mesotoga sp. H07.pep.5.3. The sequence goes on from NZ_AYTV01000026.1 coordinate 138,712, forward strand.
ACTTCTTATGGTCGGGCTTCTTACAACAGTGAGAGGCGCTGTAGAGACTTTTGGTTCTCCGGCCTGGGGAGCAATATCTGACGGACTTAAGAAACGAAAACTACTGATGATATTACTTGTACTCACGCCGGCCTTTCTCTACTTTGCCTATTCAGTAATTGAGACTCCCATAGTATTCATTCTCTTTTCTTCATTAATTGCTTTCTTTACCGCTGGATTCGAACCTATAGCAATGGCTCTGAGCACTGAGCATTCACGGGATTCGGTCAGGAATACTTCAAGAGAACTGTCGATATTGAATACTGCAAATTCAATCGGAATGCTAACTGGCAGAATTATGCTCTCGATTCTTCTAGTCTTTTTCACTGTGAGCCAGGCTATAAACTGGTATGCATTCGTTGCTCTGATTGCTGTCATACCTGTCCTTTTCTTGAAGGAAGAGAAACACCTCGTCTCTCGTAGAAAGGGCTTCTTGAACAGGTTGTTCCCCTTGAAAGAGGATTCTACGCCTCTCTGGGAAAATGGATTATGGGCTGTCTATGCTGGTACTTTCTTGAGACAACTTGGAACGGCTGGAGCCACTTCGATAATTGCAATATATATGACTGAAAGAATTGGTTTGTCAGGAGCGGCTACAGCAATCATTACTTCGATAAACCCCTTTATGCAGATCTTTTCTCATATATTCTTTGGAAGGGTGATATCTAAAACTGGACCAAGAAAGAGCACACTGATCGGCATAGGTCTAACAGTATTCACAATGGTTTTCTTTGCCGTGGCAAAGAACTGGGTCCTCATTGCGATTGGGTACTTCTGCCTTGGCATTGCCTTTGGAGCCTTCATAAACGGTGCCGGTACTATGGTATCTCTCTGTTCACCGCCGGGGAGAAGAGCCGAGTTTCTGGGACTTCTTAGGTCGGCCAGAGCCATTGGTTTTATGGTTGGGCCATTGCTGGCCGGAACTGTTGCGGAATATTCTTATTTCGGCATGTTCATTATGATGGCTTCACTCATTGCAACTGGAGGACTAATCGTAATTGCTTTTACGAAGGAACAATTCGTTACAGGCTGAGTTAAATCGGCGTATGATAATCTATTAGAATCTCAGGAATGATATGAGATCATTCAAAGTACTTGGGGCAGTTCGGGCAAGAAGAATAGTCAAAGCGGAGGTGAAGGAGTTTGCTGAGATACATCGTGAAAATCCTTGTGTCATCGGTAATAATCGCTCTTGTTTCTGAAGTCAGCAAGAAGTCTGGATACATTGGAGGACTTATAGCATCTTTACCTCTTACTTCCATGCTCGCGCTTTTCTGGCTCTACAACGATACAAAAAATTCAAGTAAAGTTGCAGAACTCTCAACCGGTATTCTAGTGTTTGTTCTTCCTTCTCTAATTTTCTTTGTCGCTATGCCATTGTTTCTCAGAAGAGGCATCAATTTCTACGTTGCACTTGCCTTGTCCAGTGGAGTCATGATGGCAGGCTATGCCTTCTTTTCGCTCATCCTTTCAAAGTTTGGAGTGAGATTATAATAGTTCTGACTTGAGTGAATTGCTTGACCTCTGTTCGAGAAGCGGTTTCTTGCTGAGTGTTTCACAAGAAAGTCCTCGTTATACTTATGGATTCCCAGGTCTATGAAACCTGCTCCTATAACTGTCCGAGCCCAGAATTTGAATTTGCTGATTCTCTTGAATATCTGCGCGACCAGCTTCGTGCTTATGGCAATTCCGATGGCAACAACGACAACAGGAAGGCCGGTTCCGATTCCTCAGATAGCAGGAATCAACAGCCTGGACTGTTCATTGATGGCGAGTGGTATTACGCTTCCAAAGAATAGTACAGCCAATACAGGGCAAAAGGTGAGGGCGAAGAGAGAACCGAGAATCAGGGCACCAAGCAGACCTTTGCTCTTGATCTTCTCTTGAGGCTCATTGCCTAGATCTTTCACCTTGTTTCTGAAACTCAACGGAACTCAAGAAGGAACATGCTTACGATGATCATTATCGGACTTTCTTCGCGTTTGCCCCCATTACTGGGCATGTTTTGCAACGGATGGTGCCACGAAAATAGTAAAGAACTGAATAATCTTCCGGAAGATAGGGGTCCTACATTTCCACAAGAACAGACTCCCTGGTCGTCGAAGATTTATGTAGGAGAATTATTTCGTCATAAGTAAAATAAGCAATACTGATCGAGGCAAATAGTACCAAACAGATTCTAATGATTCTCTTCAGTTTAGCGTTTTGCCTCCACAAAAAGCAATTGCGCAATTTCGGATTTCTTTCGCCGGCTTTTCGTACCCAAGAACCTCCACTTGTTTCTTTCCCAAAGATTTTCTGAGCCGTTATTCTTGTCTCAATCCTTTCATCAAAGCGCGTTAGTATCAGGCTCAATTAGCGTCTCTTATGGAACCCGCAAAAGATCAAACCAGAGAGCTTCAGATCTTGAAGTCAATTGTGTTCTTTGATTTCGACTGCCCCATTTCGTATCCTTTGCCAAGCACAAGAACTAGACCAAGTTCTGCAGGCAGGCCGACCTCAGTAATTTTCTCAACTGTAGATTTGACGTCATACTCAACTCTTCGAAATTCATATGAAATACTCTGCTGGACAACATCAATAATCAAATAGCAGGCCTTGGGATTTCCGTCCTTAGGCCTGCCGACGCTGCCGTCGTTGAAGACGAGTTTTCCCATCGCCCAGCGAACCATGGGAAGATGCGTATGACCGTTGACGACAACATCGGCTTTGACCCTCTCCAGCACTTTCTGTAGCCTTTCGCTTGAAGTATCTGGCCTTATGTACTCAAGTAAATGATCTACAGGGCTTCCATGAACAAGAAGAAATTTCACACCCTCTTCTTCGAATTCCAATGTGTGAGGAAGTGAACGTAGGAACTCCTTAGCTGCAGCTGAAGTATTTGTTATGCTCCAGTTTAAGGACTCGTCTCCAACTTCCGTTTCTCTGCCGGGATTATATGCGCAGCCGCAGCTTTTCTTTTCATAACCTATCGCATCATCATAATTTCCCATTATCGTAGGGATTTTAAGGTCGCGAATTCTTTGAACAACCTCTTGTGGCTGAGGGCCATACCCTACTAGATCTCCAAGACAGTAAATTCTTTCAATGTTTTGACTCTCAATATCTTTCAGCACTGCCTCAAGAGCCTCAAGATTTCCGTGTATATCCGAAAAGAATACGATTCTCATTTTTCTTGACCTCCAGTAGTGATCTCCAGACTAGATAGATATTACTCGATAAATATTGTCTCAGTATTCTTTCATTGTTGCACAACAATGCAACATGGATTATTCTATTAGTATATCCCGTTTGGAGGTGTCTGATGAACAAAAGGACAGTCATGCTTTTCAAGGCACTGGGTTGTAGCTGGCGATTAAAAATTCTTGAACAACTTTCAAAGGGTACCCTATGTATTTGCGAGCTGGATGATCTTTTTGCGATAGATAAAACAACTCTCTCAAGGCACGTTAAGGCATTGGTAGATGCGGGCCTCGTCAAAGAGAACAGGAATGGTGCGAGAAAGGAGCTCAGCATAGCAGATAGAAGAGTCCTGGAGATTGTCGAGCTTGCCAAGTCAATCACTGATGTGTCATCACAAGAATCGGAGTAGATGACTGTGTACAGCACTGTAATCTATTTCATAACTGGATCGCTTCTAGTTATCTCTCTCATTGTAAGTCGAAAAAAGACACTTATGGCGCTCGAGAAAGCGTGGAGATCATTTGAGGGAATTCTGCCTGAACTGATCGCTATTCTGCTTTTCGTTGGATTGCTTATCGCGCTGTTGAATCCCGAGACAATTTCGCAGCTGCTAGGAGAAAGTTCGGGAGTTTGGGGGTTGCTTATAGCTTCAGCTGTTGGATCAATCACTTTGATTCCCGGTTTTGTCGCTTTTCCCACGGCGGTCATGTTGCTCGATAATGGAGCCGGGATAACTCAGATAGCTCTTTTCATTTCCACTCTGATGATGGTTGGAGTTGTTACTTTTCCGGTTGAGAAGAAATATTTTGGAAGTAGACTGACGATTATGAGAAACGTGATGGCATTTGGATTCTCGTTTATAGTTGCCGGTCTTATGGGAGTGATTCTGGGATGAAGGCGAAAAGGTATGTCTTTCCGCTAGTAATGGCAGGGTTCGTTTCTGCAGTATTTGCCGCAAACAATCAAGTCGGGCGAAACGCACTGAGCATTACTGGAACGAGTTTTTTGGAAATGTTATCAGTTATTCCTCCGATATTTATTCTCTTGGGCCTTCTCGATGTCTGGATTCCGAGAGAGAAGATTACCAAACATCTGGGAGAGGAATCAGGTATCAAGGGAATATCACTATCCTTTCTTCTTGGAGCGGCTGCGGCGGGACCTTTATATGGCGCCTTTCCAATAGCAGCGGTCTTCATGAAGAAAGGAGTGAAGTTTTCGAACGTACTGATCTTCGTTGGAGCTTGGTCAACAACTAAGATTCCGATGTTCATGTTCGAAATGGGATCACTGGGTGCAGGGTTTGCTCTGCTCAGATTGGCAATAAACATTCCGGGAATACTACTTATGGCGATAATACTAGAAAGAATAACCGGTAAGGAAAGTATTGATGCGATATGTGCACAGGCTGCGAGCATTAGTGAATAGGAGACATAATTGAGATGGAGAAAGATTTGAAGAAAGAAGTTACGAAGTTCGTATTGTTGGCAGCTGGTTTTCTTGTTTTCTATTTTCTTCCTTTTGGAAGTCAATATGTACAGGATGCAATAATCAGCGGATTTACAATGCTTGGTTCATATGCAAGAGAACACGTACTTCTCTGTCTTGTGCCTGCCTTTTTCATTGCAGGCACTATCACTGTATTTATACGGAAGGATTCAATATTGAAACTACTGGGTCCCGACGCCCGAAAGATCATTTCATATCCAATCGCTGCCATTTCTGGTGGAATTCTGGCAGTTTGTTCTTGTACAATTCTTCCTCTTTTCGGAGGTATATACAAACGGGGCGCCGGCCTTGGACCGGCAGTTGCCTTCCTCTTTAGCGGTCCGGCGATAAACGTTGCTGCAATCTTCTTGACTGGAAGTGCTATTGGATGGGAGATGGCACTTGTGAGAATTCTTGGAGCCTCGACCTCGGCAATTTTTGTTGGTTTAACGATGCAGAGCATCTTTAGAGAAAAGGGATCAGGAGGTTTTGCGACCCAGGAATCGGATGATCATGTTTCCTGGCCTGAGGCGATTGGTTTTCTGGGTCTCCAGATGACCTTCTTAATTGTTGGCGGCCTGGCTATCGATCCGATAGTTAAGGCATCAATACTGATTATCTCCGCTATTGTGGTTTTTGTTATGGCTATACGTTTCAAGGGAGAACTGAGAAATCAATGGATAGGTGAGACTTGGGATTTTGCGAAGAAGATTCTTCCTTACCTTTTCTTCGGAGTCTTTGCCGCTGGAATAATATCCAGCGCGCTTCCCCAGAGCGTTGTCGAGTCACTTCTTGGGGGCAACAGATTTGTCTCAACTCTCTTTGCATCAGTCTTTGGAGCTTTCATGTATTTCGCGACTCTGACTGAAGTTCCTATCGTCCAGTCGCTAATGTTTCTAGGAATGGGAAAAGGTCCCGCCCTGGCGCTCTTTATGGCGGGTAATTCACTTAGTTTGCCTAGCATGATAGTTATAACTAAACTTCTGGGAAAGAAGAGAGCATTCACTTACTTTGGACTGGTAGTGTTATTCTCCACGCTGTGGGGATTCATATATGGAAGTCTATTTTAGGATTAAGGAGGTCGCACAATGAAGATCGAAATCTTTGGTTCGGGCTGTCCGAGGTGCAAACAGACAGAAAAGATTATGAAGATGGCCGTTGAAGAGTTGGATTCAGATGCGATAGTGGAGAAGGTAACAGACATGATGGTGATCATGGAGAAGGGAATAGTATCGACTCCCGCTGTCGCAGTCGATGGAAAGATCGTTATATCCGGGAAGATACCCTCACTAGATGAGGCGAAAAGACTCATCAAAGGTTGATAGAAGAAATGTTTAGGTGATAGATTAGTGGAGGGGGATGCCCTTCCATTTTTCAACCATGTAGATGGAGGTCAAGAATGAAAGTGGTAGCCTTTAATGGAAGTCCGCGTGTTGATGGAAACACCTCTAAGATGATTGAAGAAGTCTTCACTGTTCTAAATGATGGAGGAATAGATACCGAGATAGTACAAATTGGCGGGAACCCCGTAATGGGGTGCACTGCCTGCAATATCTGCTTCGAGACGAAAAACAGGAGATGCGCAATAGTTGATGACTATGTTAACGGTTGCATAGAAAAGATGCTTGAGGCAGACGGAATTATCTTCGGGACGCCGACTTATTTTGCGGATCTCTCGCCCGAGGTGAAGGCTCTGATTGACAGAGCAGGGATGGTGGCACTTGCCAACAACGCTATGTTTAAGAAAAAAGTAGGTGCGGCCGTAGTAGCGGTTCGAAGAGGAGGATCTGTTCACGCATTCGATTCTATCAATCACTTTTTCCTTATCTCTCAAATGATAATTCCCGGTTCATCATACTGGAATCTCTCTCTAGCCTGGCGAAAAGGGGATTTCGAGAAAGATAAAGAGGGAATACGAACGATGAGAGTTCTCGGTGAAAACATGGCCTGGTTGCTAAGGAAGATCAACCAATAGTCTGTTGTAATGAGCTTTCAACTTGATTTCTGCCGAACTAGAATAGATTGCGGCCTCCGAAATTGTATGCGGCTGGCAAGACTATAAATTGGAAAAAGTACCACTGTCTATCTTTTTGCAAGAAGGCACTTTCACCAAATGCCTTACGACAGTTCATGGTTCACTTCTGCGCGAAACTCGATAACAAATCTGATAGTTGTTCCATCTCTTCACAGCTAAGATATCCGGTTCTTGCCTCTTGTTTTGACACTTGATAAATGGGGTTTTCGAGAACTAAAACTGGTATCTTATTTGCATGTCATTGTGTTGGAGGTGCGAAAGTGTACACGTGGATGAAAACTCTTGGATGGATAAACTTCACTCTTCTTGTCATAAACACATCTCTTTTTCTGACAAGATGGTTCTACCGCACATTCAATAAAAGGCTTGAGCGTTTTCCCTGGAAGGGCTTTAAGAAACTGATGGTAGTCCTGGCCGCTGTTCATCCTTGGACTGGTTCAATTCTCTTGTTCACTGCCCTTTATCATGGTTATCTTGCAACAGGAGGTTTTGTCCTGTACAGTGGTAGTCTTGTTTTCATCGGGGTATTTGCACAGTTCATAGTATATTTGTTAGGAAAGTATGTTTCGGCTATGAAGAAGAAATGGAGACCCATACATAAAGGCCTGATGATAGCCACATGGGCGCTGTTTCTTTTCCATATTTTTGCGCCGTATTCTATTTGGATTCCAATTCTCTAGTCCATTGTTGCTAGCGATCTCAAGAATGGCAGTACAATTTCGAGGAATTCCCCGGGGCTTTCCTCATGTGGTAGGTGGCCCGTATCTGGAATGATTGACAGCTGGGCTAAGGGAAGCTCTTTCGCGAGCCTTACTGAGTCCTCAACGGGTACTATTCTGTCGTTATCTCCAGTGATAACTAATGACGGTACATAAATCACGGGAATTTTGGAATAGTCGTAAGGCTTTCTTGCAAGCGTCAGTTCCCACAAAGCTCTGTCCCAGTTTTCCGCCTTCAGTGGTTTTTCGTATCCTTCAAGAATATCTGGGGTCAGCTTGCTGGTATCGTACCAAGCCAGATCTAGAAGATTTCGTGAGTTTCCCAGAAAAATTCTCGATACAAGAGGACCTAGATGTCTACCCTGTGGTGTGTTTGTCAGTAAGTTGAAAAATGGGTTATCTGCATCGTTCGTATATACGGCAGCATCTACGAGTACGAGTCCTTTGACCTTTTGTGGGTACGATGCCGCTACTTCCAGTGCAGTAAGGCCGCCGGCAGAATTACCGATCAGGATAGCCTCTTCATATCCCAGATGCTCGATAAGTGATACTGTAAGTTCTACCTGACCTTCCATTGAATAAGGGTTGAAAACCTCAAGATCTTTACCCAACGGTCTTGAGGTAAAACCAAATCCAGGTCTGTCGAACGCGACTACGAAATACTCCTCAGCTAAAGGACCAATTACCTCGCGCCACGAAAAAGTGCTGGCCCCAAACCCATGAAGAAGAAGGACCAAAGTAGAACCTTCACCGGCGCTCTTGTAATGAATGTTTATGTTCTTTATGTTGACAAACATGCTATCTTCGTCTGCAAGTAGAAGAGGGTCCACAGTGCCCTCCAGATCTCTCACGGGGATGAGAAAGGGAGCAATTAAGACTACCGAGAGCAAAGAAACCACAATGACAATGAATTTCATGACTATTCGACTCCTTGCGATCTTATCGAAGCGAAGGCTTTGTTGACAAGCAACTCCGCTTCCACTCCGTCCCTTGGGAGCAAGACAGATCCCGCTTTGAGTTCCAGCGTTGAATCGCCTTGGTCCAATTTCCACTTCTCAAAGGAACTAAGGACTTTTCCAATTATCCTGGCGGCGGAATCAGGATTTTTAAGGTCCTCGGCAAGCAGAAGAAATTCTCTTCTAGAAAACCTACACAGCGTATCGCTCTTTCTTATGCCCTTGACAAGCTCTTCTGTTATCTCTACAAGCGTTGCTTCTTGGATGCTCTGAACTGCTTCTCTATTACTTAGTTCAAATGCAGCGACCATCGAAAACAGGTTGTTTCTTCTGCTTCTAAATATTGCCATGTTCAATCTGTCTCTGAAAAGCACGTAATTTGGGAGCCCAGTCTCGCCGTCAAAATGGGCAAGTTCAGAAATTGTTTGTTCGGCTAGCTTCAAGTCTGAGATATCTTCTACCACAAAGAGAAAGTACAATGCATTTGGTACCGATAATTTCTTCAAATAATACCTCAACCATCTCCCGTTCTTTCTTATGTGGTGGTATTCCAAAGCCTCTTCACTTCTACGTATCAAATCTCTCATCTTCTTCTTAATCTCTTCCCGCAACCCTTCTATCAGATTTGAGGCCCGGTTGTTTGCCACAAGCACGTTCGAGAATTCATCGAGCACAGCTACTCCGTCCTCAATAAGAGACAAAGCCTGCGTAAGAAGTTCTGAGAGCTGCTCTGAGGAAATGTTGTCTTTCATTGTTTCACCACCCTTTGCTTTTCAGTCGTTTCTATTCTACCTGTAAAGTACAAATTTACATATTTGCTCATTAAAGGATCATTCTTCCATCTGTGAAAGCCAAAGGTCAGAGTGCAATTGTATAATGGGCTTACACAGGTAGAAATCGATATAGAGGAGGCAAGAAGTGAAAAAGAGTGTTTTCATAGTTCTAAGCCTTGTTTTTTTCTTCTCATTCTTTTTTCTTCAAGGATGCGATCGTTCCAAACTAACGACAACAGTAACTTCTGTGATTGATGGTGACTCTATTACTGTAAAGGCTCTTCAAGGAACGGTTAGGCTCATTGGTATAGATGCACCAGAGGTCACTTCAGGAAGCAAGCCGGCCGGTCAATTTGCCGAAGAAGCAAGAGAGTTCTTGAAGCAGATGGTCCTGAACAATGGAAAGGTTACCCTTGAACTCCATGGAAAGGATTCTTACGGAAGGCATCTTGCTTACCTCTTCAACTCTGAAGGTGAATTTGTGAATGCAGAACTAGTCAGGCAGGGTCTGGCGAGACCTCTAACCTATGAAGATACCTCCCATAATTCAGCGAAAATCAGAGAAGCCTACAGACAGGCTTTCAATAACAGAAGTGGGATCTTCTCATCCTACAATGATTTTCAAGTTTATGATGCCTCTGAGGTTCGTGAAGCCCTTTATCCGTATCAATTGGGCGGTTTTCTCGGAAAGATAGTATGGGTCGAGTTCACTGTGATTGACGTAAATGGCCTTACGGTAGTTGGTGATGATATTGTCGTGAGAGTAAGGCCTGAGGAAGCGACACTTTTCGGTCAGGATTCCAAAGATTTGCAAAGACTGTACAGAAAGAAAATCAGGGTTTTCGGTGAGATCTGGCAGGATGATTCTGGCAAGGTCCTGATTCTATTGAGAGACCCGGCCATAGAGATCACCGGAATATCTCAATTTGCAAATTCCTCGCCTTTTCTTCTTCCAAAAGCTGCTTGAAATACTTCCAATGCGAAAGCAGTCTTAGAATCCAAGAGAATTGACAAGAAGAAAAGTATATGCAAAAATAGATTGCAATGAGTTTGCGCAAATGAATTGCAATACGGAGGTGTCAATTGAAAAGACTGACATCACTTAGAAGAGAAGTTTTGGATCTGATAAACAACTCTGAATCGCCTTTGAGTGCCGATGGTATTTATGGAGCGCTGAAGGAGAAACCAAACCTTTCAAGCGTTTATAGAAGCCTTGCCTTTTTGGAAGATGAGGGGCTAATACGGTCAATATCCTTCGAGTGCGAGACGAGATTTTATTTCAGTAGTGAAAGAGAACCGGTACATTTTTTGCACTGCAAAAAGTGCCACAAAACCGAACCATTTTATGAGTGTTTTGCAGATTCTTTTGCAAAGAAAGTTGCGGAAAGCCGTGATTTTACGATTACTAATCATGTATTTTACTTCATTGGAATTTGTGGAGAGTGCAAGAGAAAACTGCTCTCCGACATAGAGGATGGGAAGCTATGAAAAAACGGACTTTACTAACTATTACAGCGCTAATGATTCTGTTTTCAACAACCCTGTTGCCTCTCAGAATTGTGGCTACCATAAACCCTTACTATTTGATTGTTAAGGAGATAGCCGGTAAGAATGGCCAGGTCGATCTTCTGATTGGACCCGGTCAGAACCCACATATATTCTCTCCCAAGATATCGGACGTGAGAAAGCTAAATGAAGCGGACTTAGTCATTGCGAATGGTTTAAATTTGGAGAGTTTCCTAGAGAGTTATCTTGAAGATCTGGCAGCGCAGGGAAAGCGCGTGTTATACATGGGGAATCAGTTGCCGGATGACTTTCTTGTATCTGAAGATGAAATTGGTGAAGCGAACACCGACTTACACCATTTCAACCCTCACATCTGGCTTGATCCAGTAATTCTGTCCGACTACTTGATTCCCGTTATCGTGGAAGAACTGTCCAATATTGATCCGGTTAACTCGGTGTTTTACAAAGTAAACGCAGAAAAACTAATTTCCGAGCTTCATGATTTCGATGAAAAGGCCAGCTCTTATTTGGAGAGATTTCGAGGGTCGATTGTAATAGTTGCTCATCCAAGTTTCACTTACTTCTTTAGAAGATATGGAATAGAGCTTGAGCCTGTTCTTGAAGGAGTTGGCGATGAGCCCAGTATAGGGGAAATAAAGGAACTCGTTGACTTTGTAAGAGAAAAGGATGTCATTGGAATATTTGCTGAGTACCAGCATTCAAAGAGAGCCATAGATATACTGAAAAGCGAAACAGCGGTCGGTCATGGCGAACTGGATAGTTTAGGTCTCTCAATGGAAAGCATTATTGAGCTTCTACAGTGGAATCTCGACGAAATGATGAGGGTATTTGATGGAAAATAAAATTCTGAGTGTCGAAAATTTGAGCTATAGAATTGGAAGTCATTGGATTCTGAGGGACGTTTCTTTCAGTATCTCAAGAAAGGAATTCGTTGGGATAATAGGGCCGAATGGTGCAGGGAAAACAACCCTCATAAAAGCGATAGTTGGAGATCTTGAAGTCTATTCGGGAAAGATCGTTGTTTCCGGGAAGATTGGATATCTATCTCAGAATCCAGACAGGAAGAGAGATTTCCCTATAAAGGTAAGAGAAGTGGCTGCGATGGGGCTATACGGTGATCGTGGAATCTTGAGGCCCTTCAGAAAGAGCGACTGGATTAGAGTGGATGATCTCCTCAGGACGGTAGGTATTTTAGATCTGAGAGATAGAAAGGCCGGCACGCTTTCGGGCGGTGAGTATCAGAGACTGATGTTGGCAAGGGCGTTGGCCTCCGATCCCGACTTGCTTATACTCGATGAACCGGAAGCTGGAGTCGATGAGATGGGTAAAGCTTCTTTTTACAGGTTACTCGAGTCTCTCAAGAATGAAAAGAGTATAGGCATACTAATGGTAAGCCATGACATTGGAATGGTTTTTGACGCTTGTGATACTGTGATGTGCATTAACAAGACTCTACATTGCTATAATGATGCGGATAGTATTACTCCAGAGGAACTGCAGTCCGCGTTCTCTAGCGATCTTGATTTCTTCATAAGATCAAGAGATCATTTCGAAAGGGAGCATCATTTATGATTCAGGATTTTATAAGTGATATCATATCATACAGTTTCTTGCGTAATGCTATTTTAGCCGCAGTTCTTGTAAGTGCACTTACGGGTATCTTTTCAAGCGTGGTTGTTCTTAGAAAGATTGAATTCATTGGTGATGGTGCAGCTCACGCGACGTTCGGCGGTATTGCATTTGGTCTGCTGCTCGGAACGAACTATATTCTCATGGCTGCGATTACGGCCGTGATTTTTGCAGTTGCCGTCAGTTATTTTACGAGAAAGAACAAACTGTCCGAGAGTAGTGTTATTGGAATGCTTCTCCCTCTTTCGATGTCGCTGGGCGTAATTGCTCTCTCATTTATACGGGGCTATACTCCTGATGTTATGGGTCTTTTCTTCGGTAATATACTTATGGTTACTTCTGAAGACGTTTGGATGCTATTGGTAGCTAACGTTATTGCCTGGGTCTTCTTCGCGGTGTTTTACCGAGAACTGCTTTATTACTCTTACGATGAGGGGATGGCAAAACACTACGGTGTACCTATTGGATTTATACATTATGCAGTGCTAATAGGAATAAGTCTGAGCGTAGTAGGCTCGGTGAAAATTGCAGGAATAATTCTTGTCACTGCCTTTTTGGTCATTCCTGCAGTTACTTCAAAGACCATTGCCCGTTCATTCAGAGGTATGATTCTGATTTCACTAGGTATGGCAGTAGTGGCAAGCGTGATGGGCATCTTTGTATCATACGTGCTTGACATGCCTCCAGGGCCCGTGATTGTTGTAATGTTATTCATGGAATTTCTGATAACTTTCTCTTTGAAAGCACTATTTAGAGTCAGATTTTGATCAACCGGTAAATTCCAGAATGGATCTTGATTGATAAGTGAGATTCGTGTTGATTGGTTTTTTCCGCTTGTTAGGACTTCGGAAGTGTGGATAAACTTGTGGCTCGGGGAAGAGATTAAACCCCCGATCGCAGAGAGGAGAATTAACGTGAAAATAACTGTTCTTTGCAATGACAAAGGTCTCGAAGGTTTTGAATCTGAACATGGAATTTCATTCTTTATCGAACTGAATGGAAAGAAGTTCCTTTTCGATACCGGATCTACCGACGTTGCAGTTAAGAATGCCGGAAAATTGGGTATAGATCTTTCCGAGGTTGAGTCGATTATTATCAGTCATGGTCACTATGATCATCTTGGTGGGCTAGGAAATGTCTTGAAAAAAACAGGCGCAAAAAAAGTCATGGTCGGCGAAGGATGTCTTGAGAGGAAATTCAGCGGTTCAACGGAATCCAGTCCAGAAGGTTTTGGGAGTGAATATGAGCGGCTCGGAGCTTCTATCGAAACTGTACGCGCTTCGAGAGAGATCACAAACGGCCTACACGTAATGACTGCCGCTCCGTTCGTAACCGAAGAAAGACCTGGAGATAAGCACAACAGAATCAAAGGGGGTACAAGAATTCGAGATTTCTTTGAGGACGAGCTTTCTCTTGCTGTTGTCCAAAATGGTGTTGTGACAGTTATAACCGGCTGCTCTCACAGGGGGATTGGTAACATCGTAAAACAAGCATCGGGGTTTGGAAAAGTAAAGAACGTAGTTGGAGGCCTGCACTTGTTGCACAAGACTGAAGATGAGCTTGAAGAGATCTTTGAATATCTATTGGGTTTCGATATAGATAAGTTCCATATTGGTCACTGTACAGGTGACAATGTAGTGAAGAAGATCGCAGAAAGATTTCCTGCCGAAGTCCGGGAGCTTATGGCCGGCGATAGTTTTGAGTTTCATGGTTGAAACACTGTAATGTGAGTTAAATCAACAATTTGTTTTCGATTTATAGACATTGAGGAGGTTAATGAAGTGGATAGGATTTCGAATTTCGAGTATTTTTTGCCGACAAGGCTAGTGTTCGGTGTTGGATCATTAAACAGAGTTGGAGAGTTTGCAAAGTCCTTGGGCAAGAAGGCACTAATTGTAACGGGTAAGAGCAGTACGAAAAAGACTGGCCTTCTTGACAAGGTAATAGCTATTCTAGAGAAGAATGGAGTAGAAACGGCCGTATTTGATGAGATAGTCCCAAATCCCCTTTCATCTACGGTTGATAAAGGCGCTGAGTTTGCAAACAATGAAAGATGCGATCTGATCATCGGTCTCGGTGGGGGAAGCCCCGTAGACTCGGCAAAACTAATAGCCGTGGTCGCTAAGGATGGCGGTAAATGCTGGGATTACACTGGATCTGGGGGAGGAAGAATTCCCAAATCGGCGCTACCTGTTATCGCTATTCCCACTACTCACGGTACCGGAACCGAGTCAGACCCCTTTGCAGTGGTAACCAATACTGAAACTGACGAGAAGATAGGTGTCGGATTTGACCAAACTTTTCCTACTGTCTCTATTGTCGATCCCGAGGTTATGAAGACTCTTCCGCCCTATCAAACAGCGGCAACCGGAATGGATGCTTTCTATCATGCAATCGAGTCCTACATAAATACAAATCATCAACCAACGTCAGACCTTCTTGCTCTGGAAGCCATGTCGCTCATAAATCATTATCTACCCATAGCTTACAGGGATGGCAACAACATCGAAGCTAGAACAGCCCTCGCATGGGCAAGTACAGCCGCAGGAATTTGCGAAACACTTTCGGGCTGCATCGCAAATCATTCCATTGAGCATCCTATAAGCGCCCATTATAACGCTACCCATGGAGCTGGACTTTGCGCAACCGGCCCTGCATTCTTTGATTACATAAGGCCTCATACAAAAGAGAGATTGGCCAGAGTAGCTCAAATTATGGGAGCTCCTGAAAGTGAAGTAGATATCGATAAGCTCTCGAAAATGTCAATAGAACTAATTCACAGGCTTCAGAAAAGCGTGGATATAGACATTACGCTTAAGGATCTTGGAGTCGAGAAGTCTATGCTTGGTAGACTTGCTGAGGATGCTATGAGAACAATGGGAGCTCTTGTCGAAGTGACACCTGGTAACCTGAAAACCAAAGATCTGGAAAGGATATTGGAAATGTCTTATTGATTTGTAGCTGCCAAATGGAATCCAGATTGGAGAGAACATTGATCTTTTAGGATCTCTCGCTAAATACCGAAGAACGGGGGGATTGAATCAGTCTGCCCCTCGTTTTTTCTTCCTTACGAGGACCGTTTAGAACATTTCCAGAATCAGAGCGGTAAGGATAATGAAGAAGAAAACGTCCTTGGTTCTTCGGGAAGATCAGTTGTAAGTTATCTGTTCCAAGTTGCAAGGATAAGAACCGCTGTAAGCTAAAAGATCAGTTGCAAGTTCTCAGTTCCAAGTTGAAAGCATAAGAGACTCTGAGCGCTGTGAAAAGCAGTCCTTGGTCCTTCGTCCAAGAGCAAGGACCCATCCTTCGAGAAGAACGGTTCTTCGTTCCGACGCTACGCGTCCAGGTTGTTCGTTCTTAAAACCAGATCCCGAAACAAGTTCGGGATGACAGTGTTTGATAATTCTGAGAACGTCACATCAGGTCATTCTGAACTTGATTCAGAATCTCGGCCTCAAGTTTTTTCAACCAGCAACATCGAACTCGCATCTTCAATTGGTTCAAGAGCAGATCCCGAAACAAGTTAGGGATGACAGAGTGAGGGGCTTCTTGAAGCCGCTGTCTGGATAATTTTTTCAGTGCCAGTGAGCCCCTGAAATGATTGCCGTTTCTGTTAACGAGACCCCGACCCTGTAATCGAACCCCCGTTCTCGGCGTCATGCTGAACTTGTTTCAGCATCTCTATCCTAAGACCCGCTGTACGCTAAAAGATCAGTTGCAAGTTCTCAGTTCCAAGTTGAAAGCATGAGAGACTCTGAGCGCTGTGAAGAGCCGTCCTTGGTCCTTCTTCCAAGAGCAAGGACCCGTCCTTCGAGAAGAACGGTTCTTCGTTCCGACGCTACGCGTCCAGGTTGTTCGTTCTTAAAACCAGATCCCGAAACAAGTTCGGGATGACAGTGTTTGATAATTCTGAGAACGTCACATCAGGTCATTCTGAACTTGATTCAGAATCTCGGCCTCAAGTTTTTTCAACCAGCAACATCGAACTCGCATCTTCGATTGATTCAAGAGCAGATCCCGAAACAAGTTCGGGATGACACAGTGAGGAACTTCGAAAAGCCGATGTCGGGACAACTTTCTCAGTTGCATTGAAACCTGAATTGATTGTTGGTTCTCTTCACGAGACCCCATACCCTGTAATCGATACCCTGCACTTCGCGTCATCTGAACTTGATTCAGAATCTCTCGTTTTTTCACTTTGATCAGGAATGAAAAACAGGTTTTATTCGATTAACGGAGAACCGTCCAACGGTAATCCGGCTTTCGTTGCTCTTCCAACCTCTGATTACTAACCTCTACCCTCAGTCTTTCGAAGCCCAGATCCTGAACAGGAGCACTTCAGGATGACAAAATAAGTTGGTCTTGATCAAATTACTTTAATCTGCTTTCTTCTCGGTCTCTTGTTCTTCTTACAACTCACAACTTGGAACTTGAGACTGATTCTTTGCTCTTCCTTCAACGAACCCGAAACGCCGGTCTCCCTTCACAAGATCAGATCCCGAAACAAGTTCGGGATGACAGCAAATGGTTTTTCCGAAAGGGCCAGATTCTGTCATTCCGACAAAGCTACTGGTCGGAATCTGGATGCTCTTGCTTCATTGCTCTAACCAAGAACGAAGAACTGATCTTCGCTCTGGAACGAAGAACAGGTTTTTTATTCGGAGAACGGTGAACCGTCCAACGGAGAACCGGTTTCTCTTGATCTTCCGACCCCCAACCACCAACCTCTACCCTCGGTTTTCATCAGCTACTTCCTTCCATCTTCTGCAGGCGTGGAAGTGACCATTTTCTATCTCCTGAAGCTGAGGTTCTTCCTTCTCCCAGCATTCTTCTTTTGCATAAGGACATCTGGGATGGAATCTGCAGCCCTTTGGAATATTGGCGGCAGATGGGATCTCTCCCTTTATCGGTACTATCTTCGGTTTGTTTACCTTTCCCGCTACCGGTTCGCATACGGCAGCGATGAGAGCCCTTGTGTATGGATGAACTGGATTGTCTATAACATCATCTGGATCTCCTATCTCTATTATCTTTCCAAGGTACATCACGGCTATCCTGTCGGTGAAGTATCTCGCAGTGGAGAGATCGTGTGTTATGTAGAGATAGGTAAGGCCAAGGTCTCTCTGCACTTCCTTCATCATGTGGAGTATTTCGGCCCTGGTGGAAAGGTCAATCATGGATACCGGTTCATCCGCAACGAGAAGCTCGGGGTTTAGAAGAAGAGTCCTCGCGGTAGCTGCCCTCTGTCTCTGACCCCCGGATAACATATGGGGATATCTCACAAGGAATTCATCTGGAGGATTGAGCTTGACTTCCCTTAAAGCCTTCTCGATCATCTTCATTCTCTCATCCCTGTCTTCTCCGAGTTTGTGTATTATTAGAGGTTCCTCCATGACATCCCTTATCTTGAATCGAGGGTTCATTGAAGCGTATGGGTCCTGAAAGATCATCTGTACGTTCCTTCTGTAAATCTTCAGTTCATCTTTCTCTATATGAGTTACATCCTTTCCGTTTAGGAACATTGTCCCGCCTGTGGGTTCTAGGAGTTTCATGATTAGTTTTCCCGTAGTGGTCTTTCCACAACCGGACTCTCCAACTAGACCGAATATCTCGCCCCTCTTTATCGAGAAGGATACTCCGTCAACGGCTTTGACGTAGTTGTGTTCTCCCTTGAAGAACTGGGATATGTTTCTTCTTA